>CAJWLW010000136.1 GCA_913042885.1 uncultured Lentisphaeria bacterium | reverse complement strand
TGCACCATTGCCCAGGCTTCGGGGCCGACGTTGCTGCAGTTGACGAGGCTGTGATGGACGTACGCCTTGGCGGCGGCGGCGGCGGTGATCAGGTCTTTGCCGCTTGCCAGGTTGGCGGCGATGGCGGCGCTGAGTGTGCAGCCGGTACCGTGCGACGACCTGGCATTGACCAGTGGCGACCGCAGCCGGTACGTGGTGTCATTCGTCGCCAGGTAGTCAATGGCGGAATCCTTGTCGGAATGGTGTCCGCCCTTGAGCATGACGGCGCAGTTGAAATCATCGGTGAGTTGCTGCACCGCTTCAACCAGTGCGATGTTGTCGGGCAACGGTTGATCGAGGATCATCTCGGCTTCCAGCACGTTGGGCGTGATCAGCGTGGCCAGCGGCAGAAGCCGTTCCAGGATTAGTTCGGTTGCCTCCTCCTCGACCAGTCGGTCGCCGCTTCCGGCGATGATGACCGGATCGACGACGATCGGGATGCCGCGCAGTTCAGCGAACTCGTCGCAGATTGTCTCGACGATGTCAGCGTTGGTCAGCATGCCGGTCTTGACCGCATTGACGGTCATCGTGTCGGTCACAGCACGGTACTGCAAAAGCACCTCATCGACCGGGACCGGATAGATGCTGGAGACGCCCGCGGGGGTTTGGGCCGTGATCGCGGTCACGGCACAAGTGCCATACGTCGTGAAATATGCAAAAGTCTTGAGATCGGCCTGGATTCCTGCGCCGCCGCTGCTGTCACTTCCGGCGATAGTCAGGCAGACAGGGATATTCATCAGGCAGGTCTCGTACAAATGGTTACGGTATTTCGAGAAAGCTCGATACGCTTGTCAGGGACTGGCAGCCGCCCGGAGAAATGGCGACAACGTCTTCGAGACGCATGCCTCCCCATTCCCGGTAATATACCCCGGGTTCCACGGTTACTACCTGCCCGATACGCAAAACGTTGGGGAGTGTGCCGAGCCTGGGCGCCTCGTGAATTTCGAGACCGACGCCGTGGCCGGTGCCGTGGAAAAAACCGTGCGGCGGATCGGCGGCAGCATCCGTGGCAAAACCGGCGGCTTCGAAAATTTCGTGCACGGCGTTGTGTACGGAATTGGCTTTGATCCCCGGCTTGATCATGCGTTTGGCCTGATTGCGTGCCTTGCGCACGGCCGCGAAGGCGCGTTTAACGACTGGTGTCGCCTTGCCCTTGACCACGGTTCGCGTCAGATCGCCGAAGTAGCCGGTGGCGGTGACCCGTGGAAAGATGTCAAAAATAAGCGGCGAATGTGCGAGAATCGGGCCGCTGCCGCAGTTATGCGGGTCGGCGCCATGGCTGCCGGAGGCGACGATCGTATTGGCGGCGATCCCGCCGAGCCGCGAGATGGTGGCATCGATTTCGCCACGCAACCGCTCAGAGGTCAGGACTGCGCCGCGCCAATGGACGTAGCCACCACGAATCTTTGACTTCGCGAGGATGTCGAGCGCGACGTTGAGTCCGGCTTCGGCCAGTTCCTGACCTTCTTTGACCATGGCGATTTCCCGCTTCGTCTTCAATTCACGCTTTGGGAAGAAGGCGCCCTTGGCTGCACGCACAGTCACGCGTCGCTTGCCCAGTGCCTGTGCGAGGCCGACTGGAAACGATCCGGGCACCTCCCACCTGCGGATCTTGAAGGCCCGGGTAAGGGCGGCGATCAGGCTGCTTGGCCTGGCGTCGCGCGCGTTGAATTCCCGGCGAGCAGCGTCGATAGCGATCACTTTCGTGCCGCGGGGTGCTTCGAGGCTGGCCCGCCCGATTTCGAGCGGGCTGACGATCATCATTTTTGTCCGGCCGATAGTGACCCAGATGAACGGGTCCGGAACGAACATGCCGGTGGCATAGCGCATGTCGGCACAGCGCTCGCTGTCGGCGTAGATGAGTCTGGCTGTTGGCATAGAATGGGGAGGGGAGGGTGGTTTCAGGTTTCAGCTCACAAAATAGTGCATCGTTGCGAAATGGCGAAGACGAAAAATGATTGTGTTTGTGGTACTCGACTGGCGTGTCTCGGCTATGTTCATAGTTCGAAGCTTTCCGAGTGAGCGGAGTCCGTTCGAAAACGCGTGTTCGGAGACCTTCACGCGACCACCCCCCCTCAACCCTGCCAATCAAATGCTTTCACTCACTCTTGAAGAGATTGCCGGAATTCCGTGCGTGGTGCACCGTGACGATCAATTGACCGAGGCGCCTGTTCTAATTCATTATCATGGTTGGACCAGCGACAAGTCCACCAGCGGCGAGGCGCGGGAGATGGCTGGCACGGTCGAGGCGGGATTTGTCGTGGTAATGCCGGACTGTGTGGAGCACGGTGACCGGAAGACAGATGCGTGGGAGAGTCGCGTGACGTTTAATGGCTGGGCATTCATCTGCGATGCCATGGAGCGCACGCGGCAGGAGGGATCGGCTTTGCTTGACGCTGTGCTCGGACTGCCGTATGTCTCGACGGCGAGCCCGCAGGTTGGCGGTGCCTCGATGGGCGGGTTGATTGCCCAGATGGTGTTTGCCGAGGAGAAAAGATACGTATCGATGACTTCTATCGTCGGGCGTTCAAGTTTCTACCAAGCCGACGACTGGTGCCGCCAGGCTCAGGTCGGCACCTGGTCTGACGAGTGGTGTGCAGAGTTTGCAACGCAATCGCATCCGGAGCGGTTCATTGATCGCCCGGTGCTGTTCATGGACGGCGGGGAGGATGCCGACTGTCCGGCGGCAGTCAATGCGGAGACGGTGCGGTTGATCAACGCCGCCGGGGGTGCCGCCGAACATTTCGTTGAGTCGGGGTTTGGCCATGGCTTTTCGGAAGCCATGCAGGCACGGTATATCGCCTGGCTCGTGAAGCACCGTGATGCGGGCTCTTCTCACTCCTGATCGATCCACGCGTATTCGATTAAGAGGAGTGGATCAAGCGGGGGGGGGGAGATTGATGCGGGCTCAATCCATGAATACCTGGGTCAGATAGAGCTGGCCGTCTTTCCGCCAGATGCCCATGCCGGTCCGGTTGTAAGTACCGTTGAGGATATTGGTGCGGTGCCCCTTGCTGTTCATCCACGCCTTGGCGGCGCCGCCGGCTGAGTTGTTGATCGCGATGTTTTCGGCGGCGGCCCGGTAATCCACGCCGCCATCGCGTATGCGTTTGAACGGCGTCCTGCCGTCTTTGCCCCTGTGGCTGAAATAGTCCCGCTCGGCCATGTCGCGACTATGGGCGCGGGCGACATCTGCCGCCTTGCTGTCGAAGGTCAGGCGGCTGAGGCCCTTTTCGTTACGGATATCGTTGATGATCTCGGCGGCTTTGATTTCGAGTTTGCGTAGCTTGTTGTCAGTTTTCTCGCGGGTGTCGGTTTGTTTCGGATGTTTCTTCTGCCAGCGCTTGATGATGTTCTGTTCGTGCCTGGACAGATCGGCGATGGGGACTTCGTGCGTGCCGCCCGATTCGTCTTGCAGCAGTACGTTCTTGCCTTCGACACCGACGAGTTTCGCTTCTACGCGCTTGCCGTCGAGACGCCAGAAGCGATCGCGGGCAATCGTCTGAACTGTTGTGGCAATCAGCAGGAGGATGAGTAATGCGCGAACCATACCACACTATACTGGTGAACAGACCCGTTGGAAACCGCTGGTGCCTTGCCGTCTTTGACGAGTTTGTAATCCACACCCTTTCGGATACTATCACCGTTTCCTGTGTGAGCCGCATCATCTCGAGAGGATTGATTATATGCCAAACGATTTCATAGAACGCCTCGCCATGGGGGAGTTCGAAACTGTTGCCGGCCGCAGAAAAATTATTGCACGCGCGCGCCGGGTCGGGCTGACGCGGGTCATGTTATTCAACGTCTACGGCCATATCGAACCGGGCCACCACGACCTCGATGAAAGCCGCCGCCGCGCAGTGATTATTGAGAAGGCCGTAAAGGCGTTTCGATCAGCGGGGCTCGGGGTGGGCATCAATATTCATACTACGCTCGGCATGAACATGTCACCGCCGCGCTCGAATCCGCTGCCGTACCAGCACCAAATCGACTTCGACGGCCAGGTGTTTTACGAGACTTATTGCCCGATCGATCCAGGTTTCCAGGCCTACACCGCCGAGACGTATGCAATCTACGCCGGTGTCGAGGGAGTCGATGAAATCTGGATCGATGACGACTTCCGCTACAAGAACAAGGGCGGCCAGTGCTTCTGCGATTTGCACCTTGCGGCGTTCGCAGAGATCACTGGGCGCGCGTGGACTTGCGAGGAGTTGCTTGCAGCCTTGGAATCGCCGACGCCGTTGCCGACTGATACAGCGGTGCAATGGAGCCAACTGCAGGACAGAACGCTGATCGATTGTGCCCGGTCCCTGGCCGATGCCGTTCATGATGTTGCGCCCCAGATGCGTATCGGCTTTATGCCGCCGTCGCATACCGTGTTGTTTTTTGGCGCCCCATGCGCGCGGGAGATCGGGCGCGTACTGAATCCGCAGACACGGGGCTTGGCGCGTCCGGAATATGGTGCTTACACGGACCTGGACCGGCTCGGCTGGAGTGTCTATGCACCGTGCTGGGGCATGCAGCGGGCATTTGGCTCGTCATACGACGGCTGGCCGGAACTCGAGACGTGGCCCGGTACCGGCTACAACCACAGTGCCCGAGTGATTCAGATGAAACTTGTCTGGGGTGCCATGCATGGGTACGTCAGCAGCACAATCAGCAACTCCCGCATCGATAAGCCGGCACGGCAAGCGATCGCTGATGCGAAAAAGCAGATCGAAGCGGTCACGCCGTTCGTCGCCTCAGCAGACTGGCAGACGCGAGGGGTAAGCCTCGAGTTGAGTGAAAACATCATCGGCTTGCGAGCGAAAGTAGAGGATATTTGCAGCCTGAATATGGCCGAGTCGCGTGTTCTGGCACGGCTGGGGTTGCCCCTGTGGCCGGATGGCGGAGACGGTCGCATTCTGATCGGTAATTCGCCGCTGGCGCGACAGGCCGAACTTGCGGAGTTTGCGGCTGCGGGCATGATCATCGATCGCGATGCCTTTGAAGTGCTGCAGCATTTGGGCCGCAACGATATTATCGGTGGCGCTGAATTGTTGCCGGTGCCGGGGTTCCCTGCCGCCGAACAATTTGCCGACTCGGCAATCAACGGGGAGGCTGCGGGCCGGCGGCAGACGATGGATCCCTTGTCTGCGGTGCGCCGAGACCTGCCTGTGTTCGAGCTGCCCGATACTGAGGAATTTACGCCGCTGCACGAGTTGCTCGATCAGGACGGCAAGCCATTGGGCGTCAGTTCGTGGGTGCGTGAGTGGGGTGGCGGGCGTATCGCTGTGCTGCCGTTCCGGTTGAGTGATGCGACCGGGGAAGGTGGGCTGGTGACGTCGATGCGCAAGACACAGGTCGAGGCGATGCTCGAGTGGGTGACGCAAAGAGAACTACCGGTGCGTTTCGGTTTCGACACGGCTTACGATCTGCAGGTGGTCTACCGGCAGAACAGTGCCGGAGATCGTGTGTTTCTGGGATTAGCCAATTTCAGCCTCGACGATGTCTCGAAACTTGCGTTGCGTTTGCCGGTGCTGGCGTCGGCAGGCCGCGTCGAGGTTCGGATGCTCGACGGCCGCTCCAACTGGCAGGCGGCCGAATGCTCCGCAGGCGAGGGCGGTTGCATCGAACTGCCCGGGAAGTTCAAGATCCCGGCGATGCAAGTACGCGCTTTCGAGATTGCTCGAAAATAGGACGAGCCTGTTCGTCATTTCAAGCGTGTAAGTTGCCTCTACCGCGAAGACCCAACGCTGCGAATCACGAGCGCCGAGGTTCGTTGAACTCTCGTCCCGCTTCCTGCGTCACGCCGTCTTTGCGCACGATCGGAAAATGCGGTCCGGCATTGATCATCGGTTCGCCTACCGCGACCTCGATGAATTGCCGCATACAGTGGTCTCGCCCGGTGTATGTTGCTTCGCTGTTCATGTAGTGAATGGCCAGAGCGCGGCGGGGTCGCTCGGAGTGGTTCTTCGGTGATGCGTGCCAGGTCAGCGAATGGTGGAAATGCACTTCGCCGCGCTTCACCGGGCATGCCACGGCTTTGATTTCCTGCACGGGCGCCTCGGCTGGAGGCGTGAAGTCCTGTCCGATTTCGGTCATTTGTTCGATTTCCTGGAACTGTGTCTGGGCCGTAACGTAGTCGATGTGCTCGCCCCACATGTGCGATCCGGGGACCATCCACATACAGCCGTTGGTTATCTCGGCGTCGTCGAACGGGATCCAGGCGGACACCGGTGTCATCGGTTCGATGCTCGGCCACAGCGGTGCGTCCTGGTGGTAGGTGGTGGCGCCGCCGGTACCGGCCGGTTTGTATTGCACCTGGTCATGCCAGACCTGCAGGTTTGCGAAACCAGTGAGCTGGGCGATCGCCTCGACAACGAACGGTTGGAAAATCAGTTTTCTGAAGAGCGGCGAGGCTTCCCAGATATTGATAATCTGCCAGACGGGTGTGTGCTCGGTGCTGTCCGGTTTGGCCTCCCCAGTCTCTTCGTAGCCCAATCGGTGCAGGTCCCGGAAAGCCACCGGTCCTGTGCCGTCCTCGAAGCCGTCCGGACCGATGTCGATAATGCGTTGCAGTTCAGTGGTGAGTTCCTCAAGTTCGTCTATCTCGAGGACGGGGCCGGCGTTGAGGAATCCGTCGTGATGGAATTTGTCGATTTGTTCGTGAGTAAGCATTTTTAGGAATTTTAAGAACTGCGTTCGGTGTTTGCCGTGATCAATCTCGGGTGCAGACGCAATCCACTTCCATGTCCATGATCTTTGCCATCTTGATCAGGTCGTCCTCGAGCTCGCCGTGGATCAGTGCGAAGTGGTGGTCGACGGTCAGTTCCGCCAGCCGCGAGTAGTACTGCGTCACGGGCATATGCGGCTGGAAAATCGTGTGTTCCATGTGGATCGGGCGTGCGTGTGTGTCGACTGCGTCGCCAGTGACAATGCGCATGGCATGACGATTCTCGTTCTCTCGGATCTGGCATAGATTGAGCATGGTGATCGGGCCGGGCTTGACGATGAACTCGGGAACGACGCCATAGTCAAAGGCGAAATCCGTTTTCTTGAAGTCGACATACATCGTGTTGCGTATTTTGATCGGCTGATCCGGATGGGCCATGTAGAACGGCGTTGAGCCACCGTCGTGGCCGCCGAGGATCCAGTTTTTTTCCGTGTCGAACATGAGGTGTTCGAAAAACTGCCCGGTGCGCCCGGTCAGCGCTTTGAGCATGAGCCCGGCGACAGCCACCTGCAGGTCACCCTCGATCGTGACCACGACACCCAGGTCTGCCAATCTACCGAGCTCGTAAGCGGGCATGCAGCCGGTCACTTTCGCGAGCTGGTCGAAGGGCTCGCAGGCCAATGCATCTATGGCAAAATCGTTGCATAACTGCTCCAGTGCCAATGCATGCCGGGCGGCGCGCTCCACTTCTTCGCGTGGCGGCTCCATCACTTCGTAGCTGCTGTAGATTTCCTCCACTAGTGCAGTCACTGCAGCATCCGACACAGCGTCCATGCGCTCCTTGACCTCCGAAACGTAGCGGAAGTCTATCTTCACGCCGGTCTGCCGGTACATGGTGAGCGGATCGGGGACGGTGTCCCACAGCGCGAAGGACGTCACCCAATGCGGCAGGAACGAGACGTTGGCGCCTTTTAGTGCGTTGACGGCACGGGCGGCGCGGCACCAGCCGTTGATCTGGGCCTGGAACGCGGGATCATCGAGCTCTCCGACGACCAGCGGCAGTTTGAGGTCGCGCCCGAGCCGACGCAGGGTGGTTATTGCCTGGATAGCACTGTTGTTGCCGTAGCACGTGCCGTAGTCGATCAGTGAGAAATCGTCTGGGATGCCTTTCAGTCCCTGCGAGTGCAGTTGCAGCACCGGGATCTGCTCGCCGAGCGCGTCGAGGAATGCGACCGTCATGTCGTCGGCGATGAAGGTGGCGTGATAGACGACGGCGATATCGCATTGTGCCTCGCGTATGGCTCGGCCTGCCTCGGCGGATTGGGCAGGGGTTCCGGCCAGGCACGGAAAGACGACTTCGCCGTCGAGGCTCGCGATCAGGCGGTCAACATCCTGTTGCAGGCGAGCGGGCAATTCGTCCATGGACATGTCGACCCAGTAGCATTCAATGCCGCCGGCGAACAGTCCGATTTTCGGTTTGCGGATTTCCATAGCCAATCGTTTCCTTACGTGTTGTTTCGCGAAAAGGTACACCACAAAGGAAAGAAGAAAGCGGGAGATTAGATGTTTTTGTTGATTTTATTCGACGTTCATGGCCGGTGAACTACAGTGAGATTTGTCGGCAACAGCTTGTAGACAAGGAATTGACGCAAAGAATGACAAGATTCATCTATATTTCCGATACCCATATGGGCGCCGATGAGGTCAAGTTGCGCCAGCAAGGATATCCGGAGCATATTGCGGAGATTCTAATGGCGCTGAAAACATATTTACACGGCCAGGGCGACATCGACTTTGTGCTGCACGGCGGTGACATGATCAATACGTTGTCAGACGCAGGAATTATCGCAGCGGTGACGGCCTTCGACTGGGGCGTTCCTGTTCATCTTTGTCTGGGAAACCATGATCTGGATGCGCCGAATGCAGTCGAACGCTGGCTGGCTCTTTCGCCGGGATTTTTTGGCGACAGCGGCAAGCCGATGTACACTGTTGCCACAGAAGATTGCCGCATTCACGTGGTTCCCAATCACTGGTGTGAGGAACCATACTACTGGCGTGATTCATTAGATTCGCAATTTTCGACGGATCAGTTGGCCTATCTCACGGAAGCACTGGATTCCGAACCGGACCTGCCGCATATCGTGCAGACCCATAGCCCGGTTTTCGAGGTGCCAGAAGGGCAGACGGTCCTTGCCGAGCCGCTTGATCCGGCGGCGTCGGCGTTTACGGCGGCCTTCATTGAACTGGTGTCCAGGCATCCCAACCTCAAGTGCGTTCTTGGCGGACACAACCATATGAATATGCATGTTGTGCATGAAGGCGTCCACTTCGTCACCTCGAGCGCGCTGGTTGAAGTGCCGTTCGAATTTAAGGTCATCGAGGTGGCACCGGGGGCGATGGCAATGTCCACAGTCAGTCTCAATGATTCGCTGCGATTCGATGCCGTGTACGATGCCGAGAAGGCGTATGTGCAGGGCCGTGAGAGTGACCGATCGTTTGCCGACGAGTTTTAATGGCGCTTTTTACACATGCACTTCCCCTGGTGTACAACTGATCGGAGATTTCCGCATGCCCGAGATTGCCCTACAACGTGAGCAATTCCTCCGCGACGGTTACGTCATCGTGCGCGATGTTGTTCCCGCCGACCAGTTGGTGTCCCTTTGCAGCATGGTCGACGAGATTGTCGAGCGGGAACATGACTTGAATCCCGAGTTCTCAGCCTCCTCAGTGCCTCGTTTAGACCTGGCGGCGCGGGTTGATGCCGACATGCTCGACTTAGTCAGGTTCCCTCTGCATGAGAACACGATGGGCTTGAGTAGCAGGCTGCTGGATTGTTCGCCGAGCACGATTGCCCTGAGCGCTTTGAGTGTGCTCTGCAACCCTGAATTCGATCCCGACACGCCGCTAGGGCCAGGACAGCCGGAGGGCACCGACCCGCGCAACTGGCATCGTGATATCCGACCCGATCATGATGGTCCGTTGAGCGTTTTACTTGACGATCTCGAGGCCAATGGCCCCGCCTATAGCCAATGGAATATCGCGCTCTGCGACGAAGCGATCCTGCACCTCATCCCCGGCAGCCACCGACGTTTGAATTCTGGACTGGAAGCGGATCAGTTGAAGCGCCACGGCGGCGCACAGATGCCTCTTCCCGGTGAGATTGCTGCCGATCTGAAGGCAGGCGACGGGGTTGTGTATAACAGCATGCTGCTCCATTGGGCGAACCAGTATACGAAGCAGAAACGACGTACCATACACCTCGGATACCGGACGTTTGGCAAGGCCTTGCCGAACCACAACTGTTGTGGTCTGCCTGAACGTATCTGCAGTTTTTTTCCGGATGACTCGCCGGAGCGCCAGGCTCTGGCGCACGGATTCGCGTTGTATCGCGACGAGTCAATGGTCATTGGCGATGTGTTTCGGGCTTTGTTGGCGGGTGATCGAGAGAAATTCAGTGCCGGCGTGACGCGTTTACATCTGGGCGGTGAGGGCCGGCTCACTTGTGTCATCCTGTTGTCGAAAGTTGCCCGCAACTTGTTTGAGTTCAGTAAGTCAGATGATGGAAAGTATGTTCCGGGAGATAGCACAGTCTCGTACAACGTGCAGTTGAAGAGGCAAATGCAACGCAGTTTTGATGCGGCAGAAATTCAACAAGTTTGCGAGCGGTTTCAGCCGCTGGATAGGATGCTTCGCACAGGCGTATCGGAGTACGTGGGGGGATTCCTGGGGACGCGGACAGACTATGTCTTCGAGCAGTTGCCCGCGGCGGTAACCGAGGAGAGCGTCATGGCTGCTGTTTTTCCTGGGTAATCAGCAGAATTGATTGCGTGTACTCGCAATCCCCCTCCTGATTCGCCCCGATGTTCCACGATGCATCCGTGCTCGGCATCGACGGCGCATAGGCCCGGGGTCACCGGGCTCAAGAAAGCCTTGGCGAGGCAAAGATCGTACTCCGAGAGACGAGCGAACAAGCCGGCAGTGACCGCAGCAATGGTGTTTGAAACCGTGCGACCGGCTCCATAGCGGTGTTCAATACTCAGAGGTCACCCGGTGCGATCACGCAAAAAGTTGCAGGAATATCCGGAACAGTCTGGAATTCCGTGGCATGGAAGCGACAATATCGATTCACGCAACGACACCACAAGCGATATCATCGATGGCTACAACTAACTATGTATGCAAACTAAGCCGTGATCAGGCCGAACAGTTGCACAGTATTCTGCAGGGAGAAAACTGGGAGCTGGACGAGGCGCCCTACGCCCTGTGGCGGGCGCGTAAGGAAAAAACCACGGCTGTTGCCTACGAGTCCGGCAAGTTCAGCATCCAGGGCAAAGGCACGGAGGAGTTTGTGCAGTTCATCCTGGAGCCCCGGATCCTGAAGGAAGTGCGGATGGGCTATGAATCGGTCGTCGCCCGGGAGGAGAGTCCACAGATGTTCGAACCACATATCGGTATCGATGAGAGCGGTAAAGGTGATTATTTTGGTCCGCTGGTCATAGCTGCCGTCTATGTCGACGGCGATTGTGCTGCGACGCTGCTCGAGGAAGGGGTGCAGGATTCAAAAATGATCAAGAGCGACAAGAAGATCGGCATGCTGGCTGGAAAGATCCGCAATATCGTCAAAGGCCGCTTCGCTGTCGTCCGTATCGGCCCGGAGACCTACAATCGACTGTATGAAAAATTTGCAAACCTCAATGCCATGCTCGGCTGGGGCCATGCCCGTGCTCTCGAGGACGTTCTCGAAAAGACACCGGACTGCCCGCGCGCCATCTCCGATCAGTTCGGTCGCAAGTCAACGGTTCAGAACGCGCTGATGAAACTTGGCAAGCAGATCACGCTCGAGCAGATGCCGAAAGCCGAGGCGGATATTGCCGTAGGCGCGGCTTCGATTCTGGCGCGGAA
>CAJWLW010000135.1 GCA_913042885.1 uncultured Lentisphaeria bacterium | reverse complement strand
GGCCGGTGACCGGCTGGTCGGCACGTTGTCCGGCGGCGAACGCCGGCGGGTGGCCCTGTGCCGTGCCCTGGTCGCGCATCCCGAACTGCTGCTGCTCGATGAGCCGACGAATCATCTCGACACGCCGACGATCGAGTGGCTCGAGCAATTCCTACGCGGTTACCGGGGCAGCTGTATCTTCGTGACGCACGACCGGTTCTTTCTGGATCGGCTGGCAACGCGGATCATCGATCTCGACGGTGGCCAGTCCTACGGTTACCAGGGAAACTACACCGAGTATCTGGAGGCCCGCGCGGCGCGGCATGCCGCGGCGCAGGTCGAGGACCATAAGCGGCAGCAGTTCTTGCGTCGTGAACTCGACTGGATCCGCCGCGGACCGAAGGCTCGGACGACCAAACAGAAAAGCCGCATTGATCGTTTTGAGGAAGCTTCGGAGCAGGCCGAATACGTCGCCGAGCGCGACGTCGATCTGGTGATCCCACCGGCACCGCAACTCGGCAACCGTATCGTCGAGCTCGACAATGTCGGCATCGAGCTTGGCGGGCAACAGCTGGTGCGCGACTTGTCGCTGCATTTCGAGAAGGGCATGCGGCTCGGCATCATCGGCCGCAACGGTGCCGGCAAGACAACGCTTCTCAAGGTGCTGCTCGGGCAGTTGCCGCCAAGCCAGGGCGAGGTGGCCATCGGTGAGCTGACACGCTTCAACTACGTCGATCAGGCACGCGTGCAGCTCGACGAGGAACAGACTGCAATGGAGGCGGTAGGGGAGGGTGGTGATCATGTCCGCCTGGGCGACACCTCAACCACCCTGCGCGGCTATCTCAAGCGCTTCCTCTTCACCGACGAACGGTTGAACACGCGCGTCGCCCAGCTCTCCGGCGGCGAGCGCAGCCGGCTGCTGATCGCCAAGATTCTCAAGGACGGCGGCAACTTTCTCATCCTCGACGAACCGACGAATGATCTGGACCTGCCGACGTTGCGTGTGCTGGAGGAGGCGCTGGCCGACTTCGATGGATGTGTCGTCGCCGTCAGTCACGATCGCTACTTCCTCAATCGCATCTGTACCGGGCTGCTGGCGTTCGAGGACGATGGGGTGGTGACGTATACCCATGGCAATTACGACGATTACCTGGCACGCCGCGAGGTCACGGCACCGGTTGCGGAACCCAGTGAGCCGGAAATGGCCCCGGTCCCGGAAGCACGATCGAAGCCGCGGCGGCTGTCGTGGAAGGAGCAGCAGGAACTCAAGACGATGGAGGCTGAAATTCTCGAGGCCGAGGCGGAAGTGGAGCGGCTCGAAACGCTGTTTGCCTCGCCGGACTTTCACGTGAGTCACGGGCACCAGACCAGTGAACTCACTGCTGAATTGGAGACGGCACGGGAGCGGACAAGCACGCTATACGAGCGCTGGGCCGAGCTGGAAGAGATCGGTTAGCGGCTTTGTCAGTAAAACGCTTCTCGGTGTGCGTTCATTTCATTACCTTCATCCCCCCCCTTGTTTCCTTGGATTACGCGTTGGGCAGATTAAGATCATGGGGAACAGGAGATCGTCGATATGAAGGCAGTGTCACCGCTCATCGCGCTCCTGGCAGCACTCGGATACCGGGCAAATACGGTTCCCGGCCAGGGGCAACAGATATAAATTCCTATGCGACCTAATTCCACATTTTTCGGTGTACAGCTTGTCCTTGCCATGATTACGGCAGCCCCGGCGTGTGCATCAATGGACAAGCTTTTACGCGTCGGCCCAACGGCAACGCCGCCGATCATCGACGGCACCCTCCTTGACAGGTGTTGGCAGACCGCGACGATGGCCTCTGGTTTCGTCACGAACTACGGTGAGTGGCCCAGAGCGCAAACAACCGGGTATCTCACCTATGACGACACCGCCATTTACATTGCCTTCCGCTGCAACACGACTGCTGCCAGCGTCGTCACCTCGAAAACCACCGCGAACGATGACGAGGGGATTTTTGGAGATAGTTCGGTAGAGGTTTTTCTTGATACGAATCATGACCGAACGGCCTATTACCAGTTTGTCGTCAATTCCATAGGGACACATTATGAGGGCTACATCAAGCCGGATGACGGCATCCGGGAGGCGCAATGGAATCCGCAGTGGGAAGTAAGAGCCAAAACCTTCGCAGATCATTGGACTGCCGAGATGCGCATTCCGTTTGTCTCGCTTGCTTCGGCCGACCCGAAAGGTGGCGAGGTGTGGGGCATCAATCTGAACCGTAATTATTACGAGGAAGGTTTAAGCGAGCATAGCAGCTGGGCAATGATCCGGGGCGGCTTTAATCGCCCACGGAACTTCGGCGAACTGCACTTCGGATCGCCGCCCGATTTTTCGTATTCCATTCTGGATATGTCATCTGAGGGCTTGCGCCTCAAGCTGAGGAATAGCAAGAAAACATCGTTGGTTGTCCAAACCGAATGGGCCAGTGCGGATCTGTTGGCAGCGCCGATGTCCCGGGCTGTGGTGACTCGCCTGGCGGCCAATGAGGAAAAGGAGATTCACATCCGTTACGACACTCGCCAGCGGCGTGTCGTTGATGTACCGCTCACCCATAAAGGGCCTAAAATGGGTTTTACTGTAAGTAATTCCGAAAGCGGTGAGATTTACGACTATAGAACTGCCTGGGTGTATTGGGGGTCGTTTCTTTTCCCGCCACTTCCTGCCGTGACGATGGATCGTTATTATTACCCGGAGGCGGTTCAACAGGCACAGGTCACCTTGACTGCGGAGCTTGAGAATGGCGACCGTTTCGATGTCGAGATTCGTCGGGAACCCGATGGTGAGGTTCTGGCCGTCAAGCAAATTCAGGTTGGTGATCATCGAGAAACGTATGTAGCCGCGTTCGATATCGGGGAATTGGATTCCGGCCGATACCTGATGGTGGCTGACCTGCGGGACAAAGCCGGCGAGAGACTACATACGGTACGTCGCGTGTTTTTTAAGAGGAAGATCACGCCCGCAAAACTCCCATCGCCCCGACCGGAAATCAGCATTCGGCCGGACGGTATCCTCTTGTTGGACAAGCAACCGTTTTGTCCGTTTCTCGCCAGCAAACCCACTTCGCCGCTTTGTCAGGATGCTTTCAATGTCAGGTTCGGTTCGCAAGGCGTTGTGTCGCGACCCCTGGAGCGGCTGTCCCTCGGTTTCCCGGGGTTGACTCGGCCAGACGGTCCCCTGGTGATGGTCTTGCCTGAAGAAGAAGAATTTCGGGAGCATCTCCGCAGTGTGATTGCCGGTCATGCAGACAATCCCCTGGTGCTCTCCTGGTGGATGGCCTATGAAGCTGAATTCCCGATGTATCGAGCCGGGCCGAAAAAGGTGCGTTTGAAAAATGCTGATGCATTGCGCCGGATCAGTGATTTTGTCAAGAGCATCAATCCGCATCATCTCACTGCGGTGCAGATTGATCAGGGGCACTGGGCGCGGTACAAAGACTCGGCCGATATCATTGAAGTCGCCTGCCCCGGATCCTCGTACATGCGGCAATTGATCCCGGAGCTCATCAGCGACGTGAAGGAGGTGCGCAGTGAGCTTGGGCCGGCGAAGCCCTTCCTGCTGTGGCTGGGCGCGTCCCTGCCTTACCCGAGGACTGCGGAAGAAATCCGGGGCGCCACCTACCTCGCACTGATGCATGGTGCCGGCGGCATCGTCTTTCACATGGGGCATGGCGGCATCAGCCTGGAGTTGACCCGCCATTGGTCGGTGTATACCGGGCTTTCCCGGGAGCTGGAAGTGTTGTTTCCGATATTAGCGGCGCAGAAAATGACTGATGAATTAAAGATAGCTGTCGAACCGGCAGGCGCCCTTGATTTCTGCGTGCGAACATTTGAGAACAAAACCTATTTGGCAGCCGTCAATACTTCAGATAGCTTAGTCACCGCGAGAATCTCAATTGTGAAAGCGTCTCGTGTTTTGACGGATATCGTGGTTTTATTTGAGAACAGGAAAATCATCCCCGCCGAGAACGGCTTTACGGACGCATTCACTTCCTTTGAACCACACGTCTATGAACTGCGGTAATTTCAACAAAAACGGGGAACCCCGTAATCTCCAGGAGACAGACAATATGAAGACAATTCTAACGCTCATCGGAATCATGGTGGCAGCCGCATGCTGGGCTGTTCCCGGCAAGGGGAAGAACCCGGAAGCCGTCGCGCAGGTCGCGGCCGGTGAACTGACGACAGCGAATGCGTCGTGGTGGGGCTTCGACAGCGAGGATGCCACAGACGCGTTGCAAGGTGCCATCGATTCGAAGGCGAAGAAGGTCATCGTTCCATTCATGGGCGAGCCGTGGACTGTTCGTCCGATCATGCTTCGCAGTCATCTCGAGCTGGTCTTCGAGCCGGGCGTCATGGTGCTGGCGAAGAAGGGGGAATTCAAGGAGCGGTGGGATTGCCTCTTCTCCATCATCGAACAGTCGGATATCACGATTCGCGGCAGCGGGACCATTTTGCGGATGCGGAAAGAAGATTACCGGAATCCGCCGTATCCGCCAAAGGAGGAGTGGAAACACGTCATGAAAGGCGAGGGAGCCAGGCGGATTCTCCTCGAAGGGCTGCGGATGGAGGGCAGCGGCGGGGACGGAATCTACTTTGGATCGGGCTCGGCTCATGGTTCTGAGGACATTGTGATCCGTGATTGCGTCGCCTACGACAACCACCGGCAGGGGATCAGCCTGACCGACGTCAAGAATCTGCTCGTAGAGAATTGCACCTTCACGGGGACGGAAGGTACAGGGCCGTCGGCGGGTGTCGACTACGAGCCGGACAGGCCGTCACAGAAATTGGTCAATTGCGTCTTCCGCAACTGCCTGTTCGAGAACAACGCCGGCCACGGCATGTTTGTTCGTCCGCATGATTTCAGGTCCGAGGAGAGCGAGCCGGTCTCGATTCGCTTTGAAAACTGTATCGCCCGGATGAGTCAACCCGGCATGGGCGGCGATTGCGGCATGTGCGTGCGTGTGCCCGGCGATGAGGGCCCGGAAGGCACGATAGAGTTCATCAACTGCCTGTCCGAGAACACCGGACAGGCCGGCGCCAATGTTTACGGTGTATCGGTCGGCAACTTGAAAATCCGCTTCGTCAACTGCAACTGGATAAACTCGCAGGGAACCGCGGTCGTGCTCAATATGCACAAGCCATCGGCCAAAGGAACGGGCAGCATCGAGTTTGTCAACTGTTCGGTGTATGAGGAAAAAACGACGCCGACAGTGCAGGTCATCACCCTCGAGGGCAACGACTATGGCGACGATATAACAGGCACGATCACGGTGCGCAACACGCACGGTGCCCGCCTGGCATCGGAGCCTCGCGGTGTCAATGTCAATCTGCTCGTTGTTGACAGCATCACCGGTGCGACGATCGGTAATACCGGCCCGGCGGATGTCACCGGGCGGACCATCAAGCCGGCGAACGACCTGCGTGCCGGTGATATATCCGGATATGACGACGAGGCCACCTTCGGCGAGCTCTGGGAGACGCACGACTTTATCGCCGATCTGCCGAAGACCTGGCGGTTCAGGCTCGACTTCAAAGACCAGGGACAGAAACAGGAGTGGGGCGGCCCGGTCTACGACAAGACACAGTGGCAGCCGATCAAGATCGGCGAGTGGTGGGAGCCGCAGGGCCATCACTTCGATGGTATTGCCTGGTACCGCGTCGCGTTCGACGTGCCCGCGGAAGGCGCGGAGCGCGACCTGGCCCTGTCATTCGGTGCTGTCGATGAATCGGCCTGGATCTGGTTGAACAATAAGCAGATCGGCGAGCACGATATTGGCGACGGTGGTTGGGACCAGCGTTTTGAGATTCCGCTGGGCGATGCCGTGAAGATCGGCGAGACCAATGTGCTGACCGTTCGCGTGCGCGACCGGGGAAACTACGGCGGCATCTGGAAATCAGTCAAACTGGTGGCGGCAAAGTAATGCTGTGAAGCCACTGATAACGCTATTTGGAATCGCGGTTCCATGCGGCTGCGGCAAGACCCGCCCACGCCGTCTCAATCAGCAGAACTGATTCGCATCGGTTCCAGGGTAAACCTGTATGGATTGATGGAGAATCGGCGAGCTGGAGGATTGGAATATAGGATTCTCTGACATTACACTGTCAACGCTGCATAACTCCGTCTCTTCACAACGTCACAACTTCAACAAGGGGAATCAGATGTTCTTCAACGCCACAAACAATCATTCGATCGGCGGTTTAATCGTCGTTTTTCTTTCGGGCGCTTTCCTGCTCACCGCCGAGGCGCAGGTCACTTTTGAGGATGTCAGCGCCGCTGTCGGCCTGGGCAACACAGGCGGGCAGGTGTCGTGGGTCGACTTCGACAAGGACGGCTGGACCGACGTGCAGGCTGGCGGGCTGTGGCGCAATGTGGAAGGCAAGAAATTCGTCAACGTCGGGCCCGCTGGCAGCATGAACAGCTGGTGTGATTTCGACAACGACGGCCACCTCGATTTCTTCGACACGAGCTCCGGGGTAGCCAACTTCGGCTCTGGCGACGGCACGTTCACCACGGTGGGGATGCCCGATCGTCCGATGGCCGTCAGCCTGGGTTCTGCCTGCCTGGACATCGACGGCGACGGTTTTGTCGATATCTATGCCGGTGGTTACGAGAATTGGGGTGTGGTCGACCATTATCCCGATGCGATCTTCATGAACAAGGGCGGGCGCGAGTTTGTCCTGACGACCTGGACAACCGAAAACGCCTACCAGGCGCGCGGCGTCACGGCAGCCGACTACAATAACGATGGCGCGACTGACCTGTTCGTCTCCAACTACCGGCTCAGGGGCAACATTCTGTGGCGCAACGCCAAAGGCCCGGGGCAGGCCGGCGGCTTTGACTTCGCCTCCGTCGAGGCCGGCGTGCTCGGCGAAGGTTCACACACGATCGGCTCAGCCTGGGGCGACATCGACAACGATGGACTGATCGACCTGTTCGTCGGTAACTTCGCGCATGGCGGCCAGCCCCAATCGCGGTTCTACCGGAACCTGGGCCCGGAAAAAAATTACGCCTTCGAGAAGAAAGGCACCTGCGGCGTTGGCTACCAGGAGTCCTACGCGTCGCCGGCGCTTGGCGACTACGACAATGACGGGGACCTCGATCTTTATTTCACCACTGTGTACGGGCACAACCATGCCAGGATGTACCGCAACGAAGGCAACTGGAACTTCGTCGATGTCACCGGCGAGGCCGGGCTCGGTGGTATGTCGTCGACTTATCAGGGCGCCTGGGCCGATTACGACAACGACGGCGACCTCGACCTGATGACCGGTGGGGGGCTGCGTCGCAACAACGGCGCAAATGGCAACTGGCTGAAAGTCAGGCTGGAAGCCGTCGGCAAGGTCAATCGCGCCGCCATCGGTGCACAGGTTCGTCTCAAGCTGGGCGACAGGACCCTGATGCGCCAGGTCGAGAGCTCCACCGGCCAGGGGAACATGAACGACCTGACGCTGCACTTTGGCCTGGGCACACACGAGGCTCCGGTGGAGCTCGAGATCTCCTGGCCCTACACCAAGGCGAAGCAGCTGGTGACCGCCAAGGTCAACACCGTGGTCAGCGTGACCATGGACGTGGAATGATTGCCGTGCCTTCCCTCAGAACCGCGGGCACCCGATAGTGACCAGCGCTTCGGTCACTTGACCGAATGGCCGGTCGCCAACGGTCAGTTCAAGGGCAACGGGCTGCCGTCGACAGACGGTGCCCGGCGGCGGCCGCAGCACGATGTTGAAATCCCGTTGCTGACGCGGCTCGAGCGCCAGCTGTACCTCGTCGCTCTCCCAGCCGTCCGGTCCCGTCACCCGCAGGACCGCTGTCCGGGCGGTGGCGAAAGGATTGATCACCCACCCTTCGAACTCGATCGGTCCGGCGCCGTCCTGTCGCACCCGGTACGGCTTCAACTTGGCGGCCTGTGATTCCGGGCCGAAGTGCACGTCGTCGTCGGCCAGCGGCATGATTGCCGCGTGGACATCATCGAATGCAGCGGCGCCGCGCGTGATTTCCTCGAACCAGCCCTCGGGGACTTCGTACGGTTTCGTGTGGCCGGTAATCACCCAGTTCGGTTGGAAGTTCTGCAGGTGTTCCGAGGTATCCCGATAACAGCCCATGTCCAGGCCGTTCTTGTACACGTGGTTGGTGAACATGCGCGCCTTCGGCCCGAAAGCCTTGTCCAGCCAGAGACCGCTTGCCTTGTCGCCCCTGAAAAAGATCTGGTCACCGGTGTGCACCAGCCGTACGTCGTCGAACTCCATACAGATCAGCGTTGCGAAACGGGTATGTCCGGACATCGGATGGAGTGTGATGGTAAAATCCTCCCAGGTCACCGCTTCACCGCAAGGCAGTTTTCGGTCGACCGTGATCGGTTCGTGCCAGAGGCACGGGCGGTCGTAGCGCGCCGGGCGCTCGAGAATGTCGGAGAAATGTTCCGCGGCCAGGACCTCGGTACCGAACAGCCGCTGCAGCATCGGGATGCCGTTGACGTGGTCGTCATGGAAGTGGCTCACCAGCACCGCATCGACCGTTGTTTTACCGAACCGCTGTTCCAGTCCTTTCATGCCATGCAATGTCGGGCGACGGTTCGACAGATGTTGTTTCTGGGGGCTGGTGTAGTCACGGGAATTGTAACCGTAGTCGATGGCCAGAACCCGGCCGCTGCCGCTGATCAGGAAATGCGTGCTGCAAATTGAATTCGATGATAAATACAGGCGCCCCGGAATAAACTCCTCGAGATCGTCTTCCTGCGGATCATCGTACCCGTCCGACACGCCTGGCTGAATGCCCTCGAGGGCGCGCATATTGGTGCGCAAGGCAGTCAGCGCGGCAGTTGGATCGTCCATTGGCGTCCCGAGGCTCGGCAGCAGGCGATCGAGCTTTTCCGCCATCAGCCGCTCGCAGCTGAACCACAGGTTGCGGCTGCCTTCGAAATCATTGTAATTGTATTGCAGCGGCGCAATCCGCGCGATCTTACCCGGCGAGTGGATCGTTTCTCCGACAAAGCCGATACGCTCCTCGCCGATCTCCACAACGAGTGAGACCGCACCGTTTGTGACACCCGCTGCAGGCACAACCTTGACTTTGGCGCCGGCAATTTCATGCGTCGCGTAATCCATCAGCCAATGATCGACCGGCACCGGAAAAACAGGACTGAATCGGTCCCAGCGGTTGTCATACGAGTTCCAGGTCTGACGCTCGCTGAAATGCTGCGCCGGGTCCAGCAGGTATTCCTGTTCCCAATACGGCGCCCAGACTTCTGCCCCGGCAGCGCTGAAAGCGCGGGCACCGTCCGTGTGGTCGCGAAAGTGGTGGGTGAGGACGACTGAAACGGGCAAATCGCCGCTTTCGGGCAGTTCGGAAAAATGCCCGGCCGCATCGCCCGAGCCGGCGTTGACCACGAGCCAGCCGGTTGGCGCCCGGAACGCATAGACAACACAGCTGTCGGGGAATTGCCAGATTTGATTTGTGAGTGGTTCCCAAGTCATTTATTCACCGTGGTTAGTCATTCGATTCTTAAACTTTGGAAGGTAAAGTGGAAGTGCGCATTGCGCAACCGATGCACATGAGCAGTTTGATCTCACGCTTCCGGGGGAATTGGCTTGATCCGGCTGTGTGTGCCCGCGACACAGCGCCGGCACAATTACTACAAAACTCAAAATCGTTGAGGAACACAAAATGGCAGACGACCCTTTGAGACTCCTATCGATCGGTGCTCACCCCGCCGACGTCTTCGATCAGTCGGGCGGCACCATGGCCCACCACGCCAAGAAGGGTGACTGGGTAGGCTGTGTCGTTCTCACTCACGGTGCCCGGGTGCACGACAAAGTCATCAGCAACGACCTGTTCAAGAGCGAACGCGTGCCGGAGGCTGGAGATCTGGAGCGGATGATGGAGGAACGGGCCCAGATCAAGAAGGAGGAGGTCCGCAAGGCCTGCGGCATCCTCGGGTTTGGGAACATCCACTTCTTCGACGAGGACGACCGGTTCCTGATGCGGACCGAGGAAAACGTCACCCGTCTGGCCCGGCTGATCCGCCAACTCAAACCCGACATCGTCCTGACCCACTTCCCCCGCGAGGGGGACACCTTCACCAACCCCCACGCCACCGCCGGCCAGATCACCCTGAACGCCATCGACCTGGCCACCGGAGTCGATCCGGGGGACGCGTCGCCTCCGCACCGCGTCGCCCAGACCTTCTTCTTCGGCGAGGGCGGCGCCCCGCTACCATCCAGTGTCTGGGATGCCCAGGGCGGATATTACAACGAAGTATTCATCGACATCAGCGACTGTGTCGAGCAAAAGCTGGCCTCCCTCGACTGCCTGGTCAGCCAGGGTTATGGCGGCGCCTACGCCCGCAAGCGCATCGAAACCAGCGACGGTTCCTTCGGCATGAGCGGCCACGTCCCGTACGCCGAGGCCTTCATCCGCAACAGCTCTGAAACCCACTACTACCTGCCGCTGACCGACTACGCGCTGCAACTGGCCCGTTCATCGGACCACGAAATAATCGAAAGATCGTCCGTCAGGATAAAAGTGGACTGATTCTCCTTCGCGGTGACCCGGGATGGCGGTTGCACCTAAGTGGCCCGAGCATGAACGGAATAGGCTTATGAATGTAGAGAACCCGATTATCGACCATATCGGGGAGCTCCGGGAGTATGATCCCCAGGGGCAGCTGGACCGCGATCACGTATCGCTTGTCGACAGGCAGCGTCTGAACCGCTGGGTAACCTGCTTTCAAAGTCCCGATGACACGATCTACCTGCACGCCGGATCGCAGTCAACGGATGCGGGGCAGACCATCGTCAAGCGAGACAAGATGCCGTTCAATGAGATGCTTGCAGTGCCCGAAGGAGCAGTCTTCAGCACGTCCGGGATGTTCCTCGCGCTTGATGCGCTCGTGAACTTCGAGGCGCCGGGGCGTTATAGCGTCCGGACCTGGCGTGGCGAAGAACCGCTCGGTGCCGTGGAAGGGCAGGCGACGTTGCACATAGAGAGCGGCCCCGGCCCGCGTGAGCAGTTTCCCGGTGAATGGTATGGGCTTTACGTCCACCGCAGCATCGTGCAAAGAAATGATGGCGCCCTGCTTGCTACGCTGGAAGGCAACCTGGCAGATGACACAGAACAGCCCAACGACGAATGGAGCAAAACCGAAAGTCGCTACCGGGGCCGGTCAGTCGTCGTCATCTCTCTCGACCAGGGGGTGAGCTGGGAATTCCTCTCGACCATAGCGGTTTCACAAGCAGGCGATCCGGTGGGTGAGGGCTTCGGTGAACCCACGATGATACAACTGAACGACGGCCGGTTGCTCTGCCTGATGCGAACCGGGCACTACACGCCGATGTACGCGTCGTGGAGCAACGATGGCGGCGCCAGTTGGTCCGAGCCGGCGTACACAGGACTCGATCGCGGCTGTGATCCCTGCCTTTTGCAACTCCAGGACGGCCGGGTGGCGGTCAGCTATGGCAAACGGTTTCCCGAGGGCTGGTCGCGTTTGCGCAGTGACCACGAGCGCTGGAAGTACCCGGGGCAAGGGCTTATCAGATTGGCGATCAGTGAGGATGGCACGGGCGAGTCATGGCAGGTGGCAACGATTGGCAGAGAGATGGGCTCCTGCTACTCCACGAT
>CAJWLW010000134.1 GCA_913042885.1 uncultured Lentisphaeria bacterium | reverse complement strand
TGCCGAAAGCCGAGGCGGATATTGCCGTAGGCGCGGCTTCGATTCTGGCGCGGAATGTTTTTGTCCAGCAGATGAATAAGCTCGGTGAAGGCTACGAAACGATCCTGCCGAAGGGGGCTTCAGAAAAAGTCAGCACGGTGGCTGCGGAGATCGCAAAGAAACACGGGTTCGACGAGTTGAGCAAAGTCGCGAAGCTCCATTTCAAGACAACCGTTGCCGTGCGCGACAAGCTGGTGGCAGAATAGTCTGCAGTCCGGCGTTTTTTGAGTGCTGTTTGTTTGCTTCAACCGGTTGTCTATGGTACGATTATATCATCTGTAAAAAAAGATTAACCGCTGATAGATATGAAAAAAAAAATGTGAGCCGCCAGACCTGTACAACCTTTTTGGGTCTCGTCGTATTTTTTTTCGTGTTACATGGTGGTCATGCCCGCATCTGGACCAGTGATACCGGGGATACGATCGCCGGCACTTACGCGGGGATAGAGGACGAAAAGGCGCTGATTATCCGCGACAGTGACGGCGGGACCACCCGTATCAAGCTGACACGGCTAAGCCAGGACGACCGTGACTACGTATCGAAGGTCGAAGGCCTGACCGCGAGAGTTCAAAGCGGTAAGACGCGCACGCCATCCGTACCTGATAACGTTGGCTCAGAGGGCGCCCCCAAGGCCCTGAGGGATGGCGTTTCCGTACTGTCCGGCTTGATCAGGGGTAGTATTTTTCGCGTAATGGGCGCAGTGATTGTCGGAGTTTTGTACGGCACCTTGATGGTTTATCTTGCCGGTAAATTGATGATGAAGGGCGCTCCTGTCGCGGATGCAGTGAAGGCGTCGGTGCTGATGCTTCTTTACAATGTGATCTGTGTGGTGGTCGTTGGGGTTATCGTTCTGGTAGGTGACAAGACTATGGCGAACACTGTCGGTTTGCTGCTGGTGCCTGTTGCCGGGGTCCTGGCTCTCTGGCAGGGGTATGAAGAAGGCTTTTTCACGGCGCTCGGGCATTTTCTGTTGTGGGCGATTTTCTTCATGCTGCCTTTCTTCATAATAGCCTGGTTGCTTGGCACCTCATTGGATAATGGCGACACGGCGTTGCGGTTTCCAGTTCGTCTCGTCCATGCTGTGTTCCTCGTGACGGTTGATTGATCCAGTGTACCATCTGTTTTCAGGGGACTTTTGTTAAGGTGATAATCTTATTTGAAATGGAAATTAATGTCCTGCTATATTACTTAGGATTAACGCATTGCCGGTTATTATCCGAAGCACGGGCAACTTATACCTGGATACACAAGTGTCAAAATCACAACAGAATGGACAGTGTCAGGATTGTGGAAATCCCGTAGACGCGACCATAGACAGAGAATGTCTGAAGTGTGGCGCTGGAGTGCGCGGGGAGCCCCAGCTCGAACCCTATGAGGTTGATGTTGCCCATAATAGAGAGAATGTCGAAGAGGCTAAAAAGAAGATTGAGAAGGCGGTGGACCATGCCCGTCACACAGAATATCCAGGCGTCAAAATTATTCACGGTTACGGATCAACATCGGGCCCTTCCCGTATTTCAGGTCCCGCTGTCTCTCTCATGAAAAGCCTTGCCAAAAGTTACGGAGGAACTTTTGCCGAAGATGGGAACAACAAAGGAGCCTCTTTGATTTGGTTTAATTAGCCGGGTGCTGTTATTCTTCATTTCGTAGTCTCACGCCATATGAATCGCTGGCACGTGTACCGGATCGTGACGGGCGATGATTCTGCCCTGATCGAATCGACGGTGTGACAGCTTATGAGCTTTATGCCGTATTGCTCAGGACGTAAAAACAACGGTCGGTGTCTGAATCACGATAGAATCCACTGACCGTGAAGCCGCCTGCCATGGCACTGGTGAAGGCGGTGCGGACGCCTGACTGCCAGGCGTTGGCGGCGTCATGGTCGTCGTCGGCGACGGCCCAGATGTCCGTCGGTATTTCCACGCGCACTGTCGTTTCTGCGGCAAGCGGGTCGAGTTCGGTCGAGCCGTCGGGGTTGTTGATGATTGCTGCATCATGGGCTGGTACCAGCGCGATCCTGGCATCGATCCGCTCGATGACTCCAGGGCTGTCGAGGTTCCAGTCGGCGATCGTCCGATCCATTTTGAGCGTATGGATCTTGCTGCCTGTGCTGAGATAGAAATCCGGTATGTAATCGATGACGTCAACACCCAATCGGTTGATGTTGAAGTGGGCGTTGCGCGCCACCATCGGGTCGTAGGACCATTCGATGTGACCGACGCCGGCGGCCAGGCAAAGCTCTCGCTGCTTGAGCTTCATTTGACGCCCCAGGCCCTGATTGCGGTAGTCGGGCATCACGCCCATGAGCTCGGACCAGTGGATTGGCACCCGGTCGCGGAATCCTGCGATGCTGAACACGAAGCCAACGACTTTGTCGTCGTCGAGCGCCCCCACAAGCACCGCCCCGACACGGCGGGTGACGGTGAACTGGTTTGGCGCCACCTTGTCGTCGAAGGAGTCGCCCCAGACGACCGACTGGATCTCGCAGACCTGCAGATACTCCGCCGGGGTATTGAGTTCCCGGATAGTCAGTGAATTGGCATGCTGGTCCGCGATTCTACCGCTCCTGTGCTTCTTCGGCGTACCGTGCGAAGCGTTTGCTGTGTCGATAGGCTGATTTAGTGTCGATGTCGACCAGGTCGTTCTTGATGAGATGGGCGTTGAGGAACGTTTTGTTCTTCAAATAAAGGTAACAGCACAAGTTGCCGTCGCTATCGAATTCAGACTTGTCGAGCTTAAAAAAAATACGCTGTCCGCCCGTCTTGTCGGCAAGGAATTGCATGGCCGCCTTGCGCGAGCGCCGGCGATTTTTTACGCCGATGAGACGCACAATGAGATGGCCGTCGAGTTCCAGCAGGTTTGGCTCTATGACGCGGGTGACCTTGTAGAAATCGCGGGTTTCCTGCTGATCTTTGCAGATGCGTGAGCCGTACCCCTGATGGGTACGCGGATCGATCTTGCGGTCGAATGCCACCGGATCGTCAAAACGATAGGGCAGGGTGTTCAGACGCGCTTCCAGATCGACGGGGTTCTCGCGGCGTTCCAGGCGGATGTCTGCGGTGTCGAACATGTCGGCCTGGTGCAGGCTTATTTTCTTCCCGATGATCTCGAGGTAGCCGTCGTTGAGTTCGTAACCCTGGGAGCAGCGATCGAGGCGTTTCGCAGCGAGTGTTGTTGTGCCGCTGCCGAGGAAGGGATCAAGCACCGTGTCGCCGATGAACGAGAACATTTTGATCAGCCGCCGTGGCAGTTCCTCAGGGAACGTTGCCATATGCGCTGTTTGCCGGGCACCAGGAAAGTTCCAGTGGCCGTTGAAGTACTCGGACCACTCTTTCTTGGTCAGGCGTGAGGCATCCCGAGTCGCTTTGTCGACCTTCGGCGCTTCGCCGGGTTTGCGAAAAATGAGTATGAACTCGTAGTCAAGCTTGAGAATGCCGTTGCGCGGGTAAGGGAAGGATCCCATGACTGTCCCGCCGCCGCTGGTATTGCAGGTGGTGACTTTCTGCCAGATGACCGCCCCCATATAGTCGAAGCCGACGGTTTCGCAGAAGCGGATGATCTCGGTACGTACCGGGACGACCTTGTACCGGCCGTAATAGATCGAGCGGGCGAACTGGTCACCGATGTTGATACACAGCCGGCAGCCGTTCTCCAGTACTCGGGCACATTCCTGCCAGGCCAGATTGAGGTTGTCGATATAGGTTTCGTAGGTCTGATCGAAACCGATTTGCTGGTCGTAGCCGTAGTCCTTCAGTTCCCAGTACGGCGGTGAGGTGACGATGAGCTGGACGCTATGATCGCCGAGTTCCGCCATGTCCCGGGCGTCGCCGATGATAATTCTGTGGGTCGTCGACATATGTCAATGTCGGAGCAGATCGGCATCTTGCAAGCGGATGTGCAACTGGAAGGAAGGAAGAATCAATCGCCACTTGCTCCTTTTTACTGATTTTTGCCGTATGTGACACGCGAGAAAGATTGGCGATGAAAAGAATGGGGAGTAGCTCATCCGGCACCTGGCACCATTTTACCAGTCACCGGGCACTTGCCACTTCTTACTTGGATTATCCGCTCAGTACGTCCGGAACATTGCTGCAATGACACCCTGGATGAGGATTGCGTCAAGGGGGTAGTACTGCGACTCGAACGCTGGATTGGCCGGACGCAGTTCGATGTGCGTCGTCGAAAGGAAGAACGATTTCACAGTCGCTTCGTCGTCCACCAGCGCCACGACGATGTCGCCCGGAAGCGCTGTGTTCTGTTGGCGGGCGATGATGATGTCACGGTCCATGATCCCTTTGTCGATCATGCTTTCTCCGGAAACCCGGAGCCCGAAGAGACCCTGGCCACTGGTGGTATTCGGCAAAAGATTGGTGTCGATCTGAATGATTTCTTCGACATGCTCTTCCGCAAGCAGCGGTTGTCCGGCGCTGATACGGCCGAGAATCGGGATGCTCAGGGTCATTGACAGGTGTTTGGGCGAGGTGCCGCGCATCAGCGTCAAGCTGCGGGCCTTGGACGTGCGGTCGACATAGCCTTTGCGTTGCAGTGCCCTCAGGTGCGCGAACGCCGTGGCGGACTTGATGTTGAAACGTTCAGCGACTTCGTAAACGGTAGGCGCCATATTCTCGGTGCGGCTGAACTCCTCGATATACTCAAGTATGTTCCGTTGTTTGTCTGTGAGACCTTTCATGACTGTCCTTGCATTGTTGTTGTTGTTTTGAGCGTCAAGGGTAGTGAACTGCTGAATTCATACTGATAAAAATTAGCCATGTTTTTATATGTGTCAAGTCGGTTCCGGTGAAATTGTCACAAACCGGCGCGTGCACGGTTGTATTCGAGGCCGGTGCTTCTACATTTGCACCCGGCGAATAAGGTTGGGGACTTGTGCATTCTGCAGGAGCAGGTGCCGGTATTTTGGATCGACATGCATTTTGAAGGGAATCACATACTGAACGCCTCACGCGAGACCGTTTGGGAGTTGCTCATCGACCCTGACGTGCTGGCACGTATTTCACCGGGAGTCAAGGAGTTGAGCCACGAAGAAGGAGACCGGTACAAGGCTATTTTTCAGGTCAAGGTGGGGCCGGTCAACGGGAAGTTCAAAGGCGCGCTGGAAGTGGCCGACAAAGTGCCGCCGGAGCGTTACACGCTCAAGGTGACGCAGCGCAGCCCGGTGGGCAACGTCAAAGGCGAGTTCCTCATTGCGATTCAGCAGGAGGACGACGGACAGTGCAGTGTCTCGTTTAACGGCGAGGCGAAGATCAGCGGCGTGATCGCCGGGATCGGGCAGCGCGTGCTCTCCGGTGTGGCGAAGAGTCAGACAGAACAGTTTTTCAGGGCGCTCGAAGCAGAAGTGGCTGCACTAACTTGAATTTATACATCGAAAAGTACGGAGGACCCCCATGGCAGTATCCATCAACGTGAAAGTGAACGGCGAAACCCACCAGGGCAGCGTCGAAGGCAATCAACTCCTGGTTTATTACATCCGTGAATGCCTCGGACTGACCGGCACGCATATCGGCTGCGACACCAGCAGTTGCGGTGCCTGCACGGTCCTGGTCAATGGTAAAGCGGTCAAGTCCTGCACCATGCTTGCAGCCCAGGCGGACGGCACCGATATCACGACGATCGAAGGGCTCGCTGAAGGCAACGGACTGCACCCTATACAGGATGCCTTTTGGGAGGAACACGGTCTGCAGTGCGGCTTTTGCACGCCCGGCATGATCATCACTGCCGTCGACCTGCTCGATCGCAATCCCGACCCGTCGGAGCATGAAATACGCGAGGCTCTCGAAGGCAACCTGTGCCGCTGCACTGGCTACCAGAACATCGTCAAGGCGGTGAAGTCCGCCGCCCAGAAAATCAAGGGTTAATCCCGTCATTCACAAGGAGATCTACAATGATACCAGCAGCATTTGATTATCAGCGTGCCAGCAGCGTTGACGAGGCCATCACGCTATTGGCGGAAAGCGGCGGCGATGCCAAGATTCTGGCCGGTGGCCACAGCCTGATCCCGACGCTCAAGCTTCGTTTGGCGCGCCCGGCGACCCTGATCGACATCGGGCGTATCGATGAACTCAAGGGCATCAGCGAGGACGGTGACACCATTGTCATCGGTGCCCTGACGACCCATGACGATGTAGCGTCCTCCGATGTCGTCCAGGCGAAGGCTCCGAATTTGGCGGCCGCGGCCGCGGCCATCGGTGACCTGCAAGTGCGCAATTGTGGCACCATCGGCGGTGCCCTTGCCCACGCCGATCCTGCTGCCGATTACCCCGCTGCGATCCTGGCCGATAAAGCCGAGATCGTTGTGCAGGGACCCAATGGTAGCCGCACTGTGCCCGCTGCCGAATTCTTCGTCGACATCTTCAAGACCGCCGTGCAGGAGGATGAGTTGATTACCACAGTGCGGGTTCCCGCTCGCGCTGCCGGCACCGGCTCGGTCTACCTGAAGTTTCCCAACCCCGCCAGTGGCTATGCCGTTGTCGGGTGCGCCGCCAATGTGACTATGGACGGTGGCAAGTGCGCCAACGCCAAGGTTGCGTTTAACGGTGTATCTGGTGTCGCTTTCCGTGACGCCGGCGTCGAGGATGCCATCACGGGCACCAGTGGTGACGAGGCTGCTATCGCGGCCGCCGCTGAGTGCGCCGGCAATGGCCAGGATTGCATGAGCGACACCTTTGCTTCTGCCGACTTCCGAGCGCACCTGGCGAAAGTCTACGCCAAGCGGGCTTTGGCTGCAGCCGTCGCTGACGCCTCTTAGCCGCTCGGCAGTATCATGCCGCAAGTCGACCTCGACAACGTCCGTTCCCTACTAGAGAGCCAGGGGTACATCACCGACGAAAGTATCGTCATGTCCACCTACCTGGCCATGGCGCTTCAGAAGCCGTTGCTGCTCGAAGGACCCACCGGTGTGGGCAAGACCGAGGTTGCCAAAGTCATGGCGAACGCGCTGGAGACGGATCTGATCCGGCTGCAGTGCTATGAAGGGCTCGATGCCAATGCCGCCCTGTATGAGTGGAACTATCAGCGGCAGTTGCTGCATCTCAAGCTCGAGGAACACAGTGCCAAGTCCAGCGAGGAAAAGGAAGCGACCATTTTCGGCGAGACCTTCCTGCTCAAACGCCCGTTGCTCCAGGCGATCACCAGCGACAAGGCGCCGGTTCTGCTGATCGACGAGCTCGACCGCGCGGACGAGGAGTTCGAGAGTTTCCTGCTCGAGATCCTCTCTGATTGGCAGATCACCGTCCCCGAGATCGGTACCATCAAGGCCACCCACATCCCGTCGGTTGTGATCACCAGCAACCGCACCCGGGAACTCTCCGACGCCGTCCGTCGCCGCTGCCTTTATCTGTGGATCGACTATCCGTCGTTTGAGAAAGAACTGGCGATCGTCCGCGGCAAGGTGCAGGGGATCGACGAGAAACTGGCCGATCAGATCTGTCGCTTCATGCATCGGCTGCGCGAGCTGCAGCTCGAAAAGACACCGGGTATCGCCGAGACCATTGACTGGGCCATGGCCCTGGTCTCGCTGCACCGGTCCAAGCTCGACCGCGACATCGTCCGGGACACGCTCGGGGTCATCTGCAAGAACCGCGACGACATGGATCTGGTCGCCAACAAGTTTCTGCCGACCGTCGACGAACTGATTGCGGACTGATGATGCGCCTCCCCCTCCGGTGGACAGGTTGCGGTGAACGCCTCATCGCGCTGGTGCGGGTGGCAGGTAATCGGGGTGGCAGGTAAAGGCACGAGCAAGCTGCAGTTTCTGGATTTTGACGTGTATGCTTTTTGCGCCTGTCCACAGCTATTTGATCGCTTCCCGAATGTACGCCGAGGCTGTGTCCATGAGCCACACGATCACGGCGATCACGACGATGATACAGCCGACCTCGTGCCACATCGCCTGTCCTTGGTATTGAATGAGAATCTCGCCTATACCGCCGCCGCCTACAAGGCCGATAATCGTTGCCATTCGTACGTTGATGTCCCAACGGTAGATGGTAAAGGAGATGTAGGGCAGGACGATCTGCGGTATGACTGCGAAGCGCACCGTCTGCACCGCGGTCGCACCCGTGGCCTGGATCGCTTCGATCGGCCCCTCGTCAACGCATTCGACCAGCTCCGAATACTGCTTGGCCAGAGCGGCGACGGAGTGGATCATCAGCGCCAGCATACCGGCGAATGGCCCGATCCCCACCCAGACCGAGGCGATAATCGCCCAGATCAAAGCCTCCACCGACCGGATGATATTGAGCACCGTGCGCAACACCCCGTAACAGACGAAACTGGGAGCGCTGCCGCCCATGATGTTCTTGGCGCTCAGGAAACTGAGAAAAAACGCGACAGGCACTGCGATGACCGTGGCCATGAAGGCAATGAACACCGTTTCTATTGCGGCCAGTATGGTCGTTGGCAGGATATCGAACTGCGGTGACGCGAGCGCTGCGAACAGACGACCTGCGCCGTTGAGCGCATGCTCGTCGACCAGCTCGTACAAGTCCATGTCCGTCACGACCCAGCCAATCACGAATGTTACCAGAAACAGAAATATCAGCGAGCCGCCCCAAAACGTCTTGTACCACGTCCTCGGCGCTGTGCGGTCAGAGATTTGCGGGCGCTCAAAAAGGGCGCCGCCAAGTGTCTGAATGCCGCGTGCCCGGAGAATCATCGCGACGGTGCCGCCGGCAACACAGCAGAGGACAAACAGTCCGGCACGCAGATAGACCAGCAATTCCGGCTCGGCGGCGTGACTGCATACGATGATCGCCGTCACCAGCAGGTAGCCGAAGACAATGGCGTCGAAGAAAATCCGTTTTCCAGCGTTCCGGTTCACTGGATCTCTACCTGCCGCGCTTTTTCGCCGTAGATGCGGGCGAACCAGTCGTCGTCAATCTCATCGGGAAGGCCGCAATAGACGATTTCACCGGACTTCATCGCGATGACCCTGTCGGCGTACTGCCTTACCAGGCTGAGGAAATGCAGATTGCACAGCACTGTGATACCCATCTCCCGGTTCATTTTGTGGAGGTACTGCATCACGGAATGGCAGGTGGCGGGATCGAGGCTGGCAACGGGTTCGTCGGCTAGCAGGAGGCGCGGCTGCTGCATCAGCGCCCGGGCAATAGCAACCCTCTGTTTCTGGCCGCCGGACAACTGGTCGGCGCGGACATGTGCCTTGTCGGCGATACCGACGAGTTCGAGACAGTCCATCGCCTGTTCGCGGTCGTGCGGCGCGAATTTATTGAACAGGCTCGACAGCGTTGACGTGTGGCCGAGGCGCCCCATCAGCACATTGGACATTACCGTGTGCCGTTCGATGAGGTTGAAGTGCTGGAAGATCATGGCGATCTGCGTGCGCAGCGCCCGCACCTCTGAAGGGGTCAGTCCGAGGACGTCGATCCCGTCGAATTCGATAATTCCCGCCGTCGGTTTGTGCAGGCGATTGATGCAGCGCAGCAGCGTGGATTTGCCCGAACCGCTGAGGCCGATGATCGCCAGGAACTCGCCGCGGTCGACGTCGAACGACACGCCGTCGACCGCGGTGACCCCGTTGTCATAGGTCTTGGTCAGGTTGCGTATCGAAAGGATGGTCTCGGGCATGGTCCGATGTCCGGATAGTGGGTAGTGGTGGGGGGGGGCAAACCATCGTAATCGATACGAGTGGGGCTGCCTGTCTATTCCTTCTTCATCAAATCATCGGCGCTGGTACCGAGATTCTCGATCATCTCGCGCACGCCGGCGTAGTCGGCGTCGGTTGACCGGCGCATTGCCGTCACGCCATATAAATCATGGAATGTCGTGCGTCCTTCTTCCGTATCCAGGTATGCCAGAAACGCAGCGGTGATCGTCTCCTTCATTTCCTCGCTCAGTTCTTTGCGGAAGACGATCGGGTCGTTGGGAATCTCGTCCGTCAGTTGGACGATACGAATGACGTCCTCCACATCCGGGTACTGGGTCTTTACCAGGCGCCGGGCGTCCTGGATTTTGCCGTCCTCGACCGGAGAATGGAACGTTGCGCCGGCGTCGACCTGGCGCTGGTAGACCATTGACACGACGTTGCTGTGTGTGCCGGCGAAGGTAGTCTCGGCCGGCGCAATCCCGTGGTCTTTGAACATCTTTCGCGGCAGCAGGTAACCCGAGGTCGAAGCGGCGTCGACATAGGCGAACTTCTTGCCCGCAAGGTCTTCGACTTTTTCGATGCCGCTATCGGCCCGCGCAATAATCTGGGAGCGGTAGGTGGCGCGGCCGTAACGCAGTACCGTAAGCCGTGCCTCGGCATTGTATTTTTCGTGAGCCAGGATGTAGCCGAAGGTGTTCAAGGCCGCTACGTCTGCCCGCCAGGTTCCGAAAGATTCGACCACGGCGATGTAGCTCGGCGGCGTTTTGACTTCGAATTTGTACGGGGTATTCGCCTCGAGGTATGCCTGGATCTCCTTCGAGCGATTGGCAATGACCTTGGCATCGACCGACGGAACAAAAAAGAGCTTGACCGGATTCTCCCCAGTACCGAGCTCGCCACGGTCGCGGGCGCAGCCGGCAATCAACGAGAACAGACAAATAACAGCGATGTATCGCAGCAGTTTCATAACGACTCAATCGTTGGCACGCGACACAAAACGACCATCGCGCGTGTCAATTTTTACAAGTTCGTCGGCTTCGAGATATTCCGGCACCTGTATAGTGAAGCCGGTTTGGAGCGTGGCGTTCTTGGTGCGTGCCGTTGCCGATGCTGATTTCACCGCGGGATCACATTCGACAATCTTCAGATTGACCGTGTCGGGCAGGACCACCCCGCGTACGACGCCGTCGATGACCAGTGCCGTTAACTCCATGTCCTCGACCATGAAATTGGCCTCCTGCGACAGCGCTTTTGTGTCCAGATCGAACTGGCTGTAATCTTCGAGGTCCATGAAGGTGTAGCTGTCCTGACCGCGATAAAGAAACTGTACCGCTTTCTTGTCGTAGACGGATTCCTTATAGCTGCTGTCGCCCTTGACGCTCTGGTCCACTTTGGTGCCGGTAACTATGCTGCGGGCCCGGAACTTGTACAGCGTTGAACCGCCGCGGGCAGACGGTGTCTTAACCTGGATGTTTTCCACAATACATGGCTCGCCATTGATGTCGATGGCGATGCCGCGCTTGAGGTCGCTGGCAGAGATCATGGTATTTGTCCGGATGAGCGTTCAGGGTTCTGTCGAACCGCAAGGTGTGCCGACCCAGCGTAATGTCAAGCGCAACAGTGTGCTGGTTTCACAAATCTATGCGTTGCGACGTTGTGCTGGACCAATCAATACAATACCTTCCCGGCATCTGTTTTCTTTTGAACTGAACGCATAGTGGAATCGATATCAATGCGAAGTGTATCTGAAAACTGCCTGGGCGTGTTGATTGCAGCCGCCGTAGTTGCTGGCTGCATGGCGCCATTGATAAAAAGGCCGGTTCAACCCACTTCGGAATTGAGACCAACGACGGCTATTCACACGGTCCAGGCGCCCGGTCATGTGTCGCCGCTCAATCACCAACCTGTCGTCGTCGAGGGAGTCGTGACCGCCGTGTTCCGGGCCGGGGTCTGGCTGCAGAGCATCACGCCCGATG
>CAJWLW010000133.1 GCA_913042885.1 uncultured Lentisphaeria bacterium | reverse complement strand
CTCTTGCCGCCATCGTCGCTGTGCGTCTGCCACATGAACGGCGAATGGAACGGCCGCGCCAGTGCGACGATCCGCCCTTCGGCTCCGTTCGGGGCAGGCCCCGCTGGAAGCTGGGCCACCGACGTTTCGGAGAAGCCAGCGCACGGGCTGTCCGGCCGGTCGCCGTCGTTCAGTGCGGCGTTGTCCATCGGAACGGGCTCGGACCACGACCGGCCCTGATCGGTCGAGAGCGTGCAATAAGGCTGGGCGATCTCCGTGCCCCATGTCCCCGCTCCCTTATGGGGGATCATCTTCTCCCGTTCTTTATGTACGTGGACGATCACCGCGAGCAACGTGCCGTCATTAAGTACGGAGGAACCCAACACCCCATTCCAAGTCCCTTCTTGCAGGATGTCGCGCTCCCAGTCGCCCAGTAGTTTGGCGGCAACCGGTTCGGACCAGCTCCGGCCCTCGTCAGCCGAGTCACGATAGTTGAGAGCGAATGGCTCGCCCCCGCCGTCTACGGCGCGAATCCGCCCCGGTCCGACTGTGTAACACATCCCCAAGATCCGTTCTGTGCTTTCCCCTTCTGGCGACCAGGTGTGTCCGCCGTCGCGTGACAGGATCCGGTGGATGCCGGCATTCTCTCGGCTGTCAAGTGGATCGCTGTCTTTCCTGCAGATGGGGACGAGCATGAGAATCTTGTTGTCGGACAGCTTGAGGAGTTGAGCGGAGTCCTGAAAATCACCCTGGCTGGTGTCGGGAACGGGCCGGGTCCACGGCTGGCCGCGGTGGTCGTCTTCCTCCCATGCCGGGCCGGCTGCTGCAGGTTGGCCGTCGATTTTCAGGTCGCGCACGATGTACTTGGCAAATCCCGTGAGGCCTGGGTAACCGGGCCCGTATGTCTCGTCCGTGACCGATGGCCCCTTGACGCCGTCCACCCACGCCTGGATGTGGTTGCCACGGCGCTCGACCTTGAGCCTGAGCCATGCGTTCCGATGGCACACCACGTTCGGCATGAGCTGCATGTTCAAGATGCGCAGATAGCCGCTGCCGTCCGCTTTGCAGATGGCGATCCAGAACCCCCGAGCCCGCCACAACTGGCCCCAACGCGGGGCCTGCACAGTGTAATAGTGTCCATTGTCCTGGGCGCCGAGGATGACTCCGAAGTTGCCCTCGGGCCCCATCTGGAACTCACATTCGATCGTTTCGTCGCCCAGGCACCGGTCGGTGGCGATGGCCATCGTGTGATCCCATTCCAGGGAACTGGCGCCGGCGGACGAGGCGTCCCGGCGCGGCGGGCGGATTTCGCCGAGGTCGGGCAGGAACTGCCAGCGGTCCGAGAAGGTCACCGATGCGAGGGCCAGGTCCCTTTCCGTGAGCACGCCCGCCTTCAGCACCCAGCTTGCCTGCCCGCTGATCAGCCAGACACCCAGTAAATGTTTGCCTGCCGACAGTCGATGACTGAAGACATGATCGGTGCGGCTCGGCGGGTGTGCCCCGTTGCCCTCCGCGAGTGTGTCGCAGACCGGTGTGCCGTCGATCCACCACTGCATCCAGAAATCCGCGCCGGCGCCGAAGGTGACCTCCGTCTCCTCGTCCAGTTCCAGTTCTGCAAAGGCGTAGGCCTGTTGGCCCTCGCGACCCGTCCCGTTCTGAAAGAAAACGGTATCGTAGCCGCCGAAATCCTTGCCCAGGTCCAGGGTGTCCCCATCCAGATCGACGTCCTGCGCCTCGAGCGTTTTGTCGCCGATTTCCAGCGTGTCGGGTATCGTCGTGTGGCCCTTCACGGCCGCGGTTGCAATCTCCGCGTCCGCCAGTCGTTCAGGGGTGGTGTGCAGTTGCACTTCAAGCGGTCCGAATACACGCCAGCGGGTGGGGAACGACACCGCCGGGGCTCCGGCTTCCGGCAGTCGTGATTCCTCGCCTGTCGCATCGACGAAATCCCACTGCTCGCTTCCGATCTTGGTCAGGCTCATATTTGATCAATCCTTCGTTTGTTCCAGTTCTACCAGGGCCTTTACCTGCTGGTTCGTCAGCTTCTGGTCGCTCAGGATCAGGTGGACAGGCTTCCAGATACCGCCCATTCCTTCACTGTTGTGCACGCGCACGGTCAACAGGTCCTTGCCGCGCACTTTGACGCCGGTCAACGGAGCAACGAACGGCGTTATCCACATCTGGGCGGGCAGCAGCCCGGTTGTTTCATATGAATGCTCGAAAACCTGTTGCCCGTTCAGGTAGATCCACGCATCCTCATCGCAGGCTCCGAAGTGGAGGTATTTGAACTTCTTTTTCGCGTCCTGCCCGGTCATCGGCAGCTCGGTGCGGTACCAGCCGAAACCGGGTTCGTTTCCCCATCCGCCACTTGCTGCTCGTGTGTACCCGGTATTGGCCCGCAACGCGGCCCATCCGCTGTCATCAATGGACAGGTCGAACCATTTCTCGCGGACGCCCAGGTCCTTGACGTCCATCTTGAAACGCCACGGTTCGGGGAAGGCGGTCACCTGAACGCCCTGGCGATCGATCCCGGCCAGCGTTTCTTCCGGCGGGAGTGCCTTGTATCCGAGATCCGCCAGGGCGATGATTCGCCTGGCCATCTCGCGCCGGATGGCGTCCAGGTCGCCGTTTTCAACGTCGATCCCGCTTATCCAGTCATCCGTCTCGCTGATCAGCGGGGCGTCGGGGAAACGACCGCGGGCCCGGCCGAGGCTATCCAAAAGGGTTGTCAGATAGCGGACGTCGTCCACCCCTTCCCGCCAGCCTTCCCAATGCAGGGTGTCGAGGACGCCCCCGTCGGTGCGGAAGACCTTGGCATAGTTCATACGCTGCTCGACGATGCCGTTGCTCGCGATGTGCATGTAGGCCCAGTTCATGGTACCGTCAAAGCCGACGCGCCAGAGGCCCAGCCCTTCGCTGCGTCGTTGAAACTCTGGCAGGGGGACCCCGGCCGTGGGATTCATATAGGTGAAGATCTTGTTCCCAAAGCGATGCACGCCGTCGATGGCTTTGCGATAGCTCTCCTGCTCGGCCATCACTTCCAGGCGTGCGGCCTTGGCGATCTGTGCCATCTGCCGAAGCGCCTCCCCCGGGGTGTACTGCTCGGCAGCATGGGTGAGTTGGGGGCCGACGCTGGACATCAGCACCGGCACATGGAACACGTCCCCGACCACATCGATGAACGTCGGGTTTATGGTTGCGGCCCAGACCTTGCCGCCGCCATCCTGGATGGCCTGGAAGCTGTCGCGCTCCAAGGCCAGCCAGTCGCCCCAGGCCTCGTCGTTCCCGGTCCAGCAAATGTCCGGGTAGCCACGTTTTTTTCCCCAGGCCATGATTTTTCGGACGTCCCGAATCCTCTCCTTTTTCTCTTCCTCAGTCAGCGCTCTGGTTATCGGTTCGGCAGCGTTACTCATCAAGTAAAGGGGCAGGCCCGGCCCCATCCCGGCTTCTTCGCGCACTGCCAGAATCTCCTCGATGCGGGTATAGTCGAGCGTGCCGTCGGGCCGGTTTTTGACGCCATCGTAGATGTTGGGATTGTTCAGGCCGTGGGCCAGCATGTTCTTGCACTCGGCGATGTACTGCTGTCGCGTGATCCAGGCGCCCCCTCCACCGGTCCATTTTCCGCTGAGCCAGTCCTCCGCTCCCTCGGCGATCAGGACTACCGGGTAATAGATCGAGTACTCGAGCATCGGCGGCAGCAAGACGAAGGGGTAGACCTCGACCTGGAGGGTCAGCTCGGACGCCTCGCTGTTCGCCGGAACAATCCGCACGGTTGTCTTGTAAGTTCCCGGCCTGACATAGTCAGGGACATGCACCGTGAGCCAGAATTGCCGGCGCTTCTCGATTGCAACGGGCTGAAGCACCTCGGTATCTTGCAGCCGGCCCCTGAGCACGTTCTTCATGTTGTTCGGATTTTCCGGGGTCGGATCGGGTTCGATCGCCAGAAAGTTTTCGTCGTGGACCAGCAGCGTCGGTATGGCCGCGGCGCCGGCGAGTGCCCCGCGATAGTATGCCTTGACGACGCGGACGTCGAGGGCCGCTTCGGGCCACTGACCACCGGGGCCGTTGAGCGGTTCGGTCTCGATGCGTACCGCTTCGAGCGGTTTCGCGGCGCTGACCACGAACGAGACGGGCTCGTACTCGCCGCGACAGGCAAACACGGTCATCGTTGCGGCTTCCCTGCAGACCGGCGGCAGCGGACCGTCGGGCAGGACCATGTGATTGGTGACGGCTGGATCAATCACGTGGACCGTGTAATCGGCGCCATGGCCGAGCGCCCCGAACATGACCCATAGTCCACACACAAGCAACGCTTTCGCCACAATCTTGCTGCAAGAACAGTATTGCATCTCTGACTCCTTCATTTTTTGCGACCTCTGTTGTGTTTTGTCATCCGATGATCTATCGCTTGCGCGACTGGACTTCAACGCGGGCCAGTCGCGTGAGTTCTTCACCCCAGTGAGAGTACTGGGCCGCTACGGCGTGCTCATCCTCCTCGGTCAGGCCCACGAACCGGAAGCGCCGGGTGATCTGGTCGTCCAGCTGCATAACCCGGTTGACGTATCGCAGTTGCATCCTATAGCCATAGGCCCATCGAAACACGGAAGGGGTGAGCTCCCGGCGTGGGGAGTAATCGACCCAGGCGAGGTTCTCGCGGATCTCCGGCATCTTGGCGTAGAACAGGGCGTAGCCGTGCTTCTCCTCCGGGTCGAGCAGGGCCATCCAGCCCGCCTCCGGGCGATGCTCGAGATAGGCGCGGTCATATCTCACGACGTCACGCATGGAGAAACGCTGTGGCTGGCCGCCCAGCGGCACGAACAGCATGTCCTGGGAGTCGAGCGCTTGGCCTACCGTGGCATAAAAGGAGTAGGTGGCGGACCACTTTCGGTCGGACCACCGGTAGGCGATCTGTTGTTCGATATCCATAACCGGCACTTTCCCGTACATGGCGATGGTGCTGGTCACTGTGCCCTCGAAGATTGTCCTCCCGGCATTGTCCCGGCTGACAGTCTCGGGCAGGTGCATCCGGACGATCGTGCGCAGGGGACCGGAAATCACCAGCTCGGGCTTTGTCCAGTTGCCGCTGGTGAAAGGCTGGCCGAAGAGGAGGTTCGCGTGGTGTGACCTGATCCTGGTAAAGCCCTTCCCGTCCAAGCTGCAGTCGGTGATTGAGCCGGGTCCGGCATTTTCAAGACCCCCGTCCTTGTCGGGATTCCTGGCCGGGCCCTTGAGGCGCGCGGTGAGGCGCCCGTTGCTCAGGACCGCGTCGGCAGTGGCGGTATCGATTTTCTCGAAAGTGACAGCTGCGTCGGGGAACTCCGGCTGCATGCCGGGCTTGTTGTCGTAGTAGAGTTCGACCGTGACCGGTGCGTCGGCTTGCAGGCTGACCCCGAAGACCAGCTCGTCGTCGATATCCAGTCGTCCGTTGCCTGCCGGCACGTATTGCCCCGTCCCGTCACGTTCGTCGACCTGGATCGGCTGTTCCCTGCCGCCGGTGAAGACGCGGATCGATTTCCACGAGAGGTCATCCAGGCCGGTCAGGTCATAGAATTCCCTGCCGCTGAGCACGAGGAGTTGATCCATCGCGGCGGGCGCCGGGTGGCAGCGTATCACCAGTCGGTAGCGGCATTCGTCGACCGCCCAGCCGCGGAATCGCCTTCTGCTCACCCATTTGGCGGGCGGTGCCGGCTCCAGCGCAACTTTGGCACCGCCGAGCGAGTGACCGGGTGGCAGCTCGGGCAGCCTGGGCAGGCCTCGTCGAGCGCCCTTTTCCGCCGGCTTGACCAGTTTCGTGCGGTCCGGAGCTGGCGGCGGCTCCCACGGCTTGGTCGGCACGTGGGCGACGATGGCGGACGACCGGCCGGGGCCCAGGACCGGGTCCTCCTCGCCGGTGAAAACATCGACCCCCTTGACCTGCACGGGTGGTCCTTCCTGGTTGATCTCGTAGTAGAAGTAACAGGTGACCGCACCGTCGTCACTGGTGATCTCGAAGTACTTCCCCCCGGACTCCCACGGGGCGAAATGGTTCTCGAAGACGTCATCCATCCCGTTGGTGTGCAGCAGTCCCTTGATGAGGTCGTAGACGAAGCGCTGCCAGTCCGGGTCGCGTCCTTCGTTGGTCGGCGTGACCGGCAGCACCAGGATCTTTCCCTTGCCGTAGGGGACGTGATAAACGATGCCGGCAGCGCTGCGGACGCCCGCCTCTGCGGCATATTCCGGCGCCGGCTTGACGCCCAGCTCGTAGCGCTCCGCCAGGGAGAGTTCCCGGCGCCACCAGTCGTCCGGCTCGTACGGGCCGGAGCGTTCAACCGGCTTGTCGCCGGGAACCAGGATGCCTTCGTCTCTGAGGAAGCGGGGGCAGTTGCCGAACGCTACGGCCAGGCCGCCGTCGGCGACGTAGTCCTTCAAGCCTGGGTGGTCCGCCCCCAGCACGAGCTTGTACCGGCCCAGCCCGACGCCCTGGGCATCGTAGGCGTGACAGGCGTCGAAGTTCTTCAGAAACGGGGTCGGTGGGCTCCAGCCGCCGGTGTAGAACACGTCCGGGGTATGGCGGAACACGGGCAGCCGGGAGAACGTGCCGAAGACGCGTTGCGTCACATCCCACGCCTCATCGACCTGGTAGACACGGTTGGGTTCGTGCCAGAGGCCGATGACATTGCTGCCGACGGCATAGATGGCGGTCAGCGCTGACTGCCGCTGATTGGCGTCGGGGTTGAGCCACGGACTGACGCGCCCGATGAACTCCATCTCCTTGTCGTAATCCAGCACCTTCATCGAGCGGGCGAAGATGTAGTTGTGCACGGGCGAGCTGTAGCAGTTGGAGGTGAACCCGTCCAGGTTGTTCATCATGGCCGGCGTGTCGGACCAGGCGTTGCCGCCGTAGTTCGGGCTGTCCCAGGTGGTGGCCAGGATGCCGGGGTACTTCTCGTGCAGGTGGTCGGCAAAGTGGTTGTTACCGAGCGCCTGCACGCGCTGGCCAACCCACCGGCGGAACAGGTTGCGTGGCGGCCCGCGCCAGATGGCGGCCTTGAACAGGTCGTAGCCGTTGCTGTAGCGCCTGAAATCCTGGTTGTGCCGGCGCAGCGTCAGCATCCATGGCCCGCCGTACATGTCGCGCCCGCTGAATCCCGAGTAGTAAGGCGAAGCGTAGACCCCGCCCGTCCCGTCCATCAAGTCTTCCGGGTCCCCGGGTTCGCGCATGTCCGTAGCGAAGCATCCCGCGGTCTCCTCGAGCATGTGGGCGGCGTGGATGTTTTCCGGCCCGACGGAATCAATCAGCGGATCGATCACCTCGCGGAAGAACTCTTCGCGAATCTTCGCGTCCATCGCGATGTTTGCTATCGAGAAGCGCGACCATGCGTGGCGCGGCGGATCAGGGCCCCACCAGATTTGGAGGATGAGCTTCTTGCCCGAGCGCGCCAGGCGCGAGGCGACCTCGCGGTAGTGCGGCTCGGATGAGCCGCCGCCCATCTGCACACCCACATACTGGACCTCCGGCGCGGTCTCCAGGCGTTGGAGTTCCTCTTCCGTGAAGTTCAGGCCATTGTTGTAGACCATGCAGCCGACGTTCTCTGCCGGCGCCGGCGCGACGGCCAGAAGGCCCACGAAAGCAACCCGGGCAATCAACGATATCCGCGTCATCTTCGTCTCCTCTCCGGGTCGCCGATCGTCACGGTGCCCGCGTCCGGGTTTTTCCAGAGGCGGTATTCCCCGGCGACTTCTTCCGGCGAGACGTCGTCGAGGCCGATCATGCGGAAGCGATGCCTCAGCGTCACCGGTGCTTCCAGGCTTTCGTAGGTGAAGGATATCCGGTTGTGTGTCGCGTACCACCGCCAACCGCCGCGAAAACGGATTCCGGCAGGTGAGGCGGCCTTCCCGGCATGCTGCGGCGGGCCGTAGAAGACCGCCAGGCCGGTGCGTTCTTTTTGATCGAACCAGGCGTACCAGGCGTCACCGACCTGCTCCGTGTCCATCAGGTCGCCGGTGCGCTCGACGCTGATGTTCTTACCGGCCAGGGAGAACATGCGAATCGCGCCCGACGTGCCTTCCCAGAGCAGGTCGTGCTCATCCAGGCCGTGGCCCGCGTGCCACTGGTCCAGGTATCCTGCCGTCCAGCTGGCCGGCACCACCGAGCAGTGCGCCACGTCTTCCACATCATAGAGCGGCACGTCGGCGAACATGGAAAAATACCGCGTCACGTCCGCCTGCCACGTGACCTGGCCATCTGCGTCTGAGGCTGTCGAGTTCGAACAGTTGGTTGCAACAACTTTACGCACCGGCCCGTCCACCAACAGCCGGACATTGCGCCAGCGATCCGTTTCACTGGACGGATACGGATGAGCGTTGAGAACCATGCCCCAACTTTGGCTCTGGGGATTGAGCTTGTACCCTTTCCACATGAGCTCGACGACGGTGGCCCGGGCGCTGTTCGCCTGCGAGTTCGCCGACAGGTCGAGCTGCCCGGTGCCTTGTATGGCGATGGACATCCCGGCGGTGACCAGTTTCCGGTGATACCGCTGCCGGCGGGGCTCGACGACCGTTACGCCGGAGGGGAACGAGGCCGGCGGCTTGGGGTTTTCGCTGAGGTAGAGGTGAAGCCGTGTGCGGCGGTCGCTGGGGCAGACGAACACGAGCTCGTCCTCCGGGTCCAGGGTCAGGTTCCCCGGCGGCAGAAAATCGCCGCGGGCATTCCGGTGATCCACCTGAAACGGCACCAGCCGCCGCCCGGCCACAAGGCGCAGGGAACCGGCCCTTATCTTCGCCTCGCCCAGCCTTTCAGCTATTACGCGCCACGGCAGGATGACAGGCCGCTTCGACAGCAGCCCCTCCCGGAACTCCACGGTGATCGGTACGCGCGCCTCCCACCCCTTGTTCCACCACCGGGCCTGCGCGGCGCCAGCCCGATCGGCAAGCAACACACTCAAACAGCATAACCCGAACGATATGGACCTGGTCGGGGTCATTCTCCACACCTTTCCCAAATCGGCCATCGTGCCTCTCCCCCTTACCATTCCAATTCAGAGCTTCAGCAACCTTCGGTCCGGCGCACCATTTCGCGCTGCCAAGGATCCGGATCCGCCTTGTCGTAGTGATCGCGGCAACCTCCCAGTCCCGCGTGTCGAAAAAGGCCCTGCTGATCGCGAACGGCAAGTTGCTTGGGATGATACCTATACCGTTACCCTGATTGCCCGATCGTTTGGGCGAATGTTTTTAAATAGGATTTGAATATAGGCTCGGGGCATGGTTCCGTCAAAGCTGCCTCGACCGTTGAGAGGTTCCACCTCGATGCGAACGGCTTCCAACGGTTGCACGGACATGCGTCATTCCTCCCAGTTGCGGATTCCAATGGACAGATCATTCCGCCGCCGTCTGCAAAGCGAAGGCAGCGATGTTGCTTAAGTACTTATTGCAGCAGCAGCTCGGTTCGTCGGGACATTTCCCATCGCCAGGCGTCGAGGTCGTCATTGACTGCGATGTCTTCGAGCCAGCGTTCGGTGCGGGCGACCGTCCCGGTGTGTTTGCCTGCGGCCTTGGCTTTCTTCAACGCGTCCTGCAGCGTCGCCAGGTAACGGGCGTCGTCGTAGCCCTCGCGGTAGCCCTCCCAGCTCAGCGTGTCGAGCGGGCCGGCCGGGCCGCGAAGGACGAAGCTGTTCGGGCTGTGCCCTACACCGTTGTTCTTGACAGCCGGATCGTCCGTACGAACGGTTTTTGACCAGATGTGGATATAGGCCCAGGTCATCGTGCCGTCGATGCCTGTTTTCCACAAGCCCAAACCGCGATGGCGTCGGTGGTACTCCGGAAACGGCTGGCCGCCCTGGGGGTCGAAGTAGGTAAAGATCTTGTTGCCTTTTTCATGCGTGCGTGTGATGAGATTCTGGTAGTACGGCGACAGAAAAATTTCCGGGTCCCAGTTCGGCGACCTCTCGGGATGCAGCAACCAGGCTATGGCGTCGACCTGCCACTGTACCAGTCGGTCCACCGCCAGCGCCCCGGGATGCGCGAACACCGGCACATCAACGACGTCGGCCATATCCGTCACCAGGTCGCGCCCGCCGGCGACCCAGATACCACTGCCGCCCTCGCTTACCGATGCGTAGCTTTCGCGCATGGCGTGCAGCCGGCTTCCGGCATATTCATCGGCGCCCATGAACAATGCGCCTTTGTAGCCGCGGGCCTTTGCCCAGGCCACCGTTGCTCTTGCAACTTCGATGTTGCGCTGCGTCTCCTGTTCGGTCAGTTCACCTGTCTTGAGGATCATGCCGGCGCCGTCAAACAAATAGAGCATGACGCCTTTGGGCATGCCGGCCTGTTCACGCAGGTCGAGCAGTCGCGATAAATATGTGAAGTGAATGTTTCCCGCCTCATCCTGTTCCGGTCCGGCATAGAGGCAGGGATTCAGGCATCCGTGCACCGCCATGTTACGGTTTTCGGCCAGGTACTGCTGCTCGGTAACCGGATGATATTTCTCCCGTTGCCCGTCAGTTGTCGTTGGCCGTTCCAATTGTGTCGGGTAGTAGATGCTGTACTCGAACCGCGGCGGCAGCAGATCGAAGGACGGCACCGTCACTTCCAGCGTCAACGTTGCGGACTCGGCGTTGGCGGCGGTGATCGTTACATCTCCGCGGTAGCTGCCCGACTTTGCATCCTCGGGAACATGCAGGGTCAACCAGAACTGACGGGAACCCGTTATATCCGCGGGCTGCAGGGTGTTGGTGTCGATCAGTTCCTTGTTGAGCTCATTTGTCTTGGTGTAACCGTTCTGGTATTCCTCCAGCGTATGTCCACCGGAGTGGTCCCAGTTTTCCTCGGTTATTTCAGTCGCCCACTTCTGGGGTCTGTCGATGATCGTGTACATCGCCGGGTCATGCACCAGAACCCAGGGCATCGTAACGGATTCCCAGGTGATAACCCGGTAGAACTTCTGTGCAATCCGCACATCAACCGTGTCACTGTCCAGCACGCCTGCGGGTCCTGTAAGGTCGTCGACTGTAACCATGACATTCTTGAGTGGTCTTTCGGTCAGAACGAGGAAGGACGCCGGTTCGTACTCGCCGCGCGCGCACAGGATCTTCATCACCTGTCCGTCTGTGCAGACATCAGGCAGCCGTTGGCCATCGAGAATCGCTTCGTTGTTGATTGGCGGGGTTATCACGCAGGTTCGATAGCCGTCGTGTGCCTTGCCGCGTAAAGTGGAAGTGGCGGGGGCAGGCTTTGCACCGGGTATCGTGGCGCCACTGTGGTAACGGAAAAAGTCCCAGGCGGCATTCAGAGGCGAATGGGCGAATATCACCTGTTCCAGCTGCCCCTCGTTGCCGTGATCGGCGGCCGGCCACGGCGTGATCGACGCCACGGCGGCGGGGTCGTTGTCTAGATACAATTCGACCGTGGGACTATCCGGCTGCCGTACCAGGCGATAGGTATGCACAGCACGCTCACCGATAGTTGTGGAGACGCTGACACTTTGCGTATTGCCTTCCAGGCCAATCAGGTAGTCTTCCAGCGTGACCGTGTTTGCAGGCGCATCATAGATGACCTTGACCAGGCTGGTGTCGTCGTTGAAATTCAACGCGAGCCCCTGACCATTGCGCTCTACTGAGAGGCGCCACTCCGCGGTCCAGCCGTCCGCCCTGGTATTCCGATTCTCCGAGTTTCTGTAGAATGATCCACCCGGATTACCGTTGGCGGTCATCCAGCCGGGCACCACGTCGATATTGGTGAACTTGTCGTAGAAGTTGTACGTGGCGCCATTGA
>CAJWLW010000132.1 GCA_913042885.1 uncultured Lentisphaeria bacterium | reverse complement strand
AAACATCGCTCGTCAGTTCAGGAGCAGCGTCAAGATATTGGATCGGGATCATGGTTCAATTCCTTGTTCAAGACATGGTGTGCATGACGATGTCGATGCAACCGTCCGGCGGGCCATGTTGCCCGGGGGGCAGTATAACGCGAGACCGCCTCAAGGTTTCCAGCGGATCAGCACGCCGCCGGTATAGGTATTGAAGTAGCCGGTCAGGATAGATCCGTCCGAGAGCAGTGTCGAACTCAGGTGACCGCATTCACCGCTGGTCCAATGTTCACCGTCGCAGTATGCGACATCATCGAGCACAACCAGGCGTTCCAGGTCCCATGTCTCGCCGTGATCACTGCTGATGATCGCATCGCACCCGCGCCGATAGCTGACGAGTTCGCCATTGCGGAAATCAATCCGGCGGATGACGACCATGACCAGGTCACCGCCGGGCATGCAGAGCAGCGTGGGATGGTGCCGTCCACCTTCGAATATCATTTGCAGCGGTGACCACGTGACTCCGTCGTCTTTGGAAATAGAAACGGAGGTTCCTTCCAGGTTGTCGTCGAAGTACGGGTGGTCGTGGAACTGCACCGGCACCCAGGTGCGCAGTGCCGCTACCAACCAACCGTTGGCCGCACGCGCCAGCGATCCTTCACCACAGCACAGTTCGTACGTTTTTCCGTTATGCGTCTCGGTGGTGCGCCATGCCTGGGGGCTGTCGACTTTGGGCCACGTGCGTCCGCCGTCGTCCGACCAGCGTATGTACTCGTTGATCTTCCAGTACGGCGCGGCGCCTTCGACGGTTTGTCCGGTCTGCGCGATTCGGATGGCATTTCCCTGCGCATCGCGATCGACCAACGGGCTGCCTTCAAAGCCCATGGCCAGGCCGTTCGGCGCCGGTGGCACAGTGACCCGCTCGTCCCACGTGCGGCCGTAGTCGTGACTGAAAAACCGGAATTGCCCGGTTGTGTCTCCTGAGTCGAAGGTGACGACACCCTGGCCGAGGTAGGCTAACATCATGGGGCGGGCGTGCACGTCGTCCAGCACGGTGTAGCTGGCCCATGTCGCTCCGTTGTCACGACTGGTGGTGATCAGAGTCTGTTCCGGCGGTTTCGCACGGGGTCTCCCGTCGGCGTAAGCACCGGCCGTGGCGGCGCAAATGACCTCGCCATTGTCCATGGTGGCCAGGCCGTACGGAACGATCAGGCGCCCTTGATATCGTGGCAATATTTGCTGCTCTGCTCGGAGACAGGTGTAACCGCCATTGCCATCGCCGCGCTTGATGAAATGCTCTTTCCAGGAAAGTTGCTCAGACTCAACGACACTCCGATTCTCACTGAGGCAGCGGCCTGTCTCTGGTTCGTGTAACGACATATGGATGAATCCATATTTGAATCCTGCCGGTATGGGAAGTTCGATGCTGTTGATCGACGATTGGCCGGCATCGACGTTCAGGCTGCTTTTCAGCAGTGACGCGGGTGACTGGCGGGGCAACGCAAGCCCAACGCGCAACTCCACATTGCGCTGGCCCGTGGAGGAATTAGTCGCCATGACATTCTGTTGGACTACCGTGTTGCCATTCTGCTGGACTATTTGTCCACTCCCGGAATGCCGAATAGACCAGGCAAATGCTTCGAGTAACTCCGGGCGTTCAAACACCGCTTGGCCGATCGCGTTACGGGGAATCCAGAATTGTGGCTCGTCCACAGCCGGATGGCACAACGAACGCACATCACTACTATCACCACCATGTCCAAACACACGGGCCACCATGAATTGAATTCGAGATAACCCGTCCTCAAAGTGGACCAGCTGGCTGAGCGGAACTTTTAGAACCATCGACCATTGCCCCTCCTGCAGTAGGACGTCATAACCGATCTCGCCGGTCCACCCTTCCTTCCCTCCGGCTTGAAGTTCCATCGATGACGAAGCCTTACCGTCTATGTAGCAGACAAAAGTTCCCGAGCGCTCTCCGCTGCATTCGGGATCGAGCTGGATTTGCACGTGTTCTCTGGCAAGTTCCTCTGGGGTTATTCCGGGTCGGGCGTTACACCTCACGGCGACATAAAGGATGTTGCCGTCATGGGCCATTGCAAACGCCGTCCCGGGTACCGACTCGGCACCAGGCTGACCTGGGGGTGTGAACTGTTCGTGCCACAACAGGTTTGCCCAGGTACCGGTCGAAACATCACCGGTCAGTTCGAGAGCAGCGTCAAGATATTGGATCTGGATCATGGTTCATCTGCTTTGTTTGAGTGGTATGCGTACAAGATAAAGTCGATGCGACCGCCCGGCGGGCCATGTCATCCGTGGGGCAGTATAACGAGACCGCCTGAAGGTTTCCGGCGGATCAGCGCGCCGCCGGTGAAGCCGTTACCGTAGCCGGTGAGGATTGATCCGTCCGGCAACCGCGTCGAACCCAGGTAGCCGCAGAGACCGTGGACCCAGCGTTCGTCGTCGCAGGACAGGAAATTATCGGGCACGATCATGTGCTTCACGCGTTGATTGTCCAGGAAATCGCATTCAGCTTTGCCAGTTTGTGTATGGCGGTCATCGTGTCAAGTGCGTAGTGGTTCAAGGCCGCGAGGACTCCCAGGTCACAGCGGTCCTCGACGCAATCGGCCCAGGTTTCGGTGGCTCGAGTGAACAAGGCGTGGGCTTCGTGCAGATTAGATTCGACGGCGTCGGTCGCCTCGGCATACTGGGGGACATTTCGTTGCTTCTGGGCGTCGGCCGCCGTGGCAGCCCATTCCGAGGCACGCCGCATGGCAATCCGCCCGGCCATCCAGTGGTCGGCAAACTCGGCCTGGCGGGCCAGGGCATGCACGACCGGGCGGCCCGGCGGCCTGGAGAGTCGCGCCGCCTCGGACAGGAGAAGTGCCGCCTTGGCAAAAGTGCGGCGGAGCTTCTCAAACCGAACGAGGTCCTTCCTGATACCGGTCAATTCCGAACGCGTGGGTACCTTCCACCATCCGGCGATGACCGCCACCGAGATGAAGCTGACGCAGTCTGTGTTCCGGTGCATCTGGGTCGTGAGTCGCTGGAGGATGGAGAAGGCCTCCAGCAGTGGCCCCAACGCCCGCGGCCCACAGATCGGTGCGAACTGATGTTCGTAGGACTTCTTCAGGGTCAAACCGCGTTCCCAGGACGCATGCGCGAGGAAATGGACCGCCGGCAGGAGTTTGCTGTGGGAAAACTGTCGGGTGATGAACCCGTGCATGTGATTTTTCCGGATCAGATCGGCCATACCCTTGACTGACGGGCCGGAGAACTGCGGCACGATGCCGATGTTGTCATCCTCGGTGGACAAGACCATCGCGAACTTCAAGTCGCCGTCGCGCGCGGACGCGAGCGTGTCGGCCCGCTTGATGGCGTAGGACGGCATGTATCCCATGGATGCGAGATAGCGCGATCCGGAGCGAAAAATCTTCGGCAGAAATCGATGCAGCTCAACGCTCAAGCCGCTGGGAATAAGTGTCGGGGCACGACGTCCCGGTTTGGGCGCCCGTTCATTGAGTAAATGATCAAAGACCCAGAGCGTGCAGATGTCGGACATCAGTTCTGACTCGGCCCGCGCGGGTGTGAATTCGGCGTTGCGGCGTGCTTCCTTGACGACCTGGTCGAACGTGGCAATGGCGCTGATCCCGTATTTGCGGTCGAGCTGGTCCCAGGCAAATCGTACATCGGCTCCCGTCTGGCGAAATTCGCTCGTCCCGAGAATGAGATAATCGCACGGGGCAAATGCTTCAAGATGTGTCTGAAGGCTGTGCTGCAGCAGGGCGAGGTACTCGGGATTGCGAATCGTCATGCATCGCGCCATATCCTTGGTCATGCCCTCGGTCCACTCGCCATAGCGCAGGGCGGAGACGGGACCGGGGTCGGGCCGGCGCAGAAACTTTCGGTCGCTGATGGCGACCAGCTTGTTCTTGATTGGTTCGGGGAAGTCGGTGAACACCACCATGGCATTAACCTTTATGCCGCGTGCGTGGGCCATTCGGCATAATCCACGGAGGTAGGTCTTCCCGGCTCGGATCGTGGCTTCGTAGCCATCGCAAAATGCCAGATCAGAGTTTCCGAACTCGCCGCGCCGGGTGTCACCAGAGTGCTTGAACAGCTCGTAACCAATCCAGTCCTTGCGGATCGGGAAGCGATAGCCGTAATTGACCAGCGCCTTGTTCTTTTTCGCACCTCGCCATTCGATGTGGACGAACGGGTCATAGGGACGCTGCACGATCAAGATTTCGTTGAATCTCATCTTCACGAGCTGATCGAGCAGCGGCTCGACCTGCTTGAGCGACCATTGGCATGGCGTGTTCGGCCAGTCGTTGTAGGTCCGGAAGCCTCTCTGTTGGATCAGGGGTTCGCGCGTCGCGGGCCCCGGGAATCGCAAGCGTCCTGGCGCATCTGGCAACACGTCTCCGTGCAGCAGGAATCGCACGCCCCAGAACTCCGCCAGTTCATAAACTCCCCACACCGCAGCCGTGGGCGATCCGCCGACGATCCGGAATGTCTGGCCGTCGGGTTCGAAGGCATAGCCCTGATCACTGAGCTCGTGCCCCTTTTGGACCTGAAGCTGGATCGTCAGGCCGCGACCTCGTCCTGGATGGGCGCGGACGGCGGGATTCATGCCGAACAGTTTATTCAAATATCTGCCCAGATCGCGCGCCGCGCGGCGGACTTGCGGATGGCAGTTCGTGCCGACCAGGATCTGAGTAACTTTCATGATTGTCTCCACGTGTACAGCATGACCGTCTTTACGTGTACAGCGCCAGTCATATAGGGTTTCAACGGCCAGTGTCTCGGGCATCGGACGAAACATCACCCGTCAGTTCGGGAGCAGCGTCAAGATATTGGATTTGGATCATCGGTTCATTTTCTTTTTCGGTACGACCGCAACAACACTATCTCAAGGTTGCCAGCGGATCAGTACGCCGCCAGCCAGATAATTGCCATAGCCGGTAAGGATTGAGCCATCGGGCATGAGCGTGGAACTCAAATGCCCGCACTCGGTGCTGATCCAATGTTCGCCCTGGCAAAACGGAAAGTCGTCGAGCACGACCAAATGCTCAACATCCCAGGTGACTCCGTGGTCCCGGCTGATCACGGCATCGCAACCGCGTCGATAACTGGCAAGCTGATTGCCCTCGAAATCGACCCGGCAGATGACGGTCATCACCAGATCACCATTGGGCATACAGATCAGGTCGGGGTGGTGTCTGCCTGCTTCAAACACGATCTTCATCGGGGACCAGGTTTCCCCGTTGTCCTTGGATATGGAAACGGCCGTTCCCTCCAGGCTGTCTTCGTAGTGCGGATGCTCGGCGAACCATACCGGAACAAAGGTGCGCAAGGCTGCTACCAGGTCACCATTGGCTGCCCGCACCAATGAACCTTCGCTAGCGCCAACTTCGTACGTTTTTCCAGCATACGTCTCGGTGTAGTGCCACGAGGCGGGAGAAATAACTTGGGGCCACGTGCGGCCACCGTCTTCCGACCAACGGAGATACTCGGTAATCTTCCAGTGGGGTGCACCGCCTCCGAGCGTTTGCCCTATTTGGGCAATACGGATGGCGTTCCCCTCGGAATCTCGTTCGATCAACGGATTGCCCTCGAAGCCCAGCGGCTGTCCGTCGGGCGCGGGCGCGACATCAACCCGCTCGTCCCACGTGCGTCCATGGTCGTGGCTAAACAACCGGAATCGCTCGGTCGTGTCGCCCGCTTCAAATGTAACCACACCCTGGCCAAGGTAAGCCAGCATCACAGGGCGACAGTGAATGCCAGGCAACGCCAGGTACTCACCCCATGTCGCCCCTTCGTCTTCGCTGACGGTCACCAGCGTTTGCACCTGGCCGGTCGATTCGGTCGGCCAGGCCATTGCGACACAGACAACCTCACTGTTTTCCATAGCGGCCAACCCGTAGGGCACGGTGTTGCGACCTTCGTACTGCGGCATAAACTGCATCTGCGCGGCGTGACAGGTGTAACCATCGTTTCCATCGGCGCGCTTGATGGTATGTTTCTTCCACGACAACAGCTCGGCCTCGATAAGAAAACGGTTTTCGCTAACACATCGGCCAGAGTCTCTCTCGTACAGGGCCACGCTGGCAAAGCCATAATTGAATCCCTCCGGAACGGGCAGCTCCACGCTTTCGACATGCGACTCCCCGGGCCCAATGCGAAGGCAGTACTCGATCTTCTCCGATGGCGGGTGAATTGGCCCCACAAACCAGACGTGCAAATCCACCTCGCGAGTTTCCGCCGAGAGGTTCGTTGTCTTGACCTTCTGGCGACACGTGGTCTTTCCATCGCTCTCGTTGAGACGGGCCCGCTGATCCCGCTCTATGCGCCAGGCAAATGGTAGCAACAGCTCGGGCCGTTCAAACTCAGCCTCTGCCATCTCGCACTGCGGCTCCCAGAACGTTTTCTCTGCCAGCACAGGGAAGCACACCCAAAATTCTGGTACGGCGTTCAGCCGAGCTACGTTGAAGCGGACCCGACGCAGACCGCCTTGTTGGTAACCAAGTTGTCTCAGTGGTATTTTCATGACCGCCGTCCATTCCTGAGCCCCCACGCCTACCTCAAACTCGACTTCGCCCGGCCAGCTGTTTCTTGAACCACCCCTGCAGGCCGTTGACGCAGACAGAAAACCGTCCGCATTGCCAATGAACTTCCCTCCCCAACTTCCGTCACGATCGAAGTCGATCACAACATGAACTCTCTCGTGCGAGAAATTCTCTGCGGAGCTTCCCGGGCACACACCACATTTCATCGCGATGTACAAGCTGTCGCCGTCATGCACCATGGCAAAGGATGTGCCGGGCACCAGTTCGGCGTTCACACTTCCCGGAATCGTGAAATTGTCGTGCCACGTCAGGTTTGCCCAGGCGTCTCCCGAAAGGTCTTCGGCCAGCTTGGGCGGCTCTGAAAGATATTGGATCTGGATCATGCCATCAGCTCCATTAAAATGATCGAATAGTTGTCGAGGTGGTTGCAGGGGGCGTCATTATTGATGCGGTGTCAGGGTTGCAGGAGGGCTTCGATGCGGCGCGCCATCCTTGAGATAACAAACAGACGGTGTCCTCAGGCGTCTTGCAGAGCAACGGGTCGGCGCGTCTGACGTTGTCGGGAAACGGTATCAGGAAACGTTCGGCCGGCGCCGTGGCGAGGACGCGATCCTGCGTGACGATTTCGATCGGGAGATTTGCGATGTGTTGGAGAATGTCCATTTGTTGTGTGTCCCCGGATATGCCGGATCAGTCGACCCCGGAGAATTTTCGCTTTGCCTTGAATTTGAACAGCTCACCCGTGCCATCGGGCAGCGTTTCCCGGCCGCCGTTGCCCGGTTCGATCCAGTCGCCGTCAACGAAGTGGCCCAGGTTCAGGGGATATTGGTGATCTGAAGGCATTGATTTTCGATCTTCGATGACTCTGGTGGCGTCACGTGTTGTACGTTACGTGTGAGCGGACAACATCAAGAAACCTGTCGACTTCCTCCATGGTGTTATAGAACGTCGGATCGAGACGGATGCCGTCGAGAAACGAGCCACAATAAATCTTTGCGTCCTTGAGTTTCTGGTGCAGTGCCTGGTGATCGGCAGTGCGGAAAAAGACGATGCCGGCGCGCTCGTGAGCGCCCCGCGGTGTCCAGATGTCGACACCGATCTTGTCCAGTTCCTCGAGCACATGGCTGGTCAATTCGTGGACCCGCTGTTCAATGAATTCCCGGCCGATCTCCGCCAGCAAATCGAGCCCGGCCTCGGCGCCCACAATACCGACGAGATTGGGAATACCGCCCTGGAAACGCATGGCATCGGCATGCAGCTCGCAGTGCCGCACATCCCAGTCACTGAGATTGGCTGCTGCCAGCCACCCGACAGTTGGTGGCGTCGCATCCAGATGGCGGTCGCTCACATACAGGCAGCCGATGCCGGCGGGGCCCATCAACCACTTGCTGGTGGTCGTGGCCAGAAAGTCCAGCGCCGGCTGATTGACATCAATGTCAATCAATCCCAACGCCTGGGCGCCGTCCACGATCAACGGCACATTCCAGCGACTGGTGATTTCATGCACGGCGTCCAGGTCAAAGCGAAAACCGCTGCCGACAGTAACTGCGCAGAGGCTGACGGCCGCGGTGTGTTCATCTACCTGGGCGGCCAAATCGTCCATGACAATCCTGCCGTCCCGGCTTTCGACAAACCGCACCTCAACCGTCGCTGACTGACTCACCAGCCATGGATACGTGGTGCTCATAAACGCCAGATCGGTGACCACGACGTTCTGGCCGGGTCGCGTCTGGACAATCTGGCCCGCGAGATTGAGTCCAGCCGTCGTCGATTCGGTGACAACGATGTTACGTGCGTCGGCGTGAATTAATTTTGCAAATTTCTCTTTCAGCCGGCCGAACGCCTCGTAGGCGCTGAAGAAGGCGTCCTCGCCGCCGTTCTGCCACTGATCGATAAAATTCCGCATGGCCTCTGCCACGGGTCGCGGGCAGGGATGAATGCTGCCGTTATATAGATACGTCCAGTGATCGATTACAGGGAATAACTTTCGCAGCTCTTGAACTCGTGATTCGTCGGCCATCGTCAATTTCTTTGTTTACCCTTTTGCTGTAAACCGCAATCCACAGCAAGTACCCTTCTGCGGATCGGGTGGGATATACTCCATCTGGAAGCCGCATCGTTCACCGACCCGTCGGTACAGGGTGTTACAGTGCTCGCAGTAACGGTGGTAGTGCTCGAGATTGTTGTCCTTGAACCAGTTCGTCGGTGGACAGGATTTCACCAGGATGGTAAACGAGTCGTCCGTGACGTCCATCTCGTAGTCAGCGCCTTCCTGCCCGCAAGTGGCCCGCCAGTATTCCTCCATTCCCTTGAACCCCTTGGTTTTCATCAGGTTCTCGAGGTCTGAGAGCTGACTGTCGGCAATGGACTCCCAGAATTCACGGACTGCATCGAAACCGAATTCGCGTTCGAGGTGCATGAATGTATGACTGTAGAGCTCGAAGAAAAGACGGTGCATGGCTTGCTCGCCATGCCGATCGGACACGTGACGCATCGTGTGAGCCATGATGTCATTGAAGAGGTCACTGACCTTGACTTGTTCATTCACTGTATGATGATCTCCTCTGCCAGTTGTCGGAATTCGCTGTCCGTTATGCCCGTCTTTTATTCGGTCGCAACCTGGCAAACGATCTCGACAAGTTGGTCGACTTGATCGGCCGTGACTTTCAGCCCTGAATATAGCCTTATCCCGATCGATTACATCGAACTGCCCGTGGCGCAGCCGTCCTCGGTCATGTTCGGTGGCCCGGACCTGAACGAGCTCTACATCACCAGCGCCGGGCTCATGTGGGAAAGCCCCCTTGCCCCGGTCGGTCACTACTACAGCCGGCCGCGCGGCCGGCCCGTTGTTCCGAGTGTCTTTGGAGATCACCGGGAAACCGGAATGCCAGGCACGTGTGTGAGCGGGACACGACACATGACGCCGTGCGCGGAAGCGTTTCGATTGTATCCCAACATGGCGTGTGTTCGACTGAGTCCCGGACTCACCGTCCATCCATCGTCGCTGCGAATCACGTTTTGGCAATCGGATTCGTGCTCACGTGAAACGGGCAGAGGCTCGGCCCAACCCTCCTATCTCCACGGCCACGACATCGTTTTTGCCGACCCATTTGGTCTGTACGATGCTGCCCAGCATGACGATCCAATCCGCAGGCAAATCACGACCACGCACCGCCTCGGCGTTTGCCAGCCAGGCCAACGCCTCCAGCGGATGTCCGTTGATGATGTCGCTCCCGTGCCCCGAGCCAACTTCGACGCCGCTGATGCTCATCGAACCATGCACGGCGGCAAGATCCAGCCCGTGCCATTCGGTAATTGGTTCGCCCAGGACAATCCCGGCGCCGAAGAAATCGTCGGCCAGCCAGGTCCGCCAGTCCGGCTCACGCGCGACGAAGTCGACATAGCGGTCATCGACGATTTCAATGGCGGGATACACCGCCGCAACCGCGTCCGAGACACTTTCCATGGAATGAGGCGCTGCCGCCGCGCGGATGGACGATCCGAGCCGCACCGCGATTTCACATTCCACCCCGACGTGAAGGAAGGAGTCGAATTCGAATTCACCGATGCCATGGCGAACCGTGGCATCGAAAATTGCGCCGGCGCACGGATGCGTCATTCCGAGAAAGTCTTGCATGACCTGCGTGGTACATCCGATTTTTGTGCCTGTTACATTGCCGTGGCCGTTCGCTGTCAACGATTCGTGCACGGCGTCCTGAATCGCCATGCTATCGGCTGCGTCGGCAGGCTGGCATTCCGGGGGCAGGTGGCCGATGGGCGAGGCAGGCGGCAAGCGGCCCTTCACGATGTATGAGGCGGCGCGTTTCAACGATATTTCAGATAGTGCCATATTAACCGTGTGTTCGAGGCCACGAACCCTTCATGGAATGTTGGAATGTTGGAATGATGGGCTTACCTGACGACGGGGCCCTCGAGAACGCGCACGTCGATCAATTTCCCTTCAATTATTTGGAAAACCCTGTCACCGGTGTGGTATCCTGCACATCACAGCGGATCACCCACGACCCGTCCTTGACATAGTGTACGGCAAAAGCCAGCCGGTGCCGGTCCGATGAACGATTGGCATAGGAACCATGGATGGTAAGGCTCGTGAAGAACACACCGCTTCCTCGAGAGACGGTCAGTTTGGTGGTGTCTTCCTTGTCGATCCCGTCGACCTGAAATGCATAAATCCGTTGTGTCCATTCACGACCGTCCCGATCACGCATCAGGTGATCCATCTCCCAACTTGCGTGTTCCGCGTCTGTGCTTGGATGGGTTGGCCGAAGTTCGCCCGTGTGGCTCCCGGGCACGACGCAGAGCCCGCCGTTTTCCGGATCGGTATCGCTCATCGCAATCCAGCATGCCATGAGCGTATTGGGTTCGGTGGGCAGATAATGGGTGTCCTGATGAAATGCCACGCCGACATCCCCGCTCTCCTTGCCTTCCGGTGCCGGGTCTTTACGCATGTACATCGTCTGCACGATACGGGGCGTGCCCCCCAGGAGCTGCTGCGCTATGCCGGCAGTATTGGGGTGCGTGGCGACGTACGCCCACTGGGAGTCGATTCGATGAGTGAGAATCCCCAGTCGCTGCGCCATCGGCTCGGACACCTCCTCGTGTTTGACAAAGGCGGCGACCTCCGGTTCTGTGAGCAGGTCGGCCACCACCAAGTAACCTTCACGATGATAGTGTGCGATGTCTTCGTCCGATAATCGAATTGGCTGACTCATAAGATTCTGGCAAACCCGGGGCTGCGCCAACCGCAGGCTATCCGATCCCGCCGCGGCGAGCCCGTGGGTTTTGCAGTCCGCTGATTGACGGATTCCCGCAGCTGCGGGGAACTTCGAACCGACGGAACTTGAGTGATAATCTCAGGGATTTCAAGCCGTTGACAATGTGTTCCCGTCCGCAACTGTCAGTCCTCGGCGGCGGTCGCGGCAAGGCTATAAGTCGCCTTCCAACTGTGAAGGGTGGGACCGGTCCTGCCACTGCCGCGCTTCAGTTCAGCCTTTATCCGGAGGTCATCCGCCGCCGCCGTGCCAATTCTGCGGCCGTCACGGACGATTTCGATTGACTCGGTCGGCATTAGCGTCTCCACGTATGGGTGCAGGAGATACATATAAACGGCGGAGCTCGCCGATGCTCCAGCAGGACGATCTGCAGCCATTATAATTACGT
>CAJWLW010000131.1 GCA_913042885.1 uncultured Lentisphaeria bacterium | reverse complement strand
AACCGATACGGCTGACGACGTTCGAAGACGGCGTCAAGTACATGGAATTCACCGAGGCAGTCGCCGTCAGCGCCGCCGAAGCGCAGGCTGTTGATCTGCCCTTGTGACAATTCAACCAAACAAGAAGGAGCCATCCGATGAAACACACAACTCTCGCTCTCACCATCTGCGCTGCGTTTGCTTTGAATACCGCCGCAACCGCCTCCGACACCCGTAATCCCGAACCGGCCCCAGTCGAAGCAGTCAACGCCGAGGCCGAAAGCACCGAAGCCGAGAGCGCCGAAGCACTCACCCCCGGGCTGTACGCTACAATGAGCACCTCAAAAGGCGACATCGTCCTGGAACTCTATTACAAGAAAGTGCCGCTGACAGTGACCAATTTCGTCGGCCTGGCGGAAGGCAAGATCAAATCGATCCGACCCGAAGGCCAGCCGTACTACGACGGACTCATATTCCATCGCGTCATCGCCGACTTCATGATCCAGGGCGGCTGCCCGAACGGCAACGGGCGCGGCAACCCAGGCTATAAATTCCAAGACGAATTCGACCCGACCCTGAAACACTCCGGCCCCGGCATTCTGTCGATGGCCAACTCCGGCCCCGGCACCAATGGCTCGCAGTTCTTCATCACCCACAAGGAAACCCAATGGCTCGACGGAAAACACACGGTGTTTGGCAAGGTCGTGGACGGGCAAGACGTCGTTGACGCCATCGCCAAAGGCGACAAACTCGACAAAATTATCATCAAGCGCGTCGGCGAGGACGCCGAAAAATTCATCGCCGACCAAGCCTCTTTCGATAAACTGCTCGGGGACAAGTAATAGCACCCGGCCGGACGCCCACAACCACACGAGCCCCCATGAAGCGACTGACCGGCATCTCATTGGCCGCGGCATTTGCTTTGAGTACCGCCGCAACCGCCTCCGACACCCGTAATCCCGAACCGGCCCCAGTCGAAGCGGTCAACGCCGAGGCTGACGGCAAGCTTGCCGACGGGCTCTATGCTGTCATCGACACGAACCGCGGCAAAATTGTCCTGCGGCTCCACTACAAGCGTACCCCGCTCACGGTTACCAATTTCGTCGGCCTGGCGGAGGGAACGAAACGCTCGAACCGACAGGCGGGCGGGCCGTTCTACGACGACATGACCTTTCATCGCGTCGTCGATGGCTTCGTGATTCAGTCCGGCGATCCTCGCGGCAACGGCACTGGCGGCCCCGGCTACCAATTCGAAGACGAATTTCATGCGGATCTGAAACACACCGGCGCCGGTATCCTGTCGATGGCGAATTCCGGACCGAACACCAATGGGTCGCAGTTTTTCATTACCCACGGGCCCACGAAGCATCTCGACAACTTGCACACCGTGTTCGGTCAGGTTGCCAGGGGGCAGGACGTCGTCAGCGAGATCAAGAAAGGCGATGCCATGAATACCGTCCGTATTCGGCGCATCGGTACCGAAGCCGAGGCGTTCACGGCGACGCAGAAGGATTTCGAGCAGGCCCAGATCCGGCACCGGCATCCGAAAGCCGCGTTCACGGATTCGGGCATCGGGTACCTCATCGACGAGCCTGGGAAGGGCGAGGGATCGCCAGCTGTCGGAGCCCGGGTGACCGTCCATTACAGAGCCAGAATCTACGACACCGGCGAGGAGTTCGCCAATACCCGGGAACAGCAGCAACCGTACACATTTGTCGTTGGTAAAGGCCGCACTCTGAAAGCCTGGGACGAAACGTTGCCGACGATGACGCGCGGCGAGCACCGCACGATCTTCGTCCCACCGGAGCTCGCCTATGGCGCCAAAGGCCGACCGCCGCTGGTGCCCGGCAACCAGCTGCTCGTGTTTGAAATCGAGCTGCTCGATTTTAAATAGTCCGGCACTGTTCTTGCCATATCTTGATCTGTACTCCCTGTATCAGCCCCCCCTATCTCCCAGCCATTCCTCACTCTTCCTCTACTGTTCCCGTCAAAAACAAAAAGCCCCGGCTGCATCTCGCAGCCGGGGCTTTTCGAGTTTCAAACCTCTTCGATCAACCGATCGCTTCCGTGCCGGTCTCACCGGTGCGGATGCGATGGCATTGCTCAAGCGGCAGCACGAAGATCTTGCCGTCGCCGATTTTGCCGGTCTTGGTTGCTTCGGCAATAGCACTAACCGCCGGGTCGACAAATTCGTCGTTGACGGCAATCTCCAACTTCACCTTGCTCAGCAGGCTACCTACTTCCTTGTGGCCGCGGTACACCTCGGCTTCGCCTTTCTGACGGCCGCGGCCCATGACCGATGTGACCGTCACCAAGTGGACGTTTTTGCTCTCGAGCGCGTCGAGCACATCGTTCAGGCGATCCTGCTGAATTATGGCAGTGATGTATTTCATGATAGGGTTTCCTCTCAGTCCAGTGTGTTATAGGCATGCTCGGCGTGGTCGGACAAGTCCATACCCACACGCTCCGCTTCTTCGTCGGCACGCAGGCCCACAATAGCGTTAACGATCTTCGCAAGGATAAAGGTAATGACACCCGACCAGACGATTGTCATGACCACGGCCTTGATCTGCACAAACATCTGCCCGCCATTGCCGTAGAACAGACCGTTCGTGTCGTTACCTAACACTGCGTCTGTCGCCCACAGTCCCGCAGCCAACGCCCCCCACATACCGGCAACGCCGTGAACGCCGAAGACATCCAGCGAGTCGTCATAGCCCATCTTTGCCTTGATAACGGCAATTGCGAAATACGCACAGATACTGCCGCCGGCGCCCACACCGAGCGCACCCATCGGACTGACCGAACCGCAGGCTGGAGTGATGGCAACCAGACCTGCAACTGCGCCCGTGATCATGCCGAGCATCGTTGCCTTACCGGTGAGAATACGATCGATGAGCGCCCACGTCAGACCCGCTGCAGCCGTCGCGATCTGGGTCGTTGTAAAGGCGTTCACCGCAGAACCGTTTGCCGCTACAGCGCTGCCGGCATTGAAACCGAACCAGCCAAACCACAACATCGCGGCGCCGAGAACTGCAAAAGGCAAATTGTGCGGCGGCGAGAGTTTGTCCGGGTAGCCCTGGCGTTTCCCCAGCACCAGCGCCAGCACCAGCGCCGAGACACCGGCATTGATGTGGACGACCGTGCCGCCCGCAAAGTCCAAAGCACCTTGCTCCAGCAGACCGAAGAAGCTGCTCGCATCGCCATTGGACCACACCCAGTGGCACACCGGGCAGTAGACACAGATCAACCAGAGGCCCGAAAACACACAGAAAGACCCAAACTTCAGGCGCTCGGCATAGGCACCGAGAATCAGTGCCGGCGTAATGATCGCGAACATGCCCTGGAAGATCATGAACAATTGTTTCGGAATTCCCCCGTCAATGCCATTGACATCCTTCAAAAACAGATGCTGCATGGGATTGCCGACCAAGCCGCCCAACACGTTGTCGCCGAACGCCAGACTGTAGCCGACCAGAACCCACAGAATTGTCATCAGGCACATGCACATGAAACATTGCATAAGCACCGACAAAATATTCTTGCGACGAACGAGTCCTCCGTAGAAAAAGGCCAGGCCAGGCGTCATGAACAACACCAGCGCACAGGCTGTCAGCATCCAGGCGGTCGAACCGCTGTCAAGGTTCGCTTCCGGATCGACCGCCTCGACCGCCTCGACCGCTTCAGCAACCGCAGCGACTCCTTCCGTGACTGCTTCCGCGACAGCCGTATCGCCGGACGTCTCCTGCGCCATTGTCATTTGCACGCCGGCAAACACGAGGAACGCAAGCATTCCGATAAGTGCTTTGTATTTCACATCTCACTCCGTTGGTTCAAGAATTAAAAATTACTGACGACGCCCTGCCAACCGCAGCGCGGTCGAACAAAACGTTTTCTCCAGTACGCCCCCGAATACCTCCTCCGTTACGGTGTTTTGAATCGTCGGATGACGAACCGTGCACCTGTTTTCACCGAGCACACCAAAACTGCCCCACCCGTCAAACAATGATTGGATATGCTTAACGGTTGGTCTTGGTTTTTGCAAGCTCCGTCTTCAGGCCGGCATCTCCAGCCGGTGATCGCGACCAGATCGGCTTGCTCAGGGAAGCGGTCCTGGATCGCTGTGACAGGAGCGTTGTCACCGAGTAGTTTGCCGTAGTCCTCCAATTGGTTGGCTGCTGGTCATGATGTAGGCTTCAACGCGTGCTACCGCACCATCACTTCCAGCAAGCTGGTGCTTGACAGTGTTATGGACTGAATTGAAAGCATATCAGGTGCCGACCACAAGAATCTTTTCGCTATCTATCTTCAACTAAAGCAGTAATGAATAGTTTGGAATTTGCAAGTTACAAAAACGCAACAACATGTTTGTATCCCGTGGGTGCTACAGTACATTTTTGTATGACTTTATAAGTATGTCCCGTAGGCCAATTGTCTGTTCGTATAACCTCTTTTGGACGATCACCATAGTGAAAACTGCAACTGCAACTGAACTGGAAATTCTCTATCGCATCACCCAGGCTGTCATCCACGATCGCGATGTCAATTCCCTGATGCAGAAAGTGTTCGATATCCTCGACCTCGAAATGGGTATGCAACGCGGCACGCTCACGCTGCGCCGACCGTTCACCGATATCCTCGAGATCCAGGCTTCCAAAGGCCTGACGAAGCAGGAAATGAAGCGGGGACAGTACCGCATCGGTGAGGGAATCACCGGCCGCGTCGCCGCGACCCGCGAGGCCGCCCTTATTCCCGACGTCAGTACCGAACCTGATTTTCTCGATCGCACCAAAACTCGACGAAATACACAACTCGCTTTTCTGTGCGTACCAATCGTCCATACTGACGAAGTCGTTGGCACGATCAGCATCGATCGCCGGACAGGGCCTGAGGAGAAGCTGCAGAGCGATCTGGCATTCCTCAACATTGTCGCCAATGTCCTGGCAGAAGCTGTCTTTAATATCCGTATTCAGTTGGAGGAGCGCGAGAACCTGCTCGCTGAAAACCGCAAACTGCGATCCGAGCTGGCCGAGCAATATCGCCCGAGCAACATCATCGGCAACTGCCAGACCATGCGCCATGTCTACGGCCAGATTGCCCAGGTGGCCAAGAGCCCTGCCAGCGTTCTTATCCGCGGTGAATCCGGGACCGGCAAGGAGCTGGTCGCTCGTGCTATTCATTTCGGCAGCAACCGCAAAGATGGGCCCTTCATCGGTGTCAATTGCGCCGCCCTGCCAGAGAACCTCATCGAGAGCGAACTCTTCGGGCATGAAAAAGGTGCTTTCACCAGCGCCATACAGCAGCGCAAGGGCCGTTTCGAACTGGCCAGCGGCGGCACCCTTTTTCTTGATGAAATCGGCGCCATCGCGCCGAATGTCCAGGTGCTTCTGTTGCGCGTCCTGCAGGAACGTGTCTTTGAGCGCGTCGGTGGCTCCGAGGAAATTCGCGCCAACATCCGTATCCTGGCGGCCACCAGCCGCGACCTCGAAGCTGCAATGGCCGAAAACCGATTTCGCGACGACCTTTTCTATCGCCTCAATGTCTTTCCCATCCACTTGCCGGCGTTGCGGGATCGCCGGTCGGACATCACGCTTCTGGCGGACCACTTTCTCGACGTCTACAACAAGGCCTACAACAAAAAGATCCGTCGCATTTCGACGCCCGCCATCAATATGATGATGAGCTATCATTGGCCGGGTAATGTCAGAGAGTTAGAGAATTGCGTCGAGCATGCCGTGCTCACCTCGAACGACGAGGTCATCCACGCCTACAACCTGCCGCCCTCCCTCCAGACGGCTCGTGAGACCCACACTGAAATGATTCCGACCGAGGGCGCCAGCCTCGAAATCCTGGTCAATTCCTACGAGCGCGAAATTCTCGTAGACGCCCTCAAAGCCAGCCTGGGAAATTGTGCCGGGGCAGCGCGCGCTCTCAATACCACTCAGCGCAAACTCAATTACCGCATCAAGAAGCTCAACATCGAACCCGGCCGCTACCGCATCCGTACCTGATCCTTAGACTACGCCCAAAGCCGTGTCGCCCTGGTGGAAAAAATCCCCGCACCCAAATAGAAGGCTAAAATACGACCTGTCGGCACCCGCCTGGTTATTGCGGCTTGGCGGGTTTGATAATATTCTCAAGATAATCCTCGGGAGTCTTGAGATAGTGTGTACCTTCGATAGAACAGTCGATCATTTTGACCAGGGGCTCGAACCCAACGGTGTATAGATCACCCTTGACGGTCACCTTGTTCAGGCTGATATCGGGGGTGTAATCATTCGCAGCATCGTTGCCCTGGATGGCATTGATGCGAATGTCGCCGGCCACGGTTACGTTTTCCACGACAACTGAACGGACCGGCAGGAAATTGTAGGTCCAATCCCATGGACCGTCGGGGAAGTGGTGATCGTCGGCAATGTCCAGATAAAAGCCAATAGTCATAGACCCGAAATGTCCGCCGCTTATCAGCACGTTGTCCGGGTTCATCATTATTTGGAAAGTGCCAGTGTCGCTATAACAATCGATGCATTTCACATTCACCACCCGCTGCTGGTGATTGAATCCCTTGATCATAAATGCAGCCTTACCGGCGTTTTCCACCCGACACCGAATCAACTCAATGTTCTTGGTATCGTATTGCCCCCTCCGGGACCAATGGGGGCGGACAAAAAAACCATGTGCATCGGTATTGCGAACAACGCAGTCGATGACCTTGACGTTGTGGGCTCCCTCCTCGATTTCCCATCCCTTTACGCGGTGGCCGGGCAGTCCACCGTTTCGGCCGTGGCGGGAATCGGCGACCAGGCAACGGAGAAAAGTGATATTACTGGCCCCGCCATCAACGCGTTCAGGGGTCACGCCAAACCCGTCATGGTGAAACTGTGTCACCTTTACGTCCCTGGCCTCGCAGTTATGGGAGCCCAGCCCAAAGGTCATGCCCACAAATGATCGTTTGATTGCCACGTTGTCGATGAGCACCTTCTGCGCGTGGCCAACCTGTATGCCCCTGGTAACGCCGGCAATCTTGGCCGAGGCCTGCCAGGTGGCTGTGCCGTCGGTCTGCCCCCAATAGTTGGCATCGATGGTCAAACCAGCCACGCGGATATTCTCTATCGGATCGTCCCTTGTGCCGGTGATCTTGATAATATGAAGCATCGTTTCCGCGTCGGTTCGCCCCACTGCCGAACCGTCCTTCAGATATACCGTCGCTCCAGCACCTATCAGATGAAGATTGTCAGCGTGCAACTCGATCGAATCGCTGATGAGGTAGGGTTTTTCGGCTGGTGGGATGAGTATCTTGCCGCCCCCAGCTTCGGCTGCCCCTGCAATCGCCTTTCGGATGGCCGCCGTGCAATCGCTCTGTCCATCGGCTTTGGCCCCGTAGTCCGTCACGTCAAATACAGTCGAGCCGGCCTCTGCGGACATCGATGCCAAGGTCATGATCACTAAAGTGCATACGCTTTTTCGTTCGATCATCTTTTCCTTTCAGTGCTGCGAGCTAAAGCTATAGATAAAGTTTGGAGGGGCGTCCGCTATTTTCTGAAAAAAAAAATGCCGGCGACGTGCTACTCTCCCACAGCCTTCCGCTGCAGTACCATCGCCGCTGAAGAGCTTAACTTCCGTGTTCGGGATGGGAACGGGTGTGGCCTCTTCGCTAATGTCACCGGCAAATTCAAAAAAAGAAAACCGACAAGCCAGAAAGGCGTTGCAAGGTCAATGCAACTTCATCTCTTCAATAATCGCTTGCCTCTTTTCACCTGGTTCGCCTTTTGACAGGCGACCCAGGAAAAAAAAGGTGGTCAAGCCTCACGGCCGATTAGTACTGGTCCGCTGAAACCCTTACAGGTCTTACACTCCCAGCCTATCAACCCGGTCGTCTTCCGGGGGCCTTCAGCTGTGCCGAAGCACAAAGGGATACCTCATCTTCGAGGGGGCTTGGCGCTTAGATGCTTTCAGCGCTTATCCTTTCGCAACATAGCTACCCAGCGCTGCTCCGTGGCGGAACAACTGGTACACCAGAGGTCACTCATTCCCGGTCCTCTCGTACTAGGGAACGCTCTCGTCAAGTATCCTACGCCCACAGTGGATAAGGACCGAACTGTCTTACGACGTTCTGAACCCAGCTCGCGTACCACTTTAATCGGCGAACAGCCGAACCCTTGGGACCTTCTTCAGCCCCAGGATGTGATGAGCCGACATCGAGGTGCCAAACACTGCCGTCGCTATGGACGCTTGGGCAGTATTAGCCTGTTATCCCCGGAGTACCTTTTATCCGATGAGCAACGGCGATGCCACATTCCACCGCTGGATCACTAGGTCCTGCTTTCGCAACTGCTCGACCCGTCGGTCTCGCAGTAAGGCGCACTTATACCCTTACGCTCCACGCATGATTGCCAACCATGCTGAGTACACCTTTGAACTCCTCCGTTACGCTTTGGGAGGAAACCGCCCCAGTCAAACTGACCCTCTGACAATGTCCCTGCTCCGGATGACGGAAACAGGTTAGACGCTCGACCGTTAAAGGGTGGTATTTCAAGGTTGCCTCCACGATGCCTGACGACACCGCTTCAAAGGCTCCCACCTATCCTACACATCAGAGACCAAACGCCAATATCAAATTACAGTAAAGGTTCACGGGGTCTTTCCGTCCTACTGCGGGTATCCGGCATTTTCACCGGACTTACAACTTCGCCGAGAACCACGTTGAGACAGTGCCCAGATCGTTACACGATTCGTGCGGGTCGGAACTTACCCGACAAGGAATTTCGCTACCTTAGGACCGTTATAGTTACGGCCGACATTCACCGGTGCTTCAGTTCACCGCTTCTCCCGAAGGATAACAGATCCCTTTGACATTTCGGCATTGGTCACGTGTCACACCCTATACATCCTCTTACGAGTTAGCAGAGTGCTGTGTTTTTGCTAAACAGTCGCCTGGGCCGCTTCGCTGCGACCCCCTCGAGCTCCAGCCGCGAAGGCCTTCACCCTAATGGGGCACCCCTTCTCCCGAAGTTACGGGGCTAATTTGCCGAGTTCCTTAACGTGGTTTATCTCGCGCACCTGAGGCTTCTCGCCTTGCCTGCCTGTGTCGGTTTGCGGTACGGACGAATGGTCGTCAAACGCTTAGAAGCTTTTCTTGGCAGCATAGCATCAGCGAATCCCGATTGTCCGAAGACTCTCAGTCCCATCAGCTCTCGGGCTTCACGCCGGGCGGATTTGCCTACCCGACACCCTGCAGCCTTAGCCCGGCACTTCCAATCGCCGGGTCGCCTAGCATACTGCGTCCCTCCATCGCTAAAACCATCCGGTACAGGAATATTAACCTGTTGTCCATCGACTACGCCTTTCGGCCTCGCCTTAGGATCCGACTAACCCTGGGCGGACGAACCTTCCCCAGGAAACCTTAGGCTTTCGGTGACCAGGATTCCCACCTGGTTTTTCGCTACTCATGCCTGCATGGTCACTTGTGTACAGTCCACGGTCAGTTGCCTTCCCGCTTCAACCCAGTACACAACGCTTTCCTACCATGCCATTTCCGAGGAAATGACATCCGCGGCTTCGGTTTTGGACTTAGTCCCGATCATCTTCGGCGCAGAATCACTCGACCAGTGAGCTATTACGCACTCTTTAAATGATGGCTGCCTCTAAGCCAACATCCTGGCTGTCTATGCAATTCCACTTCCTTAGTACCACTTAGTCCAAATTAGGGACCTTAGCCGGCGGTCTGGGCTGTTTCCCTTTCGACTATGAAGCTTATCCCCCACAGTCTGACTCCCAAGTTACGGCAACACGGTATTCGGAGTTTGACAATTGTTGGTATCCTGGTAAGGACCCGCGAATAATCAGTGCTCTACCCCCGTGTGCTATCTTATTTGAGGCTAGCCCTCAAGCTATTTCGGAAAGAACCAGCTATCACCGAGTTTGATTGGCCTTTCACCCCTACCCACAGGTCATCCAAGCGTTTTTCAACACGCAATGGTTCGGACCTCCACTCTGTGTTACCAGAGGTTCATCCTGCCCATGGGTAGATCACTCGGTTTCGGGTCTACTCCGCACGACTAAAACGCGCTATTCACACTCGCTTTCGCTTCGGCTTCACTATAAAAGCTTAACCTTGCCGTACAAAGTAAGTCGCAGGCTCATTATGCAAAAGGCATGCGGTCGCCCCGTAAGGCTTCCACAGTTTGTAGACGCATGATTTCAGGTTCTATTTCACTCCCCTCCCGGGGTTCTTTTCACCTTTCCCTCACGGTACTGGTTCACTATCGGTCACTGGCGAGTATTTAGCCTTGGAGGGTGGGCCCCCCAGATTCAGACCACGTTTCACGTGTGTGGCCCTACTTGGGATACCTATAGGCTGCTTCAAGTTTTCGCTTACAGGACTATCACCTGCTATGGTCGCCCTTTCCAGAGCGTTCAGCTAACCATCGACAATACCATGTTAAGGTCCCGCAACCCCGGCCAGTAAACTGACCGGTTTAGGCTGTTCCGCGTTCGTTCGCCACTACTTGCGGAATCTCGGTTGATTTCTACTCCTCCGGGTACTGAGATGTTTCACTTCCCCGGGTTTCGCCCCGCATACCTATGTATTCAGTACACGGTAACCCGTATAAAACGGGATGGGTTACCCCATTCGGAAATCGCCGGATCAAAGTGTATTTGCCACTCACCGACGCTTATCGCAGCTTATCACGTCCTTCATCGCCTGCCAGTGCCAAGGCATCCGTCATGCGCCCTTAGTAGCTTGACCACCAAAGTTCAACTTCGACGAAGTTGCATATAGTCATGCTGCTGCCCGCAGGGCAAACAGCACAACCCCTGCAAACACTCCCCTTTTACAAGGAGTATCTACCTTTTCTGACTTGTCGATTGTCAAAGAACAACCGCGCTGTTTCATCGCTGAAACAGCGCAGGAAAACCATGGTGGGCGTACCAGGACTCGAACCTGGGACCTCGTCCTTATCAGGGACGCGCTCTAACCAACTGAGCTATACGCCCTTTTGTGTTGGTGGTGGAGCTGAGGGGACTCGAACCCCTGACATCCAGCTTGCAAAGCTGGCGCTCTAGCCAACTGAGCTACAGCCCCAGAGGGCGATATTTCCCTTTCCATTCCCTTCCGGCTCTTCGGCCGCTGAACAGTGCGATGTGCTTACTTCCTCCGGTCTCCCGAAGGCACACCCGGCAAATGAATGCCGAGGCTTGACCATCCCCCGTTTGGTCAACGTTCTCACCGATCCGCTCGCGCACCAAATAAATTGGCGCTCAAACAAGTCGGCACATTCGTCAACTTTTAACGGAGGTGCTCCTTAAAAAGGAGGTGATCCAGCCGCAGGTTCCCCTACGGCTACCTTGTTACGACTTCATCCCAGTCACTGAACACTCCTTCGGCGCCTCCCTCTCTTGCAAGTTGGGTCAGCGACTTCGGGTGCATCCAGCTCCCGTGATGTGACGGGCGGTGTGTACAAGGCCCGGGAACGTATTCAAGGCGTCGTTGCTGATACGCCTTTACTAGCGATTCCGGCTTCACGTAGTCGAGTTGCAGACTACGATCCGTACTGGGACCGGTTTTAGGGATTCGCTTAACTTCACAGTCTCGCTGCCCATTGTACCGGCCATTGTAGCACGTGTGCAGCCCTGGGCGTAAGGGCCATACGGACTTGACGTCATCCGCGCCTTCCTCCCGCTTGACACGGGCAGTCTCGTCAGAGTGCCCACCATTACGTGATGGCAACAGACGACACGGGTTGCGCTCGTTGCCGGACTTAACCGAACATCTCACGACACGAGCTGACGACA
>CAJWLW010000130.1 GCA_913042885.1 uncultured Lentisphaeria bacterium | reverse complement strand
GTCGTTGGCTTCGGATTCCTTGATGACCAGCGTCGTCCCGGGTGTCGTCTCCCAGTTTCCCTGGCGTCCGGACGGGAAAAATGCCGTGACTGTAACGGGGCCATCGAACGCGCCCAGTCCGTAATGCAGCACCAGTGGATTCTGGTTGCCGGAATTGCCGCCGCACACCTGGCGGATTTGCGCCTTGTCTCCGGCTGTCACCTGCACGCGTGTGCCGATACCGGCGCGATTGGTACCGGCATCGCCGACAACTTTTACTTTGACCCAGTTGTTGCCGCTGCCGCTATTGCGAAAGAGGTGCTCGCCGGTCGTCAGATCCAAATTGCCGTCGTTGTCGTAGTCCGCCCAGGCAGCTTGATACGTGTTGCGTAACTGCACACCCGTGCCTTCGCCCACCGGTTTGAAACTGCCGGTGCCGTCGTTTTCGTAGAGTTCGCAGTGGTTGTGGCCGTACACCGTGGAAATAAACAGATCGAGATCGCCGTCGTTGTCGTAGTCGCCGAGCGTGCCCTTGGCGTAGGATTCCTGGTAATCGATACCGGCTTCGGCACCGGTCGGGCCCGGCGCAAAGGTGTAGTTTGGCGGTCCGGAGTTGAGCAGCACTTTGCAGCGATCCTGGTAGCCGGCGCCGTGCGCGAAATTGATGACGACCAGATCGAAGTATCCGTCGTTGTTCACGTCGCCCCAGCAGGAACCGATGGTGTGCCCGTGGCATTTGAACGGTGGCGAACCGGGTACGGCCGGGATATCTGGTCCGTCTGCATCGCCGACTACACCACGGGCTTCCGCTTCGTCGGTGAAGTTGCCGTTGCCGTCGTTGATCCAGAACACATTCGGCATCAGCCGATAGTTCGATATGTAGGCGTCTTGATCACCGTCGTAATCGAAGTCGGCGAAGTTCACGCCGCGTCCGCAGTATTGCTTTTTGTGGGGCGATGCCCACACGATGGAGAAGGTGTCGTCGCCGTTGTTGCGGTACAGGTAGTCTGGGTAGGCGCGCCAGTGATTCTTGTCGTTGAGCCAAGTCTCATGATTCGGGACGAACAGGTCGATGAAGCCGTCACCGTCGACGTCGGCCCAGGCCGCGCAACGGGCATGACCGCCCGGATTGGCTGGAATCGCGACGCTCTCGAACATACCGTTGCCGAGGTTTCGAGAGAGCGTCCCGTCGCCGATGCGATCATAAAAATCGAGATCACCATCGTTGTCGAAATCGCCCCAACAGCCGCTGCCGGAGATACCTGCTTCGTCGGCCTTGGTGAATGTGCCGTCGCCGTTGTTCCGGAAGAGATGGTTGGCGATGACATCGGGGTCGCCGTCGTTGTCGTAGTCTGCCCAGGCGGCCATGTCACCGCCGAGCTCAGCCAGGCCAGCGGCTTCCGTGACGTCCTCGAATGTGACGTCGGCACCTATTGTGGGAAGGCATGTAACGAATAGCAGCAGGGACAGGCCGGTGAGGGCAGCTGATTTAAGGAACATCTTTGGGGGGGCTCCGTCGGGTTGGAATGGATAAAGAGAAGTGGACTGAGGGTCGGCGCAGAAATAACTGTGAGGTGCTACCGGCAAGATGCAGGATCTTTTTGAGCCGCTCCAGACTATAGACCAATAGTTGTGCCGTGCCCACTTTGCAGTCCTCTTCATCGGCTACACAGCCAAGGTTGGGGTCAGGCTTTCGTTGACCTGATCAGCAATCTCGAGCGTATCGACTGGCAATACCGATATCAGCTGACGGCGATGGCATCCCGCGCTTCGTCGCGGGCTTGAAATTATCGGTGTCCCGGCTACGTTTGCGAAGCTTTCAGCAAAGGGATTTCCATAGTCACACAACACCCAGATCAACCCGGGGAACCTGCCAATGAAACGCCTCATATCCATCCTTTCCTGCGCTATTATTGCGTTCGCTCTCGCTTTCACTGTCAGTTGCGGTAAGACGGGTGGTGACACCGGCGGCGACGCTGGTGATATCAAGTTTGCTGTGTGCGGGCCGATGACTGGCAGCGGTGCAGCATTTGGCGAGATGATCAAGATGGGCGCCCGGCTCAAGGCCGACGAAGTAAATGAGGCCGGCGGTATTGACGGTCGCAAGGTCGTGCTGTCGATCGAAGACGACAAAGGTGCCCCTTCCGAGGCTGCCAGTGTCGCCCGCAAGGTGGCGGCGGATCAAAGCATCTGCCTGGTGATCGGTCATTTCAACTCGGCCTGCTCGAACACCGCCAAGAGCGAGTACAACCGGAAGGGTGTCATACAGTTCTCGCCGGGTTCGACCAACGTCAGCGTCTGTGCCGGCAGTCCGTGGACGTTTCGCAATCTTTATCGCGACGATTATCAGGGCACGTTCCTGGCTGAGTATGCGCAGAGCGTTCTCGGGCTGCAGAAGGTTGCGATCTTTTACGACGACGATGATTACGGCAAGGGGCTGATGCAGTCCTTCAAGAAAAGGGCCGAGGAGATCGGGCTGTCGATCGTCAAGCCGATCGCGTACATGCGCGAGCGCACGCAGGATTTCAAGCCGCTGGTTTCGCGAGTCAAGGGTGCCGGTATCGATGGCATCTTCGTATCCGGCCTGCACAATGAAGCGGCGTTGATCGCCAAGACTACGGTGACGGACCTCGGCCTGAAAGTGGTGCTCCTCGGCGGCGACGGCGTGATGAGTCCGGAACTGATCAAGCTCGCCGGCCCGGCGGCGGAGGGCATGTACGTATCAACGCCATTCCTGTTCAACACCGGCAATGATTCGGAGGCGGCCAAGACGTTTCTCGAGAAGTTTGAGAAGAAGTACGAAACTGCTCCGGACACCTGGGCGGCGCTCACCTACGACGCTGTTGGGATGGCGCTGGCTGCCGTCGATGAAGTCGGCACCGACCGCAAAAAACTCAAGAGCTGGTTCGCCGGTTGCACGACGGCGGACAAAGGGTACCAGGGTGTGACCGGCAACACCTATTTCGATAGCGAAGGCGACTGCTATTCGAAGGGCGCCCACGTGGCGATTGTCAAGAACGGTTATTTCGTGCCGGCGCCCAAGCAGTTGCAGAAATAACATCGTGTCCGGGTGGTAGATTCGATGGAATGGCTGACAAGCCTGGGAAACGCTGTCCAGAATCCTGCCACCTACATCGATGCCCTGACGCTGGGCTCAATCTACGCGCTCATCGCCGTCGGCTATACCATGGTCTACGGCATCATCAAGCTGATCAACTTCGCGCATGGTGAGATCATCATGCTCGGCACGTATATCGGTTTGCTCGCGGTCAATACACTGAATGTACCGATCGTGTTGGCGATACTCATCGCCATGCTTGCCTGCGCTGCAATTGGCGCGATACTCGACTGGACCGCGTACCTGCCGTTACGCCGTTCGTTGCCAAAGGCGGAGATACTCTCGATCATCGGGTTGGTTAGTGGCGCCGGTCTGCTGATTGCGTATTTCACCACCGGCGAAGCCGGTGACAATATGGCTACGGCGCACCGGATTGTCTTCGGCTTTCTGGCTGTCGTGCTGCTGATGTTGCTCGTCAGTACACTGGCGGACCTGCTTGGTTGGTTCGGGTCGCCGCGCAACACTGTCAAGTCGGACCGTCTGGCTGCGTTGATTACTGCTATCGGCATGTCGCTGTGCCTGCAGACTATGGCGCACTTGCTGTGGTCGGCCAAGTACGAAAGTTTTCCGACAGCCTCCACGAAGATCTTCGACTCGAAACTCATCGCGCAGACCACTGAAGGCCTGGTGTTCCGCTGGAACCCGTTCAGCCCGCCGCTCGTCGATGCCGTACCCGTCTTGCTTTGGAAAGAGCTGGTCACCTGGGTTGCGATGCTGGTGCTGATGATCGTGCTGCTGGTGATTGTGCAGCGAACGAAAATCGGCAAAGCGATGCGTGCCTGTGCTCTTGATCAGCAGACGGCATGGCTGATGGGCATCAACGTCAATCACGTCATTGCCTTCACTTTCATGATCGGTTCGGCGATGGCTGCGGTGGCCGGTATCCTGTACTCGGTGAAAGTCGGCGGCAACATCTATCCGCGTATGGGGTATTACCCGGGTGTGATTGCTTTCGCGGCAGCGGTGCTTGGCGGCATCGGCAATATCAAAGGCGCTGTCCTGGGGGGGCTGATCATCGGGTTCACCGAAGCGTTTGGCGGTGCTGTTGCACAGCAGTACGACAAAGCTTTCGCGTTCGGGCTGATGGTCATTTTCATCCTGTTCCGGCCATGGGGTATTCTCGGGCAGAAGGAGGCCAAGCGTGCTTAAAGCTCTGGCGGTCGTGCTGCAAGTCAGGTGGTGGACTCAGGGCGGCTGGTGCAAGCGCCTCGTTCATCTGCTGCCGCTTGCATTGGTCCTGGCGGCACCCCTGCTGATCGAGCCCGAGACCAGTTTTGGTTCGGTAGCGATGGACATCCTGCTCAAGGTGGGCGTTTTTGTCATCCTTGCCCTCGGGCTCAATGTCGTCGTTGGCTATCTCGGCTTGCTCGAGCTTGGCTACGTGACCTTCATTGCGACAGGTGGGCTGATTGCCACGCTCGGAATGATGACGGTCAAAACGGAGGCCGGCTGGGTTCTACCGGCGCACACCGATTATCTGCCACAGGGTGAATTCATGTTCGACTTCCCCGGCGGCTACCTGGTACTTATCCTGATCGCCGGACTGTTCTGCGGGATCCTCGGCGTGCTGCGCGGTATACCGACGCTGCGGCTCACCGGTGATTACTACGCAATCGTAACCCTTGGGTTGGCCGAGATTTTCTATCTCATCTATCGCAACGAGGCGTGGTTGAGCGGCGGCTCCAACGGCTTGCGGTTGTCGCACCCGGCAAATGACCTGACGCCGAAGCTGTTCGGCGAGACGCTGTACTACGACAACTGGATGCTTTACTATCTCGTGGTGGTCATCATTTTCCTGACCATTTTTGTGATGTTTCGGCTGCAGCAGTCGCGCATCGGCCGGGCCTGGGCGGCTATCCGTATCGACGAGACCGCGGCGCGTGCCTGCGGCATCAATGTCGCGAGGTCGAAGATTATCGGGTTTGGGATCAGCGGGTTTTTCGGCGGTGTCGGCGGTGCCCTTCTGTGTGTTACCTCAAGCACGCTGTCGGTAAACGAGCTGGATGTGTGGCAGTCGATTATTGTGCTGTGTGCGGTCGTGCTCGGCGGTATGGGCAGCATCCGCGGCGTTCTGCTCGGCACGGCGATCCTCATCAGTGTCGGCGAATTTCTGCGCCAGGACATTGGCGGTGTCCGCGTGCCGCCGGAAGCACGCTATCTGGTCTACGGTTTACTGCTGCTGCTGCTGATGCGATTCCGGCCGCAGGGCTTGATTCCTCGAGCTCCCGCGGGTCATCCGCCGTCGGCGGAAGAGGAAGAAGAGATGCGTCGGCGCCAGACGCCTTTGTATGTTTTGGGAGAAAATCCATGACCGGTGATGCCATACTCTCCACCGAAAGCCTGAGCATCCAGTTCGGCGGCCTGCAGGCTGTCGACAATGTGAACCTGAACGTGCGCCGCGGCGGGGTGACCAGTCTGATCGGTCCGAACGGCGCGGGCAAGACCACGGTGTTCAACATGGTGACCGGTATCTATCGCCCGACCGCTGGCAGGATATTGTTTCACAGCCAGCGGGGCGGGTCGTCGATCAATATTACCAACATGCCGGTGCACAAGGTTTGCCGGCTCGGTATTGCACGGACGTTTCAGAACATCCGCCTGTTTACCGACATGCCGGTGCTGGAGAATGTCAAAGTAGGTCTGCACGCGCGCACGTCGTCGTCGGTGCTTGGTGCAGTTGCCACGTTGCCTGGCACTGTGCGTGAAGAGGTGGCCGTGGAAGCGGCGGCAATTCATTACCTGGACTTTGTCGGGCTCATGCACAGTGCCAATGATCTGGCGGACAATCTGGCATACGGCGATCAGCGCCGTCTCGAAATCAGCCGGGCCCTGGCGACGCATCCCGGTCTCCTGCTGCTCGATGAACCGGCGGCCGGCATGAACCCGAATGAGACGGAAGCGTTGATGGAACTGATCGGCAAGATTCGTGCCACGGGTATTACGGTGTTTCTCATCGAGCATGACGTGCAGCTGGTCATGAAGATCTCCGACTATGTCTACGTTGTCGACCACGGCGAGCTGATTGCCGAGGGCAGACCGGACGAAGTCCAGAGTGATCCGAAAGTCATCGAGGCCTACCTCGGTGTGGACGAACCGGCGACATGAGCAAGGACGCGAAATCCGAAGTTATCCTTGAACTCGACAACGTGCGCTCCGGTTACGGGCGCATGGAAGTCCTGCGGGGCATCTCGTTGCACGTTTGCCGCGGTGAAGTTGTCTGTCTGATCGGCGCCAACGGTGCGGGCAAGTCTACGACATTGAATACTGTCTGCGGATTAGTCAGGGTGCGTTCGGGCGAGATCCGCCTGTTCGGCGAGAATACGGCTAACTTCACGAGGGACCGCCTGGTGCGCAACGGGCTGTCGCAGGTGCCGGAGGGTCGTAAGCTGTTCTCCGACATGACGGTACAGGAGAACCTCGAGCTCGGAGCGTACCTGCGAAAAGACAAAGACGAAATCGCGCGGGACAAGGAGCATGTCTATTCGTTGTTTCCGGTGCTGGGTGAGCGTTCGCATCAGATGGCGGGCAGTCTCAGCGGCGGTGAGCAGCAGATGTGCGCGATCGCGCGTGCGATGATGTCACGCCCGAAGATCCTGTTGCTCGACGAGCCGTCGCTGGGGCTGGCGCCGATCCTGGTCAAACAGATCTTCCAGATTTTGGAGACGCTCAAGGATGAGGGCAGAACGGTCTTCCTGGTCGAACAGAACGCCCGGATGGCGTTGAGCATGGCCGACCGCGGTTATGTCCTGCAGACCGGCAACATTGTCAAGGAAGGTCCTGGACGCGAGCTGCTCGAAGATGAGGAAGTGCGGAAGGCGTACCTGGGTAAGTGAACCGCGAATCAACTCGAATGGAATAGGAGTTGCTCCTGGCATCGCGGGGTGGTGTTCGGCGGGCTTGCGGGTAGTTACGATACAGTCCGAATACTATCACGGTAATTAACACGATACCGGGTGCGAGCGGGTAGAATGGTGAGAGTGCTCGCTACGGGGCGCTACTGTGGTCATCGCCGCCTAAGAGGTGCTCGAGCTGCTCGTTGCGCTTGTCGCGTTCCTCCTGAGAGATCTTGGCGACCTCTTCGTCCGGTGCTGCGGATTCCGGCTCGGGCTCGGGCTTCACCAGGCCGGACAGCTTGTCGTGATCCGGTTGGGGCTCCGGCGGTGGTGCCGGTTCCGATTCAGCAGACTCCTCGGGCTCGGCGCGGGTCAGGTCTGCGAGCACCTGCTTTGAATGCTGTTCCTTGCCTTCGCCGGTCAGGTAGTTGGCAATCTCACCGGTCGTCGCACCGGAGGTTGCGGCACTTTCTTCACGGGCTTTGCTCACGACGTCCATGAAAAAGGTCTCGAGGTTCATGGTCGGATGATCGACACTGATGCCGCCCTCGGGCGCCGCCGCATTGAGAATCTCCATGACCCGTCCGATCACTTCTTCGGACAACTTCGGCGCGACGATGCGGGTTTTATCCTCGACAGTCAGCAAGTTGTTGAGGTCGCCGCTGACGCGAATCTTGCCGCCGTACATGACATAGATGTTGTCGCACACGTCCTCGACATCGGCGAGCAGATGGCTGCACAGGATCACCGTCTTGCCGCGCTCGGCGAGGACGCGAATGAGCTTCTTTACTTCGTTGCAGCCGAGCGGATCGAGGCCGGAGGTCGGCTCATCGAGCACAATCAGGTCGGGATCGTTGATCAGCGCCTGGGCCAGCCCGACGCGGCGCGCCATGCCTTTCGAAAATTCACCGACGGGACGCTCCCCGACCCCGCTCAGTCCGACCATGTCCAGCAATTGCGTCGTCCGGCTCTGGCGCTCTTTCGACGGCATATTGAAGAGCGCACCGAAGAAATCGAGGGTCTCGGCGGCGGTGAGGTACTTGTAGAGATACGTCTCTTCCGGCAGATAGCCGATGCGCGACTTGATACGGACGTCCGTGGCGTCGCGATTGAACACCTTCAGATTGCCGCCGGACGGGCGCAGCAGGCCGAGGAGCATTTTGACGGTAGTGGACTTGCCTGAACCGTTCGGACCAAGCAGTCCGATCACTTCGCCCTGGCGGATGGTGAAGTCGATAGCGTCTACAGCAATTGCCTTGGGTCGTCGCCAGAAGTCGTAGAACACCTTTCTCAGGCCCACTGCTTCGACGACATTTTGTTCACTGTCACTCATCGCGTGATTCCAGCGCCTCGCCGAATCGTACGAGGCGGGCACTGTTGAACACGACTATCAGCGTGCCGAGAATGTGGACAAAAGCGGCCAGCAGCGATTTGAAGACACCGGGCTGCACGAACTTCATCCGGATGGCCAGGTAGTCGAGCAGGTCGTTGCCGAAGATAAAGGCCATCAGTCCGCCGACAATCAGCACCGCACCGAACAGAAGGTTCTGGTTCATAACCGCCCGGGTCTTGCGGGACAGGGCAATGAGAAAGGGGATGCGCCGCAGATCGTTGTGCATCAGCGCGATCGACGCGCTGTTGATGGCGACGTCACTGCCGATAGCGCCCATCGCGACACCGATGTCACCGGCCGCCAGAGCGGGCGCGTCGTTGACCCCGTCGCCGATCACCGCAACGGCAATGCCCGATGCTTTGAGTTCCTCGACAAATGTCACTTTCTCCTCCGGCAGGCATTCGGCGCGGATCTCAGTGATCCCGAGCTTGCGCCCTACGCTTTCCGCCACCTGCTGGTTGTCACCAGTGACCATGCAACACTGCGTGACACCGAGATTCTGCAGTTCGGCGATTGCTTCAGCGGCGCCCTGGCGGATGGCGTCGCGCAGTCCGATCCAGCCCAGCACTTGCTGGTCGCGGGCGACATAGGCAAAGGTCATGCCGCCGGTATCCACGCCCTCGGGTACGGCAGCGGCGGCGCTGGTATCGAGGCCGCATTCCTTGAGCCAGCTCTCGCGCCCGACCCGGTATTCGGAGTTGCCGAATATAGCGAGCACGCCTTTGCCGGTCACTTCGGTGAAGTTGTCCGGGGGGACCCAGCTTACGTTTGCTTCCTCAGCCAGTTTCCGCATGGCATTCGCGGCCGGATGGTTGCTCTGCGATTCGGCAGCGACAGCGACTTCGAGCAGGTCCGACAATTCGACACCCTCGGCGGGGTTGAGGCGCGCAACTTCCAGATTACCCTCGGTGAGCGTACCGGTCTTGTCGAAGACAACGGTGCGGATGTGCGCCACTGTCTCGATGTGCGAAACGTTCTTGATGATCATGCCGAGACGCGATGCCGAGGCGATCGCCGCGACGGCGGCGGACGGTGTGGCTACGATCAGGGCGCATGGACAGGCGATCACCAGCACCAGCACGACACGCAGGATGTCGTCGGGATTGAAGAACCAGACGATAGCGGCGATCATCAGGATCGCCGGCGTGTAATAGTGTACATACTGATCGACCATCCGCATGATCGGCAGGCGCGTCTTCTCCGCAGTGGCGATGAGGTCGCGTACCTTGCCGAGAGTGGTGTCTGTGCCCACGCCGGTTACCCGCAACTCGACCATGCCTGTGAGGTTTTCGGTGCCGGCGTAGACCGAGTCACCATTTTGCTTCGCGGCCGGCAGTGATTCACCGGTAATCGAGGCCTGATTGACTTCGCTGCTGCCGGTCGTGATCTCACCGTCTGCCGGAAAGTTCTCGCCCGGTCGGACGCGCACGATATCGCCGACCTGCAGTTCGGTCGCCACAACTTCCTGCTCGGCGTCGTTGACGATCCGGCGGGCGTTGGCGGGTGTCAGCCGCAGCACTTCTTCGATGGCGGCGACAGCGCCGATTGCGGTTCGCTCTTCGATAGTGATGGCGATCAGCATGAAGAAAGCGATGATACCGGCTTCCTGATAGTACCCCATGACGAAGGCAGCAATCAGTGCCAGGGCGACCAGCTCGTTCATGTAGATGCGGCCACGCAACACATCTTTGACCGCCGATACCAGAATCGGCAGCGCCAGGATGATAGCGCCGATGATGGCGCTCATCTTGCTCTGAAATCCGTCGCTGTAATACGGCAGCCAGTCGGCCAGAGCGGAGTTGATGATCAGGATGCCGCCGACGACGGCGACAATGAGATTGACCTTGGCGTTACCGTGGTCATGCTCGCACGAACTGTGGTCCTGGGCCACGATATCTGACATTTTACGCGCCAGCATGTGTGCACCCCTTGAAGTTGGTGTCAGTGTGGTTGGTGGTTACTGCTGCCGGTGGCGGTGGCAGCGTTTATCACAGTGGGTTTTATCCGGTTGAGGCGAATGCGAATTTCTCCGGGAGCGGCCGGCAGCAGAATTTTCTCGGCGTTCTGCATGACATGTTGTCGCGTGATGCTGATCAAATTTCTTATTGCAATGTCTGGCTTATCTTGATATTGCTCCAGCAGTTGATTGAAATACTGAGCCTCGGCCTGGACGGATGCGATCAACTCACTGGCGTACGCGTCGGCTTCGGCTTGGCGTTGTTTGGCCAAGCCTTTGGCGCTCTGCACAGTCGTGTTTCGGTACGTCTCTGCTTCGAGGATGAGCGTTTGTTTTATGTGCTCGGCCTTCTGAACCTCGTGGAATGCCAAAACAGAGGTACGTGGCGGTGTACTTTCGCCAAAATTGACGAATTTCACCTTGATGCCTATGTTCAGTTCTTCGAACGCCTTCAGCGTGTCCTTTTTTACCTTTTTCCGCAAGTTGTCCGGGTCGGCGTATAGTGCCTGATCGATGGCGGTGCGGGCGATGCGTTTGAGAATGGTGCTCTCGAAGATCCGGCGGATCGTGGCGTTGGCGTCAGTCTGCGACGTGTAGTAGGTCACCGGGTCAACGATATCGTAGGTGATCCCCCACTTGGCGTGCAGTATATTCTCGTCTTTCGTCAGCAGGTAACCGTCGGTACCGGTCACCAGTGGGCCGGCATCGGCGGATAGCGCCGGCTTGCTCTCGGGGCCGCCCAGGTATTCGTCGTTGAAGTAAAAATAGTCGGTACTGAGAGACTGTGTTTTCTTTGGAATACGCACCACCTCACCAATGGGCTTGGGCCATGCCCATTGCCAGGAGCCGCTCTCGACGATCTCCTCGCCGGCGGTGCCGGAAATCTTGCCGAAACGCAGGACCAGGGCGTATTCCGTCGGCTCGACGTAGAAGAAGCCGGACAGGATGTAAGCGATCAGCAGGACTGCGATTGCAATACGCAGCATGAGGATCATCAGCTTGGTCGTCTTGACCAGAGCTACAGTGCCCTCGCCGATCTCGTCGTTGTGTGTATTGACCGGTGTTGTGGCCATTGTTTATTTGTCTTCGGGCTGGTTGTCGGCGTTTCCCTGGAACATAATCCAAGGCTCTTCGTTAGCGTCCATGATGATGATCATCTCGTTCTCCGCGATCTTCTTGGCGGTCTCGCGGCGCAGAAGCAGTTTTGCCAGTTCCGGTTGTGTCTCGAAATTGGCGTATAATCTGGCGACCTCGGTTTCAGCTTTGGCCTCGATTGCTTTGGCCGCAACTTCGGCGTCGGCCATTTGCATGCGTGCGTCGAGGTCCGCCAGCGAGCGAATTTCCATGGCTTTTGCTTCGCCTTCCGCTTTCGTTGCCGCCGATTTCGTTTGGCGCTCAGCCTGCATCCGCTTAATGACATCGGTGGTCACGTTGTCCGGAAAGCCCAGATGCCGGATACCGACAAACTCGACGTCGATGCCGTACAATGCCTGGGCGT
>CAJWLW010000129.1 GCA_913042885.1 uncultured Lentisphaeria bacterium | reverse complement strand
ATCGGCACTGGTGAACCGGCTTCTGTTCCCGGTTTTCCGAAAACCCTCCATATCCGGAACACTGTGGGGCCATGGGGTGATGTGAGCATTAGGCTGGAGAACGACGTCGGCAACAACCTCGAGATCGGCATGAGCGGCAGCACCGTCCAGTTTTACTTCAACAGCACAAAGGTCATGGAAATTGATGCAAGCGGCAACCTCGCGGTAAAAGGCAACGTCACCGGCAATGCTTTTTAGGAGATCGCCGAGATTATCCCGTTACTGACGACAGCCCGGCCGGATCATCAGCATGGTCCGGCCGTTTTTTTGTCACGCCCAGTCACAGCGCGTCGTCGACGCCGGCAGCGTCGATTTCCTGAGCCCGCCCGCCCTTGAGCGCTTCCTCTCGTGCCGCCGCCGCCGCCGCCTGCTTCGCCGCCGCCAGACGCTCGGCACCGGCTCGGCGCACCTTCCGATTCATGTAAACAACAACGATCCGCCCGGTCGATACCGGGTTCACATTGACTTGAACCCCGGCGTCCTGGAGCAACGGTCTGCTTTCCTCTGTGCTGTAGTATTTCTTCTCGACCTTCGCCCTCAGGACCATGGCGCCCTCCTTGTCCGGACCGGTCTCGGGCCGGCTCGGGAGCTCGAAGGCAACATATACGGCAAACAGTTCGCCGCCGATGAAATTATAAGTCGTCTTGACGACCGCACCATCACCTTCGACAACGTACTGAGCCTCCAGCGTGGCATCGCCATTGACTACCCCATCGGGCAGAATTGCCTGCACCTCTTCCAGCGACTGTCCCCATTCTGTCTTGCCGTAGCCCGAGAGAATGGTGGGTTCCGCCGCCGCGACGATTTGAACCAGTACGAGAGTCGTGACGAAAATGAGCAGTTTCTTTGGCATGGCGGTGTGTTCCTTACCTTGGTTGTCGTTCTTGCATTGCATTGGCCCCGGCGCTTCTTGAGGCGACGGAGCCGTGAACTGAATTTATCAACCTGATCGTTGACCAGCGCCCCTTCTCCACGTCGCCGTGCTCCAATGCGAACCCGGTCGACGATCAAGTTGACAAATTGAGCTGATGTGAAAGATCTGTGCCTGCAGGCACAGCTTTGGGGCTGTTAAACTTTACGGCCACAGGGCGTTGTTCCACAGGTCGGTGGACGCCGAGGGCAACAGGTCGTCAATGTAATAGGCTCTGGCATGGCCGTCCACGAAGGACACATTGGCAGTCGGTCGTTGCAGGTGGCGGGCACCGAGGCCATTGTACGGGTACTCCGGAACCCTGTATTCGTTGGCCTTGTCACTCTGCAAGGTCGCATTGGTGTCAGCGACACCGTTTCCGTCATAGTCCATATCCATCGTCTGCCCCATAAAATCCGGTATATAAATATCGCCGCCATACGAATCCGCCAGAATTATTGTCATGCTCGGAGAGACTTCCTCAATGAGAAAAGGGTCGCGCCCCCAGGGAGTCGGGTAGGCGGCTGTATTGTTGTAGCCGATGACGTTCCAATTGTGGTCGTAAGGCTTCCAAAACGACGAGGATGACCCGGGTGGCGACGTCCACAACTCCTCGGATGACGGCTTGACGGCGGTCGGGCAGTCCCAAATATCCGGGAACTTATCCCACCTGCGCGGCGCTGTTACCGACACATCGGCAACGTGATCGCTGTATTCAAAACTGAGGTATTCACTCAGTGAATAGTACCAGGAAATGGGGTAGCCGCCGGGGTCTATCGGACGATTGACGCCGGGCAGGCGGGTGTCGTGGTCGTACGCATACGCCTGGAAGGCGATGGCAAAATGTTTGGTGTTTGACAGGCAGCTTATCTGCTTACCCCGTTCGCGGGCTGAGCCTAACGCGGGCAACAGCATCGCAGCCAGAACGGCAATGATGGCAATGACGACGAGCATCTCGATAAGGGTGAAGCGGCGGCGGGACATCTTGTTCGACCTTGCGGTATCTGGCAACGGCGATGTGTGCGTCGCTACATCGGTGCTTAGTGGTTAGTGTCCAAGATTTTCACTATATACTTATGGCCGGAAATAATCAACGGTTTCGAAGGTTGTCGAAGTTGCCGGACCAACGATTTTTCGATTCTATCTGACAATACCGCAGTCATCCTGTTGAACCGTCTGGCCGCGGGGATAGCTTACCCGCCCCGTACCCTGTCTTTCATCATCATAATCTCCGGCTGGTGGAGAGACAGAGGGAAGAAAGATGCGGTTCCAAGCTGGCAAGCAGAATAGGCAAAGCGATGCAATTGCGACTGAATTGGCTGTTTATTATGCCGTTTAATCTGGCAGTCATGATACTCTGCACAGTGCCATGCGGCGGCCAGACTTTCACCAACCGAACCGCAGAGCTGGTACCGGGCCTGGCCGGGCAGCGGATCGCCTGGGGCGATTACAACAACGACGGCTTCGTCGATTTCCTCTGCGGCAACCGCGTCTACCGCAATAACGCCGGGACAGGCTTCAAAGACGTGTTTGCCGTGACCGACGAATTCGGCCTCGACGGTATCTGGGCGGATTACAACAACGACGGGCGTCTCGATATCTACGCCTGGGACAGCAACGCGCTGTACCGCAACGAGAGCACTGCAGAGAAAGCAGCCTTCACCAAGGTCGAGATGCCGGCGATCTCAGCGCGCAACACCTACGGCGCCAGCTGGGCCGACTACGACAACAACGGGTTCGTCGATCTCTATGTCTGCGGGTTCCAATTCCGGAATGCATCCCAGCCCGACGCCATCATGATGAATAACAACGGCGTCTTCACCAGGGACTGGGAACAGGCGGAGCCGTTCCTGCGCACGAAAGCAGTCACCTCATGCGACTTCGACCAGGACGGCGACCAGGACATCTACGTCTCCCACTACAGCCTACAGCCGAACATCCTCTGGCAGAACAACGGCAGCGCGGTTTTTGCGAACACGGCGGAAGCGTACGGCGTGCAGGGTCATTACAAACCGGGCGACGGTCATGCCTTCGGTCATACCATCGGTTCCGCCTGGGGCGATGTCGACAATGACGGGCATATCGATCTGTTCGTCGGCAACTTCCGGCACAATTGGGGCGACGGCACGCAGGACTTCGCGGCATTCTACAAGAACATGGGTCCGGGCAATCGCAACCCGGACAACGACTGGCATTTTTTTCGCAACACCGAGCTCAGCGGCGCAAACTGGCAGGAGTCATACGCCACACCGGCCTTGGGTGATTACGACAACGACGGGGATCTGGACCTGTATATCACGACCGTCTATCCCGGCGACAGCGCCCGCCTCTTTCGAAACGACGGGAAGACATCGCATCAGGACTGGATCATGACCAACGTAACCGCAGCCGCAGGCCTCGCAGACATGGGCAAAACCTACGGTGCCGCCTGGGCCGATTTCGACAACGACGGGGATCTCGATCTGATCACTGACCACAAGTTGTTCGTCAACAACGGCAATGCAATACCGGGCGAATCGACGCCCGCGAAGCAGAATCACTGGCTGAAAGTACATCTGAAGGGCGACGGCAAGACGGTCAACAGCGCCGCCATCGGTACACAGGTACGCATAGCCATCGACAACAAACTGTTGACGCGCCAGGTGGAGGGGGGGACCGGTGCGGGCAGCCAGCACGACCTGACGCTGCATTTCGGCCTCGGCGAGCACGCCGGCCCAGTCAATCTGCAGATCCTCGCCCCGGGCGGTGCATCCTCGACGATCAAAGACGTAGCAGTCGACCAGACAGTGACGTATGTGGTTTCCAAAACGGCTTCACAGCCGAATTCGGATTGAAATCATTCTCGGGTAAACTCGATAGTGCCAAAGTCCTCGTAGCGGTGGAAATTGGTGACGGCCAGGTCCGAGGTGCTGCTCAACTCCTTGGCATCCAAATAACGGCCGTAATTGTAACGGCACAATGAGAATAACAGCCGGGTTCCAGACTCGATACGCTCGTCGAACACCTCATTCAGGTCGGCCAACGGGATGGCGAGCTCGACTGCCCAGCCGCGGTCGCGCCAGTTGTTCAACGTGCCGTCGACAGTCACGTTCGATCTCATGGCGCAATCCCATTCAGTCGCCGAATCGCCACCATAGTAAGTCGCGGGAAAGCATAAACGGAAGTTCTGCAACCCGCGACCAGTCGGCTCATCCAGCTTGCCGTCCAGCGTTATTTTTTCCGAGATCTTCGGGCATTTCAGATTCGGACTTTGGCTCGACTCCGGCGGAGCGGGGTTTTTGTCCGGCAGCGTGGCACAACCAGCGACGGTTATGAGGAGCAGAACAGCGAGTGCGGGCTCTGTCATTGCGCTGGTTTTCATTGCGACGGTCTCCTGGTTGGCTGGACTGATACTGTAGAGCAAACCTCCCTCCCTGCACCAGAACCCGAAAATCAACGGGTAGTCTTGCAAATAAACACGGCTACGTTGGTGACCGCATCGAAACTTCGCGTCGATGAAATCCCAAGCTGAGGAAACCAGCAATGCCTTTCACTGTCACCCAACTCAACGGCAGCGCCGAGCGCATCCGGCTGCCGGCACAGTTCCGGATCCTCACCGAGAGTTGGAACCGGTGCGTGACCGTCCCCTATATGGTTTATATGCCGGAGAAAGATCGGCTGCTCATGCTGGTCAATTGCGAGTATCCGCATCGCGCCTTTGTCATGACCAGCGACGATCATGGCGACAGGTGGACGGAGCCGCGCCCGGTGAGTGTCGACAACGACGGCCGCCCCGCCGGCAGCATGGGCACGGGCCTGGCTTATCTCGGCGACGGGCAGGCGGTCTGCGGCAGTAGCGGCCGCTGGTTCAGCCGGGACTACGGTAATACCTGGGGCGATTCCGTTGCCGTGACCCCAACTTGCGACGGCAGAGACTGGAACACCTGGGACCCGCCGCTGGTCGAGCGCGACGAGACCGGCAACGTCACCCGGCTCACCGAGACGGGTTACGCCTGGCTGCATCCGCCAGAGGTCGAGCACGCCCATCAGCAGGGCTACATCCGCTTCAGTACCGACGCCGGCAAGACATGGAGCGAGAGTATCAAGGTGCCGCAGTGGCAGGAGGTCAGCGAGGTCGCATTGATGCGGGCCGGAAACGGCGACTTGCTGGGCTTTTGCCGGACCGACATTCCACACCGCCTGGATGAGACTATCGACCACTTCGAAGGACTCGGGGTCGCAGTCTCCAAAGACGATGGCCGCACCTGGTCAACGGTAGAGAAACTCTACGATTGGGGGCGTCATCATCCGTCCCCGCTCCGGTTGCCCAATAACGACATTGTCATGACCTATGTCGTTCGCGAGGGCTACGTCGAGGACGGCAACGGGTTCCCGCAGTTCGGCGTCGAAGCTGTCGTCAGCCACGACCACGGCCGCACCTGGGACCTCGATCACCGCTACATTCTCCACGCCTGGGTGGGCAACCGCAAACGCGGGCCGCATGGCTGGTGGGCGAACTGCATCGGGACCTCGTCGGTGCCGCTTCCGGACGGGTCGATCCTCACCGTCTTCGGGACCGGCTACCGCAGCCAGGCCGGCGTGAAGAAAGAGAACGATTTCACCCCCAGGGACATCGGACTGGTGCGATGGCGGCTGAACCCTGAACCGGTCAACACCGAGCGGACCATTGGTGACGCACCCTTCGACTCCGACCTCCGCAACATTCTTGATCCACGCATCGGGCATGGCATGCACGGCTCGTGAGGCATTTTCCCGCCCGCAGCCCTCAGTCACTCATGCAGGACGAACGGCTGCTGCTCGATCTGTGACAGCGGCACCGTGCTCTTCTCGGTGCCGTATTTCATGGCTGTTGAACCTGGAATCTCGGCACTGTACCGCTTGTCGACCCGGGTCGTCACCTGTTCAGGCAGGGGTGCCTCGACGGACCAGTGGAAGTAGCCATCGGCATCCGTGTGTGTATGCCAGTTATTCAGCACGACGCAAGCGCCCGCGACCGGTTCGCCCTGGTTGTCTAAAACACGACTGGAAACCTTGCGACCGGCCGGCAGACGAAAGTCCTGCGGTTCGGTCGAATCAACTTTGATATGCCGAAACTGCGGCGCGAAACCGTCGGCCTCGACCGTCATGACGTATTCACCGCACTTGACGGATTCGAAGCGGTACTGCCCCTGCCCGTCCGTCTGCGCAATCGGATTTCCTTCACTGATTGCCCGATATCCCATGACTGGTGAACCGACCGTTCTCGGTCGTCGATCCCAGGCATCTTTGACGGTCGGGTCTTCATGCCAGCAGTCGAGCGCGTAACGGTTGGGGCCCAGTTCAATGTTCGCGTTGGCAATCGGTTCGTCCTTCTGGTCCACGACCCGTCCCTGCACGGCAACGCTTCTCGGCGACACCTTGATCCGATCGACTGTGATCGGCCAGACCTTCGTGCCTTCCTCGTCGCTGCCGATCACGATGAGCTGGTTCGGACCGGCCTTGACCATGTCGAACTGACCGGTGATCCCCGGCCCCGCCATCGTTGCTTGGTCAACAAGGCTCGGCCGTTCCGGCAGGTCCGTGAGGGTAACGTTGTCCTGCCACGTATGGCCGTTGTCGAGGCTGAAGGCGACGTGGCACCCCGGCCGGCCGTACTGGCAGGCGACGACACCGTTGTCGAGCACCTGCAGGGTCGGCGAGATACACATCAAGTGAGGATTGGTCGGTGTCGGTGTCGTCCAGGTCTTGCCCAGGTCATCCGAGCGGCATTGGTACAGAGGTTTGTACTCGCCGGGAAAATGGGCCAACTGCTTTCGCATCATGGCAAGCAACTGCCCGTTCGGCAAGAGGACGACGCTGGATTCGCAGGCACCGACGTAGTGTCCCGGGAGTTCCGGGTTGGGATCGTCGGGTGTGTAGTCGATCGTTGCATAGTACAACCACGTGTGGCCCTGGTCAGTCGATCGGACCAGGTACGAACGATGTTGGGTGTCTCCCTTGAACTGGCCGTACATCGGCATCAGCAGCTCACCACCCGGCAGCTCGATGATCGGTCCTTTCGCCGTCGACGGATACGTGACATCGAAGCCGGGCGCGTGATCCGGGACATGTATCTGGGACGTCCACACCTCCCAGCTCGAAAAATCGTCCGTGCCCTTGAACACATCCATATCGAACCAGCCGGGCTCGCCGTCGACGGGAATTGTTTCCGTGCTCAGCTTGAGCACGCCGCCATCGCGCAGCCCGACGCTCATGGCGCCGCTCCAGTTCGTCGGCGCATCGAGCTCGGCGCCCCAGGTCTTGCCGGCGTCATTCGAGATGCGGTACTTCTTGACCTCTCTCGGCGGCTTTGGATAATGGGCGGCAACAGCGCCCGTTCGCGACACCGACAGCGCGGACGTATTCTGATAGCTGTTGGTAGTGAGCTGGGTTGCCGTGCCGACAGTGATTTTGAGTATCTCGATTTCTTCCACCGGGGCTGCTGCGTCCGATGCTTGCGGGGCGGCTGGGGCGGTCGTGTTCGCGCAAGCCGACAAACAGGCCGCAATGCACAACATGATACCCGTTGCCCAAAGTTTATAATGTCGCATCCAGATACCTTTTCAGCTTCGATGTTTCAGAGAAGGAAGAAAGGGTATACGACCAACGCACTGTTACAAGCGTCTGCCTGATACGCAAACGTGCGCGACGTTCGTAAAACCGTTGTTTCAACGCTTTATTTCTTGCATCCCGAAATTGAACTGCCCCAAATCAGTCTGCCCTCCCGACCATGAAATGCACATTGACTGTAGCCGTTGTCTTGCTTCTGTCCGGCCCGCACCTGGGCAGCGCTGACCAACCGCCCGCCATTGTCATCGACCGCCAGCTCGGTCAGATTCGACTCACGGCCACCGTCGCCCGCCAGGGGATCTACCCGGAGCTGCGCGGGGCAATTGAATACCTCGCCTGCGGTCCCGATGGCAAGACCTATGAAGCGCTGTTTATCTGCCCGGCGAAACCAGCAGCCCTGTACCAGTCTCTCATCGAGTCCGGGTGGCAAACCGGTGCCCCCGCCGGCACGGACCAGGGCATGTACCGCCCGCCCACCGGCGAACGACTGCGGATTTCAGTCGCCTGGCGCGAAGACGAGACCGCGAAACGGGTGCCGGTGGAATCACTGATCCTGGACCGCGAAACCGGCGCGCCAATGCCGCCGGTTGAATGGGTGTTTACCGGCTCCCGCGTGACGCTGGATCCAGCAACAGGCCGGGAGGTCCTGCAGGCTTCGCTGACGAACAATCTCATCGCGCTCCATCACCGGGATCCCAGCGTCCTGATTCAGAATCCGCTGCGACAAGGTGGCGAACCGTTGCGCTACAAGCCCGACCTCGCGCGGCTGCCGCCTGCCGGGACGCCGGTCGGGTTGATAATCGAGGCCGTGATCCCGCCGCCGGCAAAGCGGGCGGTGGACGAGTCACGCCTGCAGGCGATCATTACAGGTCGGGTACAGGGGGTGGGGTTTCGCGCCTTTACCCAGCGGCAGGCGCGCGCGGCCGGCCTGCGCGGGTGGGTGCGCAACCTCACCGACGGCAGTGTCGAGGTCGTGGCAGCAGGCCGCGACCTGGCGCTCGAGCAATTCCGAACAACCCTGCGCAACGGTCCGCGCGGGGCCGTTGTAGAGGATATTCGCGAAGGCAAAATACCGGCCGGGGAGTTGCCCGGTCCGTTCGAAATCCGCGCCACCGCCGCGCCGGATTAGTGTCTGTCACTTCCCAGCCTGGGTCCACTTTTGTCTCTCGATGGCCGCGGTTCGTCTGAGCCTATCGAAAAATTCGCCCCGCACGACGCTATATTCCAAAAAAAAAACAGGTACCTGTATGGCACTGCCCCAAAGACAACGCCCCGCCGCGCTCTGTTTTGCCGCGATCGTCGCCCTCGCGCTCGCCGGTCTGCAACCCGCTTACGGGGTGATCCGGCGCCTGTTCACGCTCGAGGAGATAATGGCCCTGTCGGAGGTGATCGCCACCGCCGAAATCATCAGCGTCGATGCTGATCCACGGAAGCGCACCGCGGTTGCGCAAATCACCGGGACGATCAAGGGGACCTCGAAGTTCACCCGCATCAACATGAACTTCAGCGTCGGCCAGGAATGGTATCCGGAAGCAATGGTGACGAACCTGAAGATTGGCGATCCGGTCGTGTTCTTTTACGCCGACCAGGGCGGCGGCAAGCTCGGCTGTGTGGCGCATACCAACGGGTTCTGGTTTCAACTGTTCGGGAAACTGACCTCGAAGCCGGACGAGGTGTGGTGGAATTTCACCCATATCGAGATATGGCTGAACCGTACCTTCGAGGGCACGACACCGGAGCTGGAAACGATCCTTCGCGATGTCCTCGCCGGCAAACGCCAGCCGCCGCCGCCGAACCCCGATAAACGGCCGCTGGCACGCGCCGACTTTTTCGACGACAACAAGCGGAAGATGCCGATAACGACAGTGCCGCTGGTGATCCGGTCGGCCACTGGCGAGCCCTCGACGCAGAAGGTGGACGGGTTTGAAAGCCATACCGACTGGCGCGTCGCCAACTGGGCTGACCCCGCAACCCTCGAAACGCCCGACACTGCGGCACGCGGACGGGTGATGCAGATCGATTATCGACCGGGCGGCACCCGGCAGAAGGTGGCCGTCACCTGCCAGTTCGACGTGGACTTGTCGGCCGCGCAACGCCTGGTATTCGAGGCCTGCAATCAATCCGACAAGCCCGTGGCCGTCGCCATCGGCTTCAACACGCCGCCGGACTGGCAGTATTTCGAATCGCCGCCGGTAACGCTGCCGCCCGGCGTCTGGCGCTACGACTGCACCGTCGATCTCGAGACGGCCACTTTCAAGACCGCGACCGACTCCGAGTTCGCCTCGCCGATCCTTGACCGCGAGCACGTCACGAAATTGATGCTGCTGGTGTATGACACGCCGCCCGAGGGGCGGCTCATCATCGACCGGCTCGTTCCGGATGACGGGAAGATCTTCGTGCGCGCGCTGCCGCTGCCGCATGCCGGCGGCCAAGCCCGTGGCGTCGCCTGGGCCGATTTCGACAACGACGATGACCTCGACGCCTTCGTCTGCTCCAGCCAGATGAACCGGCTCTACCGCAATGACGCCGGCGAATTCGTCGATGTCACCGGCGAGGTCGGACTGCGCGGCGGCAGCCGCTGTGCCGGTTGGGCCGACTACGACGGCGACGGCGACCTCGACCTCTTTGTGTCGACGCCGGCACTGTGGACCAATTCGGATGGCACCTTTCGCGACGATTCGGCGCTGCTGCCGACCCTCGCCCGGCGCAATACCGAGGGCGCCGGCTGGATCGACGCCAATGGCGACGGCCGCCCGGATATCCTGATCTCAAACGGTGAGTCCGGCATCGTGCTGTTCCTCAACCAGGGCGGGCCGACCACCTGGTTCACCGACGCCAGCAGCGAGTGGGGCCTCGGCAAAAGCGGCATCGGCGTCGGCAATGGTGACTTCCTCTCGATCGCGGATTTCGACGCCGATGGTTTTCCGGACTTCCTATACAACTACGGCAACGGCGTGCTGGCGCGCAACGCCGGCGGCCGGCTCTTTGAGCCGGCACTGGATGCCGGCGTGCAATACGAGGTCAGCAACAGTCACAAGCTCGGCACCGCTTTTGGGGATTTCGACAACGACGGTGACCTCGATATTTTCGTGCCGCAGCGCCGGCGCTCACGGCTGCTGCAAAACAACAACGACTTCACCTACACCGATATTTTCGACGCCGCCGGCGAGCTGACGGCGCTGCCCGGCAACGCCCGCTCGGCAGCGGCGGCAGACTTCAACGGCGACGGCATGCTCGACCTCGTCATCGGCTTTCACGATGCGCCCGCCAGACTGTACCTGAACCTGGGCCACAACACGTTCGCCGACGCCAGCGCCGCTTCGGGTCTCGCCCGGTATGCTGCCGCCGGCGACGTTACCGGCCTGGCACCGGCCGACTGGGATCACGACGGGGACATGGACCTGCTGATCATGGGCGAACGCACCCACGCCGCTGTACTGATCAACGGCGCACCGAAAAATCAGGACCCCCATTCGATGATCAGCATTCGTCTGCCGCGCACGACAGTGCCCGGCACGATTATTCGGTTGTACGGCCCGGACGGTGGGATCCTCGGAATGCGACAGTCCGGGCTGGCACAGAATTTCAGCTCGCACGCACCGCCCGGGGGCATGTTCGCCGTCCGGCCGGGCAGCTACACGGTGTCGGTCCTGTCGACGGACGGCACCCTCGCCACACATGCCCTTGTCATTGACTCGGCCCGGTCCCATCCGCACGTCATCGTCGGTCATTAGCCTGGGTGTGGAAGCTCTGTGAACTGCGTTTCGTTGGTGCAGCCGCGATCACCCGGGCACCGCCTTACGACGTGACTGCAAGCGGGTACCCCATCGCCTTACGGCAGTTTCAATGCCCACCGGAGCGCCAACATCACCGGCAGATAGGCGAGCAGATAAACCCCGAGCCAGCCACAGTCCCAGTCGATACCGAACGCTTGCAACGGTCGCCAGAACACCGGCGGCCGGCTGGGTGCGGGATACTCGAGGTGCAGCGCCCGCAGCGGGCCGGTTTGACTTTCAGCCCGCACCCGCCCCGGCGGGCTGCGCTCCCCGAGGACGATCCCCAGCAGCAGTTCCTGTTCGCCGGTGGTGACGCGAATGGGGAAACGCCCGTCGGCGGTGGTTGGCGACAGGACCTGCCACGCGAGTCGCTGCGGCGGCAGCGGGCGGGTCAGGAACGACTCCAGGTTCTCGAGGTTCTCAGGCGTCGCCAACGGCACGCCAGGCAGCGGTGCGGACGGCGTCTCTTCTCCGCGCCACTGGTCGTACAGTGTGGTCAGC
>CAJWLW010000128.1 GCA_913042885.1 uncultured Lentisphaeria bacterium | reverse complement strand
GATAGTGTTCGTTGACGTGTGCCATGGATCGCAAGAGTCGGGGTTGAAGTGGAATTGTTGAATCAGCGTTGGGACTATATCATCAGGAGGCCGGAGTGTGCAACCCTTGGCGGCGCCCGGTAGGGGTCAAAAGTGCGGAGTCGCAAAGATCGCGACGGGGTGGGGGAGGCGTAGGGACAATCTACCCTTTGTCCTGATATATGTGACAACGACGAAGACGGTACCGCGAATATGGAATCAATCTTGACCGTGGTTCGGGGTGCAGCATTGCGCCCGGCGTTGTCGAATGATCACCAGGGCCGCGAGTCAGGCTGCGCGGGGTGTAGACAAAGTATTGGCACCGGCGAGATGGTTGGGGCGGCGGCGAATCTTGCAGAGAGGGGGCCAAGTCACCAACTCTCCAGCTGCATTTCCCTGTGAGAAATGCGGATTGTCGCAAAGCAGGTCCGCAGTCCACTGCTGTTGGGACCTGCGATATGATCAGTGATCTTGCTTAGGGCCGGTGCCGTGCGATCAAGTGTGTTTTCGTGGTGAACCTCTCACCGTTCTTCGAAGATCGCCAGGATATCGTTGCACAGCGCGGCGATGTCGGGGTTGCCATCGTTGGTGTTGAGGTGCCAGAGCCGGCCCCACCCGTCATCGGCGATATGCCGTTCCATCATGGTGCGGCGTTCGTCGCTGCTCACCTGTCGCTCGATCTTCGGGCGGGCTTCGCTCGTCTCGATCTGCGACCGGTTCATCAGGCGCTCGAGTCGGACTGCTTCGGAAGCATCGACCAGGATGATGTTGTTATTGACCAACTTGGTCCATTGCGCTTCGACGAGGATGGCACCTTCGAGCACGACAATGCCGCGCGGTGAGGTCTGCGTCTCCTCATACAGCCGGGCCAGCATGGGCTCGCGCATGACCTGGTTCAACTGCGTCAGTGCAGCGGGATTGGCGAAGACAATCTGGCCGAGGGCACGGCGGTCGATGGCGCTGCTCTTGAGCACGAGATGCTGCCCGAACTCGGCAGCGATGCGGTCGCGGGTCTTGCGGTAGATGGCACCGTCGGAATCGCTGAGCACGTAGTGACCGACTTCGTCGAGGCTGATGTAGGTTGCGGTCACCTGCTTCTGCAATTGCTCGACAAGTTGCTGCGCGACGTGTGTCTTGCCGGCAGCAATGCCGCCCGCAATGCCGACCGTGAAGGTGCCGCGTATGCGCCGCTCCAAGGCTTCTTTGACATGCAGAGGGCAGTAATCGCTGACATCTCCGCCATCGGCGACGATTGCCTTCACGACGCTGGAACTGATGTGCGACAACCCCGGACGGGTTGGATAGAAAACGGTGTCGACGTCGGCGTGCAGACTGTCGTTGACGGCGAACTGCACCATCTCGCCTTCGAGGTCGCTGTTGTTGCGGACGCCGCGGACGATGAAGTCAAAGTCATTGCGATAGGCGTATTCGGCGAGCAACCCGGTGAAGCGGACGCAGTTGACGTTATCGAGACCGTTGAAGCACTGCTGCGACAAAGCCAGACGTTCGTCACTGGTGAACAGGTAGTCACCGACCTTCTGTGGATTTTCACCGATTGCGACCACGACTTCGCTGTACGTGCGTGCAGCGCGCTGGGCAATGTCGATATGCCCGTAAGTGATCGGATCACCGGAAAATGCGTAGATAGCTCGCATGCGTTTACCCTGGGTCAGACGTTCACTTTCGGCCGCGACGGATCGATCAGCAGCGGTGCTTCGCCCCGAATGACGCGCTGCAGATCATCGAGACACTCTCGCGCCGTGACATAGCGGTCTTCAGGTTCTCGCGCCATCATGGTCAGCAGGACGTTGGCGACCGTCTCCGGGATATCCGGCTTGACCTTACGGACATCGGGCGCCGGCTCTTTGATGCGGGCGTTGATAACATCGAGCAGCTCGTCATAGCAGAACGGCGGCTCATTGGCGATCAGATGATAGAGGGTGCAGCCGAGCGAGTAGATGTCGGAACGATTGTCCTGGTAGGCATCCTGGGTGACGCTCTCGGGGCTCAGGTAGAACGGCGTGCCTTCGACGGCACTGATGTCGACGGCCGAACGTTCGTGGGCGGTGACCAGGCCGAAGTCGAGCACCTTGACGTAGCCGGCCTTGTCGACCATTACGTTCTGTGGTTTGATGTCCCGGTGAATGGCGAGAAAATCGGACCAGACAAAATCGAGGGCGATGGCAACGTGGGTCGCTACCGTGAACGCGTCCATTGGGTCCATGGCGTCATAGTATTCGAGGTATTGTGCGAGGTTGATGCCGTCGATAAATTCCAGTTCGAGATACCGGTTGCCCTCAATCTCGCCGCCGCTGTACGTGCGGCAGATATTGTTATGGACGACACCGACAGAGAATTCGGTTTCGCGCGTGAACTCGCTGTATGCATGCGAATTCACTGACAGCTCGGCGAAGAAGATTTTAACAGCGCGGATGTTGTCGTCATCACTTTTCGTGGCTTTGCAGACAACGGCATTTGCACCCTGCCCGACTTCCTGAATGACCTCGTACTCGCCGAACCGCAACTTTCCGTCGCTGTCCGGCGCCAGGAAAATATTCAGCCAGCGACAGCTTTCGCAGCGCACGACGATGCCGTCGGGGGGAACGTTGCCCGAAATGGGTTCGTCACATTTACGACATTTTCGGGCGCTGTTCATGCTTGCGGAGTTGTTAATTTTCAGGTGACAACACGACGAACTCGGCACGACGGTTTTTGGCATATGCACGTTCACTCGTGCCGGTTTCAGCGGGTTTGTCTTCGCCGTAAGAATGGGTGTGTATGCGGTTGTGATCGACTCCGAGGTCGACGAGATAATCGCGCACGATGATGGCCCGGCTCTCGCCCAGGGCACGATTATATGCGTCGCTGCCGCGCTCGTCGCAATGCCCTTCGATGACCAATTGGTAGCGGGTGTTCTCGAGCAGGTACTGCCCGAGCAGTTCGAGTTTGCGTCGTTCGGTGTCGCCGATCACATTCCGGTTGTAGGCGAAATAAATCGGCGTCCAACGTTGATCGGGATCCAGGAACACGACCATGGTGCCTTTGTCGCCACCGCTGACCGGCAGTGGGTCGTCGTATGTCGTCCACTTGTCCCAGTCTTCGCGTGGGTTTGTTGGCGGCTCGATCACGCGGAAACCACCATCATGACCGGGCAGACCGGTAATTCCCGAAGCGTCGTTGCCGGTGTTACCGGCGTTGTTGTCGGCGGTATTCTGATCGCTATGGTTTCGCGCAGCGTCCGGCATCGTGTTTGTGAGTACGGTGTACGGCGGCAGTTCCTGCGAGTCGACGACAGGTGGCAGGAGGGCCGGGGTACGGCAACCGACGAGAGTTGCCAGGGCTGCAAAGGTCAAGGCTCGGTACATGTTAGTGAACGTCCTTTATGGCAGGTGGTGACAGATTGTGGTTGGTGCCGCGAAACAGCGCTCCGGGCATACCCACATTACTGGATCGTCCATCAACAGTTGCGTACTGTGCCCGGCGCTATTCTGTAGGTGCCAAGTGGTTATGTCGCAAGCTGTTGCGGCGAGAGGGCAGGGTCGGATATGGGAGCCTCGCGACAACTTGTATGGAATTTCCTCAACCTATATCGCGTATAAGCGGTGTGCAACTGGAAACTTGCGATTATTTCCGGCGTCGCAACAATGCCGTCAATTGTGACGGTTCGTCACATGTTATGGTTGGGAGGTGGCGACAGGGTCTTGTTTTTCGGCAAGGTACGGGTAGATTTACAGGTTTGTGTGCAACCCTTTGTGTTGACACGGGTTGAGGTTTATCATATATTGACTTTCAATAGTCTCTTCCATCCATTGCAAATATATCCGGAAATCGCTCCGGAGTGAACGGGACCCGACATGGCTACACCGAAACTGGTTGTTTTGTCAGAGCAATTGCGAGGGCAAACCTACGAACTTAGTGAAGAAATGTACTCGATCGGGCGGGGTGAGCAGGAGAGCATCTGTATCCCCGACCCGACGGTAAGCGGTCGTCACTGTGACCTTGTTCGCAACGAGGACGGGACATATTCGGCCCGCGATCTGGGCAGCACCAACGGGACGCGGATCAACGGTGTGCGAATCACCGAGCAGCGTCTGGTGAACAGTGATATTCTGCAGGTCGGCGGCATTGAGATCATGTTCGACTGCGAAGACCAGTCAATCACTTCAGCAATGGCGACGCAGACCGGAATCAACTTGGAAGACACCGCCGGTGGGATGGCCGTCGAGGAGATGTCCAATTTCAGCCCGTTCGCCGGGAAAGGGGCGAAGGGCGCCGATAATCCCAAGATCAAAATGATGGTGACTGGAACCATCGTCGTGCTGTTCCTGGTTGTCTGCGTTCTCGGGTATATTCTGGCTAAACACGTGAGTGCCTGAGGTGATCTTCGGCCGTGGCTTCGAACCGGGTGCCATGAGATTGTTCTGAAGCCGCCGGCTACTTATTCGCCGGTCACCTGCCGGTGTGGCCCGGACCATTCGCCCATGAGCCTGTACCGCCCTGTTTTTTTAGTAATCATGCCGATCCCCCACGAGGATGCCAGTTTATATGCCCGACGATGACAACAATCAGGATCAAGACGGCGGAAATCATCCGAACGACATGAAGCCGCCGCCGCAGTTTCCGACGATGCTGATCTGGATCATTATTCTCTTTGTCCTGCCGCTCGGTCTCATATACATGATGGGCAGCAAGGAGAACGATGAAATGTCGACGTCCGGGTTCCTCTCACTGCTGGCCAATAACCAGATCAAGGAACTAATCATCGAGAAGAACCCAAGCACCGATAGGAGTGTTGCCGTCGGCAAGTATAAGGATGATCAGGGAAACGAAAGGGCCTACGAAGCCGAAATTTTCCTCAGTGATGATTTCCTGGAGATGGTGGAACAGAGCGGCGTCGGCGACTGGAAGATTGAAACCAAAGACCCGATCGGCCGCACCCTGCTGCTGTTCATCGTTCCGCTGCTGATAGTCCTGCTGATCCTGTATTTTCTCTTCGCACGCCAATTGCGCAACGCCGGCAAAGGTGCCATGCAGTTCGGCAAGAGCCGGGCCCGACTCAGTCAGAACCGGCAGAAAATCACATTCTCCGACGTGGCTGGGATCGAGGAGGCGAAGGAGGAGGTCGAGGAGGTCATTGATTACCTCAAAGATCCTGACAAGTTCAAGCGACTTGGCGGCCAGATCCCCAAGGGCGTAATCATGGTTGGTCCGCCCGGCACCGGCAAGACACTGCTGGCGCGCGCTATTGCCGGGGAGGCCGACGTGCCGTTCTTCAACATCAGCGGATCCGATTTCGTCGAGATGTTTGTCGGTGTCGGTGCCAGTCGTGTTCGTGACATGTTTGAGCAAGGCAAGCGCAACGCGCCTTGCATCATTTTCATCGATGAGATCGATGCTGTCGGTCGGTCCCGTTTCAGCGGCTACGGCGGTGGCCACGACGAACGCGAACAGACGTTGAACGCGCTGCTCGTGGAGATGGACGGGTTCGAGGGCAAGTCCGGCGTCATTGTCATGGCTGCTACCAACCGCCCTGACGTCCTCGACCCGGCGCTGCTGCGGCCCGGCCGTTTCGATCGCCAGATCAGCATCGATTTGCCCGACTTCAGAGGGCGCCACGCCATTCTCAATGTGCATGCCAAGAAAGTCAAACTGGCGGACAACGTCGATCTCGAGATCGTTGCCCGCGGCACCCCCGGTTTCAGCGGAGCCGACCTGGCGAATCTGGTCAATGAAAGCGCCTTGCTGGCGGCGCGCGAGGACAAGATGGCCATTTATATGGACGACCTCGAAGAGGCTCGCGACAAAGTTTGCTGGGGCAAGGAGCGACGCAGCCGCGTCATCGACGATCACGAAAAGAAAGTCACTGCGTACCACGAGGCCGGTCATGCCCTCATCGGTCTGCACTGCGACAATACGACGCCGTTGCACAAGGTCACGATCATCCCGCGAGGCAACGCCCTTGGCGCGACCATGCACCTGCCCGAGTACGACAAGTACACACATACCAAGACCGAGCTCATAGATGAGCTCACGGTGCTCATGGGCGGCCGCTGCGCCGAAGAGATTATCTTCAATGAAATCACCAGTGGCGCCTACGTCGACATCAAGCAGGCCTCCGCGATCAGCCGTAAGATGGTTTGTGAATGGGGCATGAGCGAGAGCGTCGGCCTGCTCAACTACGGTGACATCGATGGCTATGGTCAAGAGCCTTATCACGGCGGCTACAGCCCCGAAACCGCCCGCGAGATCGATCTGGAGGTACGGCAGATCATTACCGGCGTCAGCCAGCGTGCCATGGAGATTCTGATGACGCATCGCGACCAACTCGAAAAGCTCGGCGAACAACTGCTTGTCGAAGAGACGATGGACGTCTTCGCGATCAAAGACCTGCTGGACATGCCGATCGGCGAGACCGAGAAGCGCCGCCGCTTCAAAGGGAATGGCAGCTTAAGCTCGGACGAAGACACCCCGGATAGCGGTGATGATGATGATGATGGCACCGAAGGGGTGCCGCTGCTGGTTGAAGCTCCGGCGGACGATGATGTGGAGACGCCGGCTCCCGTTATCCCGGACGCCCTGGCCGACGATGACGCGGAAGTTGACAATGTCGACGTAGACGACAAAGACAAGGGAAAGGTCGTCGATGGGCCGTTGCCGGAAACCGCCGAATCCCGTGCACCCGACCGCTACGACGACGGTACGGACGCCGTCACCGGATGACATTTCCCGGTTGCCCCCGTGTGTATGCCTGGAGCGGCTCAGCCCCGGTCGGTGGTCGCAGATTTACCCGCTACGGTTTGACTCCTTACAGAATGGTGTCATTTAGGTATTCGTCTCGCGAGGTATGTCGTATCCAGACCGCCGCGTGACGTGTACGGGTGCAACCAAATTCCACACCGAAACAGAGAGTGGAATCGCGATGGCGCGACCGGCGTCCAGCCTCCAGCCAAGTTCGAGTGACATGAATGATCACGGTGTTCATACCGTACTTGTGGTCGATGACGTGCCCACCAATGTCAAGATTCTTGTGGCGCATCTGCAAGCCAAAGGGTTTAAGACGCTCGCTGCCTACAACGGCGAGGAAGCCATGACGATGGCGCTCAAGCATATGCCGGATCTGGTCATGCTCGATGTCAACATGCCGGTCAAGAACGGGCTCGAGGCGTGTGAGGAACTCAAGCAGAATCCGGAAACCATGATGCTCCCGATCATTCTGGTGACTGCCAACTCGGACACCAATGAAATCGTCAAGGGCTTCGAAGTAGGTGCCGATGACTACCTGATCAAACCCTACAATTACATGGAGATGCTCGCACGCGTCCGCTCCATGGTGCGGATCAAGGATACGCAGGCGATGCTGCTGGAGGTCAATCGGCATATCGACGACCTCAACCACGATCTCGAAGCCAAAGTCAAGGAGCAGGTCAAGGAACTCGAGCGGGTCAACCGCCTGCGTCGCTTTTTCTCACCGCAGATCGTCGATTCCATCGTCTCCGACGGCGCCGAGGACATTCTCAAAGAGCATCGCCGCGAGATCACCGTGGTTTTTCTGGATTTGCGGCACTTCACCAGTTTTGCGGAGACCGCATCGCCGCAGGAAGTCATTTCGACGATCCGCGAGCTGCAGGCCTGTGTGGGCCCGGTGATCTTCCGGTATCGTGGTACGCTGGAGCGGTTCACCGGTGATGGCATGATGGTGTTCCTTGGTGATCCTGAGCCGATGGATGATCACCCGTTGCAGTCGGTGAAGATGAGTATTGCTATCCAGAAGGAAGTGGATCTCTGCCTGCGCGAGTCCTGGGCCGCCAAGGGATATGACCTTGCGCTCGGTATCGGTATGGCAACTGGCGTCGCCTCGTTGGGCACGATCGGGTTCGAGGGTCGTCTTGATTACGCCGCCATCGGCAGTGTCACCAATCTCGCCGCCCGCCTTTCCAGCCGTGCCGAGGGCGGGCAGATTCTGTTATCCGCGAGAACCAATGAAATGGTCGAGAGCGCTTGTCCGACCAATGCCGTCGGTGAAGTCGAATTGAAGGGCTTCTCGCATTCGCAGGCGGTGTACGAGGTTTCTTCCGACGTCCAGCTCGAGGCTATCGGGTAAACGGTGGGCTTTTTCCCAACGTGGATTCTCGCGATCTCCACTCGCAGAGCCAGCACCGGACTTTGCGTCGGCGGCGAGGAATGGGGCCTGGTTGAAGCTCAGCCGGATGCCCCCGAGGCAATTCTTGCCGACGGTGAGCTGTGACTTTTTATTTCTCGCGAACCACCGGTTGAATTTTTATCAGTCGCTGAGGTCGACGACCCAGTCGTCCGCCTTGGCCAGGCGATTGGCGAGGATACAGGCGATGCTGCGTACAACTTTGAAGGCGCTGAGATCGTCGGCATCGAGCTTGGCGTTGAATGCTGCCGCCGGCAAATGGGTGACGCGACCGGGTTCGGTACAGCGGACTGTTGCAGCGCAGGATGCCTTGCCGATCAGGGACATTTCCCCGAAGAAAGACAGCTCGCCGAGATGCGCCAGCACGGTTTCCGAGTCGCCATCGGATTTGATCACGTCGAAGGCACCTTTGCCGATGATGTAAAGCCCGTCACCAGTCGCGCCTTCTTTGACAATATCGTCGCCGACCTCTGTCGGTATGCCTTTGCTGATCTCGAGCAGTTCGGCTATTTGCATGCCCTCTAGATCATCGAATAGCGGCACTGTCCCGAAGCGTTCCGTATCTGTGTCCATGAATTTCTCCTGTGCTGGTTGGTCGTACGTGATCAATGTAAACACACCCGTCCGAATGTCTAACTCGAACCGCGCCGGTTTGCGACGATGTCGGTATCTGACCGACCGGTTGGCAGGCACCCGCCGGCCATTCCGTCATGTTCTGGCGACAACAGCCTGGTCATGCCGGTGCCTGCCAATACATGTATTGTCCGAGGTTCCTGCGGGAAACGACTCTCGGGTGGCCGAGACGGGGAGCAATCGCCCAGGCAGTGAGATGACATTGCGGCGAAAACTCAACAACCGGAGCCAATACCAAGATTCGCGTAAGCGTGTCAGTCGATTGCCATGCTTCCGTAAAGCGGCACTCCCGACTTCTCCGACAGCGTATCGAGGTATGCCCGCACCTTCGACGGATATTCGAGACCACCGACGATGGTAATGCCGCGCAGATGGCCGAACAGCAGAATGTCGTCGTACGACAACGTGCCGTTGACTGCCCCCGGTGATTCGATGATTGCGGCGAGCGTGACCAACTTGATGTTCAGTTCCTCTTTCAGTTCGGCACTGTTCGCCAGATGTGCGGCGAACGGCCCGATCAATTCTTCCTTCTTCGCGGTGAAATAGGCGAGCCCGCCGGCAGTCGCGAACTCCGCCAGTGGCGCCTGGACCCAGCGCGGCATGGTCAGCGGATTCAGCGCTGCGTTTGCCAGCCAGTCGATCAGTTCCGGCCGATTAGCGGACGGGGCCAGCACCGGCTCACCAAAGTTCTGATCGATAAACGTAACGATATCCAGGCTCTCCGGCATGTGCGTGCCGTCGTCCTTTGCCAGGATCGGCACCATCTTCGTACCGATCAAAGCCGTCGGGCCGTCGTCGTCGTCGTTAAGGAAGAATTCCAGTTGAAAGTCGATGCCCTTGAGTCCGAAAGGCATGCGGGCGCGGACGCAGTAAGGGCAGTGATCGTAAACGTAGAGTTTCATAAGTGTTCAAGTCTCAGGTTTCGGTGTCTGGTGGCCACCATGGAACATAGTCCATGGTCAATAGTCTATTTCCCCGCTCAACGCATCAATAGCTTCTGCGGAACCGCGATAGACAAATGTTGTTGTCACATCTTCAACTTCGTTCTGGTCGCCATCGAGAGCCGGCGAGTGGTGTTCAAGTTCGCCGAAGCCGCCGAAGCCCCCGTCGTCAATATAGACCTGCACGATGTAGCCGCGCTTGCCCGCGTCCGAACTGGGCACATCCGAGTAGACCGCGCCGTCGACGAGATTGAATCGACGAACAATAAGATCTGACGTGGCGCCATCGTCTCGACGATAGAGCAGGGAACCGGGTGAATCGAGATGGTGCAGCGCCAGTTTGTAATTGCTTTCCGTTTCAACTGCACATGTCACGGAACCGTCATCGCTCGTCTCATACTGCGGTTCGCCGAACAATGGCAGCAGCCGTCGTTCGCCCTGCACGGGGATGACGACCCTGCCGCCGCCAATCACCTGCAGCAGCCGCCACAGGGCAGGCTGTGCGGGCGCGTAATCTGTTGACTTTAACCTTGTCCGCGTCTCGTACCCGGCGAAGCTGACGCCGTCGGGCAGGGAATCTGGAGCGTCGAGGCGTCTGACCGTATTCGTCCACTGCAACGTGACGTCGCGATCCGAGCGGAAGAATCGTGATGTGCCGGCACTGGCGATCGTTACACTGTCCGCGCTGATGTCGACAGTCTCGTAGTTTCCCGGATCGATCGCCTTTGGTACGGTGTAAGAACCCCAGAAATCATTCGCAACGGGGACATGCGTCTCCATTTCCGGCGAGATCCAGATACGGTCACCGCCGTGATTCTGCCAGCCGTCGTCGGCCAGCAGTGACTTGGCCGTATCACCGCTGTCGAAGGCGCTGTTGTGCCAGATTGCGTTGTCATTGCCGTCGGGCGCAACGGCAAGCACACGGCCGCAGAACGGCGCCACGAGTATGTCATTGCCGAGCAGAACGGTTTCGCAGCCTGCTGCAGTGAGGGCATCGGCAATTTGAACAGGGGTAGCCATAGTGATCGTCTCCCAGTCTTTAGTCAAACCAACATGATTCACATCGACAGCCAGCGTGGAATGTACACGCACCCATGGCTTTTTTCCGCCGATGACACGCGATCGTTCCGTTCTTCAAGGAGTCAAATGTGGACCAGGCAATTATTGTTGTCTCTTCACCGCTTTGATAACCTCGTAGCCACGGCGCCGGATGACCTCGGCGTTGCCGAATATCTCGGCCATGAATTCTCGATGCCACTTGGCTGTTTTCGCGACGACCCAGGCGTGGCCGCCAGGCTGCAGGACGCGGTAGCCTGTGCGGATAAAAAGCTCGGAGATCTTGTGGTTCGAGAAGTACGGGGGGTTTGCGACAAACACCGAGAATTGCCCCTTTTCATTCAGCCCCTGGTCATTTTGCAGCACCCGATAATCCGTCAGTCCGTTGGCCTTGCAGTTGAGCTCGGTGACCATAGTGGCACGGACGTGCGAGTCGACGAAAGTCACATGTGCGTCCCCGGCCTTGGCAGCCAGAGAAATTCCGACAACACCGCAGCCGCAGCCGAGATCGAGGATACGGTCGCCCGCCTGGACCTCGGCGACTTCGGCCAGGGCCTGGGCGCCTGCGTCGACCCGCCGATGTGAAAAAACGCCAGGCACTGTTCGCAACTGGATGGTTTCACGGCCTGGTACCATCATGTCGAATTCAGCATCGAATTTCTTGATTTTTTTCAGCGGTTTATTCTTGGTCGCGATCAGCAGGGCTGGGGCGTTTTTGCGCGCAGCGTGTACGGAGCAGTTGCCGAAGAGCTTCTTCAACTGCTGTTGCTGCCAGGCGTGATCGCTGTCGACCGCGGTGAGGCATTTGCCGCCGGGTTTGAGGGCCAGGTGGATTTGCTGCAGGCTGTCCTGCATCAGTTCATTCGACATGGCGCCCTTTGAAACCTGCAGCAGCGCCGCGTCGAAATAGTCGCGCTCGGAGATATCGGGAGTACAAAGAACCGTGACGGCTGTATTATCGTTGCGCTCGAGGTTTTTTTTGACCTTGCGTTGGTGGTAGCAGTCCAGTGTATGGACAACGACTTCGGCGCCGAGCAGA
>CAJWLW010000127.1 GCA_913042885.1 uncultured Lentisphaeria bacterium | reverse complement strand
CAAGTCGCCGGAAACAGCGCCGGCCTCCGTCATTGCACACACGATGGCTAATATCGAAGGAGATGATTCATGATTGCAGCACTCATTCTAGGACGCAAAGGGAGCGTCGGGTTTCCAGAGAAAAACCTGAAGCCGGTATGCGGCCATCCGCTGGCCTGGTACCCGATGACTGCAGCCAAACGTTCACAATCGGTGGATCACGTGTATCTCTCGACAGATGACGAACGGCTGATCACGCTGGCCAAGGAAAATGACGTCAAGGTCATTGAGCGACCGGATTATCTCTGCACCCGCGAGGCATTGGGCGAAGACGCATATGCGCACGGCTACCACGAGATTATCCGGCGCGAAGGGGAACGCCCCGAGCTTGTCGTGACCCTGTTCTGCAACGCTGCAACCCTGCTCCCCAAGACGATCGACGAGGGGGTCGCGGTCATGCGGGAACGTCCGGAATTTGATTCCGCGGTGACCGTGTCGCGCTTCAACATGTACGCTCCCACCCGGGCCAGACATATCGACGACGACGGTTCGCTCCAACCATTTATGGCGTTCGACGAAGTGAAGGAATACGAAGTGTCCTGTGATCGGGACTGTCAAGGCGACGTGTGGTTTGCTGACTGCTCATGCTGTGTGGCGCGGCCCGAGAATCTCGAGAATATGGATGATGGTCTGCCGCCACAGAAATGGATGGGCAAGCGCATCTATCCGCTCAAGCAGGAGGCAGGCTGTGACGTCGACTTCCAATGGCAGATGCCCATGGTCGAATGGTGGCTGCAACACAACAACTTCCCCTACGGGACGGATTGATCTCCGTGCAAAGCACCCAACCGTACGTCAAGCAGCATAGCTTCGATGGCTTCTATTCACGCATCGCGGCGGACGTGCAACAGCAGTCCGCCCGAGCGTTGAAAATCGGGCAGGCGGCGTTGAACGAGGGAAGTGTACCGGCTGGTCGTCAGGCTATCCTGCAACGTGCGGTTGCTGACCTGGACACCGCCGGGACCAGCGCTCAACCGTTCAAGATCACCCAGTTCATCGCCGACGAAATATCGACCCTGGCCGATGACGAACTGTCGCGCTATCTCTTCCATCGGTATCGCTACGACATCTTCCCGATAACGCGCGAGCTGGACGATTATCCGCCCTACATCCAGATCGAGCCGGCGTCGGTGTGCAATTTCCGTTGTGTCTTCTGTTATCAAACCGACAAGTTCTTTGCCAGTCGCAAGTCCGGGATGATGGGCAAAATGTCGCTGGATCTCTTTCGTGAGGTCGTTGATCAATTGGCGACCCATGTTGAGTTCGGATCGTTGGCGTCACGCGGCGAACCGTTGGTCAATCCTGAGATCAACGACATGCTCGACTACTGCCAGGGTAAATTTCTCGGACTGAAGATGAACACCAATGCATCGCTGCTGACTGAGGCCCATGCCCACGCGATTCTTGCCGGCGGTATCCGCACGCTGGTCTTTTCTGCCGATGCCGCAGAAGAGCCGACATACAGCGAGTTCCGGGTCAACGGCTCGCTGGAAGAGACCTTCCGCAATGTCCGGATGTTCGAGAGAATCCGGCACCAACAGTATCCGGATGCCCCGATTATCACCCGGGTTTCCGGCGTGATGTTCGACGCCGAGAAACAGAACATGGGCGACATGGTCCGGTTCTGGAGTGACCATGTCGATCAGGTGTCGTTCGTCCGATACAACCCGTGGGAAAACATCTACGACACACCTCCGAATGCTGAGCTGAAAACACCGTGCTCCGATCTATGGCGACGGATGTTCGTCTGGTTCGACGGCAAAACCAATCCGTGCGATACCGATTATCGCTCGACATTGGCCGTCGGCAATGTCCGTAACACCGGCCTCTCGGCGCTATGGCGCTCGGAGGCATACACAACACTGCGGCAGCGGCACAGCGACGGCGAACGGCCGGCGGTTGAACCATGCTGCCGCTGTACGGTCGTTTGACGGGCAGTGAAACTGGCGATATCCAATATCGCGTGGGGCCAGCGCCTCGACGACGAGCTTCTGGCCTTTCTGGTAAATGCCGGGGCGGAAGCCGTGGAACTGGCTCCCGGATTGACGGAGCTGGAAACCGATGACCAGATAGCGGCTACTGCGGCGCGGCTGCGGCAACACCGACTCGATGTTGTCGGGCTGCATTCACTACTGTTCGAAGTGCCGCAGTTGCGTATTGTCAATGAATCGCACCGGATCGACCTTCTCGAATATTGCGATCGGCTCGCAAGGCAGTGCCGACAGCTCGGCGGGCGGTTCCTGGTGTTTGGTTCACCACGCAGCCGCAGTCTCGATGGACTGTCTCGCGACGCCGCGTGGTCGCAAGCGGTTGACTTTTTTCAGCAACTCGGCGAGATCGGTGTCGCACGAAACGTGACGTTCCTGATAGAGCCGTTGCCCGATGCCGACCTGGTGCGTAACCACCGGGAAGGCATCAAGCTTGTCGAGGCGGCGGCAAGCGATGGCCTGTCGCTGCATCTCGATATACGCACGATGTCGACCAACGGCGAATCTCCCACTGCGATTGCCGAACAGGTTGAGTACCTCAAGCATGTCCACACCGGTGGTGCGAATCTCTCCTTCGCGGGGCCGAATGACGGGATCAAGCATACCGCCTACGCAGGGGGCTTGAAGGACATCGGCTATGATGGTTTTATTACTTTGGAAATGGTGCGCTCGGCCGAGGCTCCCGATTTCACTGCGCTCACTCAAACGCTGGAATTTGCCCGCGAGGTTTACTGCCAATGACGTCTTTTGAACCACTTGATGATGCCCGGATCCTTATCGCAGGCGCTACCAGTGACATGGCCGAGGCGCTGATCCCGCACCTGCTTGATTGTCCGGTCACTATAGGCCTGCACGGAAATCGATCGATCGATCGGCTGCAACGATACGTCGACACGGACACTGCTGCGAAGGTAAAATCCTTCAGCGCAGATCTCGACAGCGGCGAAGCAGCGATGTCCCTGGTCGACGCGTTTACAGACTGGAGTGGCGGCATCGACTGTTTGATTCAGTTTACCGGCAACATCCATCGCGTCTGCTCGTGGGAGGAACTCCAGCCCGACGACTGGAACGCCGACCTGGCAGTCAACCTGACAGCGCCGTTCTTTCTGGCGCAGGCAGCAATCCGGCATATGGACACCGGCGGCCGTGTCGTGTTGATGGGCACCGCTTCAGCGAATCGCGGCGGCGGCGCTACGACGCTGGCGTACGGTGTGGCGAAGGCCGGCATTGAAGCAGTCGTGCGGGCGCTGGCAAAGGTTTGTGCGTCTCGCGGCATCCTGGTCAATGCCGTAGCACCCGGCTTTATCGACACCAGGTTTCACGCCGAAGCCACCAAGCGCACGCCTGCAGAAATTGAAAAGCGACAGGCGATGGTGCCGCTTGGGGCCGCCGGCACGACAAAGGATGTTGCTGCAGCAGTACTTTATCTGATCTCATCGCAAAACCAGTTCACCACCGGACAGTGTTTGCGCATTGACGGCGGTGACTTTATCTGAGGGACACACATGTACGACTTCTATTTCGGAACACCGGCTGAAATCGAAGCGGATGAGGAAGGATTCCTGCTCGGCGTTAAACGGCTGCTGCCGCGCTGGGTCAACTCCATTCCCGACTCCGAGTATCTGGCACTGCATCAGTTGTTCGAGAAACACTGCCGCAAGCAGCGCCCTGTGCTCGTCGAAACTGGTGTCGGCGCCAGCACGATTGCGCTGCTCCATAGTGCGATGAAATACGATGGCGTCCTCTACTCGTGGGACATTGCCAACCCCAAGGGCGCCGAACTCCGAAACATCTGCACCGACACGCTCGAGCAGCATCATCGCAAGAGCATCTGGGATCACTGGCGGTTTGTCGCCTATAGCAGTCTGTCAGAATACCTGGGTATTCCCATCCTGCGCGAGCTCGACGAGCAGGTCGACTTCTGTTTTCTCGACAGCGAGCACACGTGGTGCACTCTGCGCGGCGAGCTCGAATACCTGAAGGACGTGCTCGCCCCGAATGCAATCGTCACCATCGACGACGCCAATTACGACTACGACCACGTCAACATCGCGTACGTCAACATGTTTCGGAAAAAGCTTGATCTCGCCCCTGTCGATGGCCAGGCAAACAACTCCTGCCGTGGCTTTGGGGTTGAAACGGAAGCACTGCTTCAGGAACATTTCGACACCGTCAATCACCTCGATCACGGGTACAGTGATTCGTGGGAAACCGATCTCTTTTACGCGTGGTACAACAATTCCCGTAAGCCCATGCTCGAAGACGGCATGGAGAAGCAGGACAAGCTGGCAGAACGATTCCGGGCCTGGAAAATCGGGTAGATTGAGCCGCAATCGATCAATCTGTCTCGCCGACAACGATGTCCGGCACGAAATCATCAGGAGCCGGGTACCGGCCGAGACGCCCTGGGTCTCCCTGCAGTGCGATTTCCGCATGGTCCAGCGCTGGGAGCGTGCTCTTGGCGCCCAATATCCGCGGCTGTCTGTCGGCCCGCGCCTGCAGGCGGTTGCAGCAAAACTGCGTCAACCATTTCTCGACTGGCTCAATCAGGCGGGCGAAACGGAGACCCCCCTGGTCTGGTGGAGCAGCCGCCTGGCGGAATGCAACACGCATCTCCCGACGCTTTTTCACCAGGTATGCTATCTGCAGTTGGCCCTCGATCTGGTCGCCGAGCATCCCAACATCCTTATTTTCAGTGACAGCGCCGCATTGCTCGACAGTTGCCGCGACGTCATCCACAACGCCGATGTGACTCGGCTGGACAGTGAGCCCGAATCGGCGTTGACGAAACGCCTGATCAGGGGCTGGGCACGATATCTCCCGCACGCAATCAAACAGATCATCATGGCGCGCCTGTGGGCGCCGAACCTCGACGATTCTCTCCGCGGCGCCGGCGACCGCCCGCGTGTCCTGCTGCATACCTGCATTGATGAAAGCTATTTCGGCGAAGACGGCGCAAGCCGCGACCGCTACTTCGGGGATCTGCCGCATTGGCTGGAGGACAACGGATTCGAGGTTGTTGTATTGCCGTGGGTCAACAACGCGAGGCGCGGATGGCGCAGCATCTATCGGTGGTTCCGCAATGCCCGTCTGAAATACGTCATGCCGGAGCGTTACTATTCGCTGCGCGACTACCTGTGGGCTGCCGGAATTGTTTGGCGCCAGCGAAATCTGCTGCCGGGTCGGCACGAGCTCGCGGGCCTCGACATAACTCGGCTGGTGCGGCATATGTGTCGCAACAGCACGTCCGAGATGCCGATCACCAGGCCGATCCTTTATTACCGGTTAATCGAAAAATTCGCCCGCCGCGGGTTCAGATTCGATTTCTACATCGATGTACACGAAAATTTCCTGCAGGAAAAACCTCAGGTTATCGCACTCAACGAGTTCATGCCCGCGACAAAGACAATCGGCTTCGTTCATTATATGGCGCCGCCGCCCCTGTTTCTTTCGGCCTACGCACATACGAATCGCTCCGGCACAGTCCCGTTTCCGCAACGCATCGTCTGCAACTCGGTATGGTTTAAGGAGCTGCTCGAGAGGCATGGCTACGCACCGGAGCGATTGGCGGTCGGACCGTCGCTGCGATTTCCGCACCTCGCAGGCGCAAAATCAGTCACCGCCGGCAACGCGGACAGAAATGCGGTGCTCGTGATAATGCCGCTGGAATTGACAGCGGCTTACGAGATGATCGTCAAACTCATCGCCGCGTTCCGCAGCGAATCGGAGCTGCTGTTGCTGATCAAGCCACATCCGATGACAAACTTCCCGCAATTTCTGGAGACCCACGAATTCGGATCGCTGCCGGCCTGCATGAAAGTGGTTGATGGCAACCTTGACATATGGCTGTCTCGCGTCGGCTGCGCTATTGTCATGGCCTCGACCGCAGCATTGGAGACCGCGCTGGCCGGCGTTCCCGTGGTTGTCGTCGGTCGCGAGACGGCACTGGACATGGACCCCCTCGGCTGGTTTCCCGAACAGTCGCAGCCGGTTGTCCAGGCGGATGAGATTAACACTGCGATCCATGACATCGTTCGTGACCATGACAGAGCACAGGGCAAGGCTCGCGCCTGGGCTCGACAACACCTGCCCCAGCTTGTATCGCCGATCAGCGACGAAACCATGCAATCATTTGTTACCTGAGGCGAACCGGCAGGCGTATGCTTGACTCTGGTTCCCATATCCGGTAACTTCCCCAATGCAATTTGACCCCACCACCATTTTATCGACCGCCACCTGATGCGTGTACTGCTTGTTTATCCGAATGTGCGCGGCATGAATATGCTGCCGCCCGCGATTGCGCTGTTTTCGACGCTGTTGAAAGCACAAGGCCATTCCGTATGTTTGTTCGATTCGACAGACTATCCGAATCCGGAATTCTTCTTCGACAGCGATAAAGAAAAGGAAAAGAACCTCAACGCCCGGCCGTTCGACGATGCCCTGCTGCGCAAGTCATTTGTAGAAGAGGACGTATTCGATGCCTTTGTCCGAATCGTCGATGAGTTTCAGCCCGAGTTGATGGCGCTTTCAGTAACCGAGGACATGTACCCGGTTGGCATGAGTCTGCTCAAGCACACAGCAGATCGCAAGATTCCCACGATCATGGGTGGCGTGTTTCCGACCTTTGCACCGGACAAGGTGATTGCCAACGCTGAAGTGGACATGGTTTGTGTCGGTGAAGGCGAGCATGTCCTGACGACCTTGTGCGATCGGATGGAGAACGGTAAATCCTATGACGACATCCCGGGGCTCTGGGTCAAGGAGAGAGACGGCCGCGTCAAGCCGAATGCCATGGGACCGGCAATCGAAATCGATTCGAATCCGATCCTTGACCTCAGTATCTTCGCGGACGGCCGGCTGTATAAACCGATGCAGGGCAAGGTTTGGCGTATGTTTCCGCTTGAGACCCATCGCGGCTGTCCATACCAGTGTGCCTACTGCAATTCGCCGTCGCAGTGGCAACTGTATCGTGAGAATACGCCGACCAACCATTTTCGAAAGAAGAGTCCCGACAAGATCCGCGAGGAGATTCTGGTTTTCCGCGACCAGTACCAGGCAGAAGCGTTCTACTTCTGGGCCGACACGTTCTTCGCGTATTCCTCGAAGGAATTCGATGCGTTTATCGAGATGTACGCCGAGTTCAAGATTCCTTTCTGGTGCCAGACCCGTCCCGAGACTGTCACCCGCGAGCGAATTCAGCAACTCAAAGATATCGGGCTTTTCCGCATGGCTTTCGGGGTCGAGCACGGCAATGCCGAGTTCAGGAGCAAGCACATTCGGCGCGAATGTTCGAACGAGAAAATCATCAAGGCTCTCAATATTGTGCATGAAGTCGGCGTACCGTTCAGTGTCAACAACATTCTCGGCTTTCCCTACGAGACTCGCGAACTGACGTTTGATACCGTCGAACTGAATCGCCAATTCAAGGCCGACAGCATCAACGCCTATTCCTTCAGCCCATTCCATGGTACACCGCTGCGTACCATCGCCGAGCAGGAGGGTTATATAGATCCTGCCCTGATCGCACGTTCGATCATGCGCCCAACTATGCTTGACATGCCGCAGTACCCCCCGGACCAGATCGAAGGCATGCGCCGCTGCTTCACCATCTACGTCAAGCTGCCCAAGAACCGCTGGCATGAGGTCGAGCAGGCCGAAAAGCTGACACCGGAAGGCGACAGGATCTGGCAGGAGCTTCGCGACGAGGTCGGTGCCGTGGCATTCGACGACGACGCTGGGAGTGATGTCGTCAACTTCGAACAGATGGCGATGGGCGCTACGGAGTAACCACGCAGCGCTTCGAAATGCCTTCACTCCTCATAACTGGTGCTGCCGGGATGCCGTGGCAGATCTTCCTGCGCTCCAGACAACTCTGCGCGGCCAGGTGTTCGACGTCTGTGCCGGTGTCTGCTGGGCATCTGCGATCGTTGCATGCGAGGGTATCGAAGCAACGCCGAGTCGAACGCAGATTCTGCGTGATGAATTCTACGCCATGCGTCATTCGCCGCGGCTGTTTTGGCGCTATCATAGCGCCAACGGTTGGACATTTGCCTACGCGCCGGTCGATGAATCCGGTCGCCATCGATTCACCGATGTCCAATACACACGGGCCCTGAAACGTGCAGGGCTCAACGTGACTCGGCAGGTGCTCGACTATCCGGTCTTTCCGGATAGCGGCGTGAACGCAATCAACTATTTCGGCATCAAGCGCTAAAATGCAAATCCCCTTGGCAAGACCTGATATCAGCGACGCCGAGTTCCTGGCAATCAAACCGGTTATCGACTCTGGTTGGCTGGGAATGGGTACGCTTGTCGGCGATTTAGAGACCGCGGTATGCGAGTTTGTCGGCAGCGACCACTGCATCGCTGTCTCCTCCGGTACTGCGGCTCTGCATCTCGCCCTTGAGATTGCCGATGTGCGCGGGGCAGAGGTCGTGGTCCCGTCCATGACCTTTGCTGCGACAGTGCAGGCGGTTCTGGCAGCTGGAGGTGTGCCTGTATTCGCCGAGTGCCGGCCGGAAGATCTGAACCTCGATGTCGAAGACGCGGGCCGCCGGATCACGCCCCGTACCAAGGCGATTGTGCCGGTACACTATGCCGGTAAGCCGGTGGACATGGACCATCTGCTTGAAGTCGCTTCGGCCGCCGGCGTGACGGTCGTGGAGGATGCTGCGCACGCCTTCGGGTCCACCTGGCAGGGCAAGGCGATCGGGGCGTTCGGGCACCTGACCTGCTTCAGTTTCGATCCGATCAAAACCATAACGTGCGGCGAAGGCGGGGCAGTGTGCACGTCGAACCCGGAATGGGCCGAACGAATCCGGTGCGTACGCAATCTGGGCATCACGCACAACACGTGGGACCGCTATCAATCGGAACGGCCCTGGATGTATGAAGTGGCCGAGCGCGGCTATCGGGCACATATGAGCAACATCAACGCCGCCATCGGCCTGGTACAAATGAACCGTGTAGAGGAACTGATCGCGGATCGCCGTCGGGTCGCAGCACAATACGACGAGGCGTTTGCTCACCTGCCAGATATCTCCTGCCTCGACCATGATCTGGCACAGCATGTTCCCTTCTGTTATACGGTGCTGATCCACGGTCACCGTCGCGACGCATTCATGACCGCGATGAAGGCGGCGGGGGTGGGGGTTGGCATCCTGTACCTGCCGAATCATACGCAGCCTGCTTTTCAAGCGTTCACAACCTCGTTACCGGTGACCGAGCGCCTGTCTGCTGAATACGTTTCGTTGCCCCTGTTCGGCGGTATGCAGCAGGATGCCGTCGACTACGTCATCGAGCATGTCCGCACGTTCATGACAACAGACCTGTGAGTGCCAACCGAATGTTCGTCAGTGTTCTAATATGCCTGGACAAGTTGCTGCAGTTCATCGTCGTCTTCGCTCTTCCCCCGGCATCGATCCTGGTAGGCACCTGCTACGCCGACCGACCCGGCAACCCTTTCGAAATGGCGTTACGCAACTATATCACCTCCCGCCTGACGGACCGATGAACAGTCCGCGCATCACCGTCCTGATGACCGTCTACAACGGGCTGCCGTACATCGCTGCCGCTGTCGAGTCGATCCTCTCGCAGACCTTCACCGACTTCGAGTTCCTGATTATCAATGACGGGTCGCTGGACGACTCCATGGCCGCCGTCGCCAAATACCCGGACGACCGCATCCGTGTCGTCGACAATCCGGAGAACATTGGGCAAACGCGCTCGCTTAATCGTGGCCTGCAGCTGGCCCGTGGCGAACTCATCGCCCGTCTCGACCAGGACGACATCGCGCTGCCGGAAAGACTGGAGAAGCAGGTCGCCTTTGCCGATGCCAACCCGCAGGTCGCCGCCCTCGGCACCGCCGCAACGATCATCGACGAACAAGGCATCGAGATCGGCAGCGCGCCGGTGCTGACCAGCGAACGCACTATCAGGTGGGGCCTGCTGTTTCACAATGTCCTGTCGCATCCGTCCGTCATGTTCCGGCGCTCCATCGTGCTCGACGAATACGGCGGTTACGACGAGAACATCGTCATCTCCCAAGACTTCGACCTGTGGTCGCGCATCGCCGAGCATCATGCGCTGGGCAATCTGCCGGAACCGCTCATCGCAAACCGCTACTATCCGGATTCCACATCCCGGCGTTCAATGGCTACCTGCCAGGCCGAATCGAACAGCGTAGTCGAAGCGAACCAACGCCGCATCCTCGGCACCGACAATCCCCTGTGGCGCGCCGTCGCCGTCGCACAGAATTCCTATACGAAATCGCCCGACTACGGTGGCAACGATATGCTGCGTGCCTTCGACGAGATGCAGGCATGCTTCGCCGAGCGATTTCCAGGGACCGATGACGACGAGGAAATGACCCGATTCAACGGCTTGCTGATGTTGAAGATGGCGGACATCTACGCCCGCGACCGCGGTGCCTCGCTCGAAGCGTTTCGCCGGGCGAAGGCCTGGCATCCCAAGCACCTCGGCAAACACAATGTCATGCGGCTGTTCGGCCTGTGGCTCGGCGGCAATGAAGTTCGCGAGCTCTGGCGTATGCTGTCCGCCAAGTAGCGGCAGCAGCAATGAATTCCGACTGTAACACACTTTTCATCGAACGAGCGCTGCAGTCGCTGGTCATGGATCAGATCCGCGAGCTCGGCAAGCACGTCGGCACGCATACGATCGACGTCCATTACGGCACCCCGAACTTTACAGCCGACGACATAACTGCTGTCCGTTGCCGGTTCTTTCCAATGGTGGAACCGATCAAGGGCGCGCTGTTCGTCGGTACAGCGATGAAGGCAGCCGATGAACTGTGCGCATCGCGGGAGTTTCATCTTCTGCATGCGCACTTTGGTTATCCAGACGCTCTCGCTGCTTTCAAAATCGGCAGGAGACACGGGCTGCCTTATATCGTTTCCGTGCTGGGTGACGACCTGCTGCTTTATCCGCAGCGCAACCGGTACCTGCGTCGCTCGATCGCCACTGTCATGGCCAACGCCGCCGCTGTGATCGGGGTCTCGCTACACCTGCTCGACACTGCCGTTGCCTTCGGCGCCGACCGGCAGCGCTGCCACCACATCCCTGACGGCATCCGCCCGGAGGTTTTCCATCTCGCCACCGATGCGCCGCATGACCGGGCACCCACGATTCTGTTCGCCGGCGCGTTCCTGCCGGTCAAGAACGTCCTGCGCATGATCGATGCCTTCGCCATAGTGCAGCGTGAGCGGCCGGACGTGCGATTCATGCTGGCCGGTGACGGGCCATTACGCGAGGCCATGGAGCAGCGGAGCGCAGATGCAGGATTGACGCAGACAGTCGAGTTTGTGGGTCACGTCACGCAGCCGCAACTGGCCGGGCTCATGCAGCAATCGAGCGTGCTCTGTCTGCCGTCGGTCAGTGAGGGCTGGCCGAACGTGATTGTTGAAGCACTGGCCTGTGGCTGCCCGGTGGTTGGGTCCGCCGTCGGCGGCATGCCGGAGCAGATCGTTTCGGAAGATTATGGTTATCTCTGCAATCCGCAATCGACCGCCGACATCGCAGAGAAAATCCTCAATGCGCTCGATCGCGACTGGGACCGGCAGGCCCTGGCAGCCCGCGGCAGTACCTGGCAGCGTGGGGACATGATGAAGCAAATCGCCGATGTGTATCGCCAGGTGCTGCCCTCATGATCCCGCGACAGGACAGGCCATGTGCGGCATAGCGGGCATTCTCCCACTGTCGCCCGGCCACGACAATACCGCTGCCGACCGGCAGATGGCAGCAGTGCTGCACCATCGCGGTCCGGGCGACGAAGGCTACGACGACGACGACACGCTGGTCGATGCGATCAAGACATTGATCGGGCAGGGTGACGACGCCTGGGGCTGCATGGGTGAACGCGGCCGCGAACTGGTCGTCGAACAGCGCTCCTGGCGTTCCGT
>CAJWLW010000126.1 GCA_913042885.1 uncultured Lentisphaeria bacterium | reverse complement strand
GAAGTCGTGCATTCCCAGTGCCGTGTTGGGTGATCACCTCGAACGTCTTGATCATGCCGCCAACAGTGCCGAGCAACCCGAGCAACGGCGCGATCGCCGCAAAAACCGCCAGACTGCTCAAATGCTTCTCGAGCCCCGGCAACTCGCCGATGATCGCCTCCTGCATGGCTTCCTCGACGTCCTCGCCGCCGCGTTGCAGCGCTTCGACACCGCGCGTCCACAACCGCGCCATCGGCGCAGGCGCCTGCTTGACCGAGACGACGGCTTCCGCAGTACCAGACTTCAGCTCATCGGCGATCGCTCCACAGGTTCGTGCGTGACCGCGCGACAGACGGCAGTAAACGATGCCGCGCTCAATCACCATCAGCAACGCCAGCAGCGCAATGGCAGCCAGCGGATACATCACAATGCCGCCGGCCTTGAAGTAGCCGCGAAACGTCTTGCGCCGCTGCAGGCCTTCCAACGCCATGCCGCCGGACACGTCCAACACTACGGGCACAGGATCCGCCTGCATCGCGCCATCGAGAACCTTGCGATAGGCGAGGGGTAAACGCGACACAACGGTCGGCAGTCCGCCCGACGGGCTCAATTGCAATACGCCGGTCAGTCCATCGTCCACCGCAATGCCACCAAGCAAACCGACCCGTACACTCTCGGCTTCTCTCGGCTCGCCGTCCTGATTATAGGTCTGCAGCTTCGTCCGCACCGCCACCGTCGCGGCTTTCAAGTATGACGCATACGCCTCGTGCAAAGTCTCGCCGCCACTTTGCAAAGGCGCAGCAGCAGCGAACTGCTCCGGCAACAGCAGCGCCGCGTCGGGTCCGCTGACACCCTGCAGCAAGGGATACAGTTTGCCGAGTTCACTGAGCTGATAGTTCAGAATTTCGACAATCTTCTGCCGCTGCGTCTTCCACTGCTGCAACTCAGCCCGTGCAGTCCTCAAATCTTGACGGCGCTGGTTGACCGCAGACCTCGTGTCCTGATGTGCGGTTGCAATGCGACGCAATTCCCGTCGCAGATCCTGCAGGGATTTGTGGCTCGCCTGCCTGGTTTCATCCACCTTGTTGCGGTACTCGGCCAGGGCCTGACGTTCCGCCTCTATCTGAGCCTGTAACTGCTCGATACCGGCAGCAACGTCGGTAGCGCCGGCATGTGCCAGAACAGCGACCAGGCAACAAAGCAGTACACATCCCAGCTTCATTGCGACAATGTTCCGGTTGGAACGACAATCACCCGCGCCGGCACCTCACGGCGCACCACACGCATCGTCGCACGCAGATATGCTGTCCAGTCGTCATCAAGCGGCACCCAGACACCGCTGTTGTCGCGCATCGCGCAGGCGCCGTCCGGCGTGACGTAATATTCGTAGACGCCGCCCAGGCGTAAAAGATCAACGCGCCTGGCGACACCGTCCGTGGTGATCTCCGCTTTGCGAACTTCGCAAACCGTGACGTTTTCAGCAAGCATCAGGTAGTTGTTGAAAAAGACAGCAAGACGGTCCGCCAATGACTCGCCGGCCAAAACCGGTGCGGTCTCAGTGCTGCCGAAAAGGATGGGACAGGCGTCAATAGTCCGGTCGAAAGCATCCGTCCAACTGGACACCGAAAACTCCAGCGTCTCCTGTTCGGCACTGGCTGCTTTTCGTTGCGTAGCAAGCTGGTCCAGCTCGCGGACCTTAGCGGCAAATTGCTGCTGGACCTCTTCGAGGCTTGCCTGGGACCGCTCCAGCTCCTCCTCGGCAATCTCAATTTCCAGCTTGAGGTGCTGCCGCTGCTCATGCCACTGCGAATCGAGCGCTTGCCGCTCTGTACGCAATTGCCGCAACTCCGCCGCCAACCCGAGTAATCGGTCAACGTCGTTCGCCGACGCCACCAACCCCAGGCAGAACACCATCGAAATAATCCCCAACCGCCCCATCTTCGCTCCAGGCTATTGCAGCGCCTCCTTCTGCAACACAAGGATTTCCTCAATCCCTGTCCGCGCCAAAGCCAGCATCTGATCCAACTCCTGTCTCGAGAACGGATCGGCTTCCGCTGTGCCCTGCACTTCGATGAATTTGCCACTGCCGGTCATCACAATGTTCATGTCCACATCGGCGCCGGAATCCTCCTCATAGCACAGGTCGAGCAACCCCTCGCCGCCGCACAACCCGACGCTGACAGCACCCAGCGGCTCGTTGATCGGCAGCGATGAAATATCGCCGGCCGCGAACAGCCGCTTCATGGCCAGTTGCAGCGCAACGCTCGCACCGTTAATGCTGGCACAGCGAGTGCCGCCGTCAGCGTCGAGAACGTCGCAGTCCACATACAGCGTCCGCTGCCCGACCTTCGAAAGGTCGACAACGGCCCGCAGCGAACGGCCAATCAACCGTTGAATCTCCGTCGCGCGCCCGTCCGGCCGGCCGTTATCCCGCGACTTGCGCCGGTCACCCGCCGCCGGCAGCATGCGATACTCACTGGTCATCCAGCCGCCCGGCACCTTCTGCTCCTTCATCCAACGCGGCACATGCTTCACATCGGAAACCGAACAAATCACCCGCGTCTTGCCGCAGGTCACCAGCACCGATGCCAGGGCGTTCACCTGAAAATCCAACTCGAAGCTCGTCGGCCGTATCTGATCCGGCGTCCTGCCGTCGCATCTGCTCATAATCTGTCCTTACTTTTGTCCCGAAACGGTGACGGTGATGGTGCGGCCGAAAGCGTGGTTGCGGTGTTCGCAAAGGTAAATGCCCTGCCAGGTACCCACGAGGAAACGGCCGTTGTCGATCGGTATCATCAGGGAACTCCCCAAAAGAGCTGCCTTCAAGTGCGCTGGCATGTCGTCCGAACCTTCACTGGTATGCCGATAATATGGCACGTCTTCGGGAACCATCGCGTTGAAATGACTCTCGAAATCGGTACGCACTGTCGGGTCGGCGTTTTCGTTCAAGGTCAGACTCGCCGACGTGTGGTGGATGAACACCTGTGCGATACCGACTTTAAAATCCCCCAGTTCCGGCACCTGCTGCTCGATCTCGCCAGTGACGAGGTGGAAACCGCGGCGGTATCGCAACAGGGTAAACGTCTTTTGCAGCCATTCTGTCATTGGTCAGGTTAGAATACGGGATCATCGACCATTTGCAAGCATACCGGCAAGACCGGGGTCACCGGTCGAAATGATCGGCATCAGGCACTATTGTTACTTATTATGAACGCCCCAAAAGCCAAGCCGGAAACGCCGTCACGCAACGATGTCTGGCGCATGTTCGATCGCATCGCGCATCGTTACGACCTGCTTAACCACCTCCTGTCGCTGGGACAGGACATCCTGTGGCGACGCATGGTCGCCCGGCGTCTGGCCAGGACCGGCGGCCGGCACGTGCTCGATATCGCCACCGGCACCGGCGACCAACTGCTCGCCATGTGTAACCGGATGCCGGAAATAGAAACCGCTATCGGCGTCGACCGCTCGCCGCAAATGCTGGCCAACGGGGCCCCAAAGATCCACGGCCATCCCGATGCCGACAAAATGGCTTTGGTTCTTGGCGACGCTCTGGAACTGCCAGTGCGTTCCCAGTCAATCTGCCTGGCAACTATCACCTTCGGCATTCGTAACGTCGCCGAGACCGCCCGCGGTCTCAGCGAAATCGCCAGAGTCCTGCGACCGGGCGGTCAGGCCGTTATTCTGGAATTCTCGCTGCCCGCCAACCGGCTGTTGCGGCGGCTTTATCTTTTCTATTTCAGGAATATTTTACCGAAAATCGGTGGGTTGATCTCCGGAGATTCCTACGCCTATCAATACCTCAATGAAACCGTCGAAACCTTTCCGTACGGCGCCGCCTTTGGCAAGCTGATGACGGATAACGGTTTCAGTTCGGTGACTGCAACGCCATTGACGTTCGGCGTTGCGACTGTCTACCAGGGCGTCAAGTAGATTATGGACCTCGTCCAGGAACCGGTACAGGAAAAATTTCAGCTGGCCGAAAAGATTCAGCAGCTGCTCACCAGCAACGGCGACAAAGCCGCCGCAGGCCCCTCCCTGGTGCGTGTCACCGTCGATATCCGACCGACCGACCCGCTGACCTGGCTCGCGGTCCAGCCGCACGACGTCAAGACCTACTGGTGCGACCGTGAGCGCCGCCTCGAAATCGCCGGCGTCGGCATCGCCGCCCAGGAACCCACCAGCACCGATACCAGCGAGATGCTTCAACGCCTGCGTTCGCAACTCACCACCGACAATGGCACGCGCTGGCTCGGCGGCTTCAGCTTCGACGGCCGCGACGCTACCCAAAACGACACCGACTGGGAGTGGTACGGCCGTGGCCGATTCATCGTCCCGCGGTTCGAGGTCATCGCCGAAAACGGCGTGCAACACCTCGCCTGCAACCTCCGCTGCGACAGCAACGGCCTCACCTTCGACGACATCCAGTCGGCCCTCAACGATCTCGATGCCATCCGCCATCCCGCCGCTACGGCAGATATGCGACTGCCCGCCGTGCTCACCCGTGACGACACACCGGGGCTCAAGGACTGGACGCACAACGTCGAGGCCGCACTCGAGGCTATTTCACGCGGCCATTTCGACAAGGTCGTGTTGGCGCGCCAGACGATATTCCACCTCGACGGATCGCTGGCCGCGCCAGCACTGCTGCACGGGTTGCGCGAAGACACGCATCACTGCTTCCTGTTCTGCTTCCAGCCGCGCCGAGACATCGCATTCTTCGGCGCCACGCCGGAACTGCTGTATCGCCGCATCGGCCGTCAGCTTACCTGCGAAGCCATCGCCGGGACGCAGCCGCGCGGTGAATCCCAGAACGAAGACCTGACGCTGGGCCGGGAACTGCTGGCCTCAGAAAAGGACAGGCGCGAGCACCGGTTCGTCGCCGAACACATCCGCGAACGCCTGGTGCTCCTGGGTGAATCTACCGATTTTGATGAACCAACGCTGCTGCGGCTGGCAAGTATTCAGCATCTGCAGCAACACTTCGACACCGGCCTCGGCGCCGAAGTCTCGGACGCCGACATCCTCGCGGCACTGCATCCGACCCCCGCAGTCGGCGGCAGCCCGCGCAATACGGCACTGTCCTGGATCAAGGAATTCGAACCATTTTGCCGCGGTGCCTACGCCGCACCCGTCGGCTGGATCGATCGCGACAATGCGGAGTTCGCAGTCGGCATCCGATCCGCACTTTACCAGAACGACGCACTGTCACTGTTCGCCGGAGCCGGAATTGTCGACGGCTCTGTCGCTGCCAGAGAATGGGCCGAGCTCGACAGCAAGATCGAAACTTTTCGGCGCCTTCTCGCCGCACCATACTGATGCCGCATACCAGTGAAACTGGTGCCGGCAACCTGCACTGGGCTACCGCACTTCTGAGCGAACTCGCGGCGCACGGTGTCACCTATGCCTGCCTGTCCCCCGGGTCCCGCTGTACACCGCTGACTGTTGCCGCCGCTCACAGTGAGACGATCGAAACACTCGTGCACTACGATGAGCGCGGCGCCGCCTTCCACGCCCTCGGCTACGCCCGTGCGACCGGTCGCCCTGCAGTGCTGATTTCCACCTCAGGTACAGCCGTCGCCAATTACCTGCCGGCGGTTGTCGAAGCCTCCGTCGGGCACGTGCCGCTGCTGGTGATCACCAGTGACCGGCCGCCCGAACTGCGGCAGACCGGAGCCAACCAGACGATCGACCAGGTCAGAATTTTTGGCGCCTACACCCGCTGGTACTTCGAACTGCCATGTCCAACCAGCGACATCGACGTGGACATGGTCCGCTCGACCGCCGCCCAGGCCGTCTACCGCAGCAACGGCGCACCGGCCGGACCAGTCCATCTCAACTGCCTGTTCCGTGAACCCTTCCTGCCCAAGGACGCAGACCTGCCAGCAGTAGCGGCAGACCCGAAAACAACGTATTACCCGCCCGTCCGATCACCAGCACCGGAGGCACTTGACGCATTGGAAGGCCTCATCGCAGACAGCACAAGTCGACTACTTGTCGCCGGCGAATTGCGCCAGGCCGATGTCCCTGCCGTCCGTCGGCTCGCCGAACATCTGCAGTGGCCGCTCTACGCCGACATCGCCTCGGGGCTGCGCCTCGGCGCACCGCCCTGCCGCGTTGAAGCTGAAGCTGCGGCTGCCACATCGCCGGATCTGATCCTGCACGTCGGCGGAAAACTGGTCTCGAAGCAAATACAAAGCACCGTCGCAGCATGCCGCGGCACTGTCGTTCAGGCACTGAACCACTGCGAACGTCAGGATCCCCACCACCGCACCGATCTCAGAATTGAAGCGGACATTCCGCCATTGTGCGATGCGATCCTCGCGCGCGTACCGCAACACACGGATAGCCCACCCGAAACTGTGTCAGGCGATGCTGTCGATGAACTGCTTGCCGCCGACTCCTGTGCCAGCGAAGCATCGATCGCAAGAACTATTGCCCGGCAGATTCCGGCAACCGGCGCACTGTTCCTCGGCAACAGCATGCCTGTTCGCAACATGGATCTCTTCGCAGATGCCGACGGTGCGGCGGTGCCGGTCGGCGTAAATCGCGGTGCCAGCGGTATCGATGGACTGATCGCGACCGCCAGCGGCTTCGCCAAAGGCCTGCACCGGCACGTCACCTTGTTGATCGGTGATATTTCATACCTTCACGATCTCTCATCACTGGCATTGGCACAGCATCACCGGCTGACGATCGTCATCCTCAACAACGACGGCGGCGGTATCTTCGGGCACCTGCCGATTGCCGAACGCGCGGATGTGTTCGAAAAGTACTTTCTGACACCCCATGGCTGGCGCTTCGAACACACCGCGACGCAGTTCGAGTTGAAGTATGAGCACACCGAAACGACAGAAAACTTTCGTCAAGCCTATGAAGATGCCTTGAGCAGCGATGCCTCGACGATCATCGAAGTGACCATCGACCGCCAGCACAGCATGGACACGCACCGGCGCATCGTCGAGTTATAAGGCGGCAATACTGACCCGTGAAGGTGCCGCAGGCGAAACGGTCGAGCGAGAGATCACGAATCATTCGGTCCGCTCCAGACACCCGTCGCTGCATCTTCGGTCCAACCGCTGCCCGTCACCTCGAGAGGGACGCGCCCGGTCGTCTGCCGAAGTGCCAGCGTCGTGTCCCAATCCTTGAGTCCACTTAGAGCGTCCGCAGCCCGGACGTTGAGGGCGCCGACCATGTTGGCGGTCGCTCCCGCATCCTCGACGGAAAATCCACGCAGCATGCTGGCAATGAACCCGGCGATCGTCGTGTCACCAGCCCCTGCTGCAGTGACGAAATTTTCCACTTCGTAAACGGGAAACCACAGCTCACGATCGGCCCAGTTCTCCAGATCCCCGGTGCAGGCATCTGCGATCTTCGCAAGGCGCTCGGCACCCGCCGTGCGGATGTACAATCCACGACCGCCGAGCTTGACGCCGGCAACCGCAACGTCTAGATCCAGTAGCTTCCGGCCAAGCACCGTGACTTCATCGCCGTTCAGGTCGTCACCGCGACCAAAATGCGCGCGGTCAAGCATGTACAGAATCTCGTCGGCGCTCGGCATAAAAATGTCGAGATGCCCTTTGAGCCCAGCAAGGACCCGGGCCCAATCAACCTGACCGCTGGGGCCATCCGGATCAGGAACCGTCATATCGAGCGAAGTGGCAACGCCGCGTTCCTTGACGCGCTGCATCATCCGAATCAGGTTGGCACCGTCGTTCTCGTACATCTTCCGCATCAGTGTCGGATAGCCGAAATGAAAGATCGCTGCGCCGTCGATCTGGTCGTACGCGAGGTCATCGTCGGTGAACGTATTGTTGGCACCCGGGCAGTGCATGAACGTGCGGTCCTGGCCGGGAATACTGACAACGACCGTGTACGACGTCGCCTCTCCCGGTACGACATTCATGCCCGCACCAAGGCTTTCATCGTAACCGTTGAAAATGTCGACGATGCTGCCGCCGAAACTGTCATCGCCGACCTTGCCCATGAGCACCGCGGGAATGTCCAGGATGTGCAGGGCCACACCGGTATTCGACACTGCACCGCCGGTGGCGCTGATGGCCGGGCCAATCTCAACAAGCCGTCCAGGCACCAGTTCGAATCCGCGCTCGATCTCCGGAATAATATCTATGCAGACATGGCCTGCAACGACGACAAAACGCATCAGTTCCCCCTTTGGTAATTCACGATGAAGGTGTGCATGTCTTGATACTCGCTTACTGCCGGCGCCAGTTCGATGGCCTTTTTGATTGCCGACTTCGCACCATCAAAATCATCGATCAGCAGCAGAACCCCGGCAGCAACGCGGTAGTTCTTGTGATTGCCCGGCTCGATCTCCAGCGCTTTCTCGGCCGCCTGCCAGGCAATCTGCAGCAAATCGGCGGACGTCGATCTCAATTGGGTGATGAGACGCGCTGTAGCTCGATGCGGCATGGCGGCAATCGGTAGTTGCGGCGCATATTTCACGTAGGCCGCAGCCAGAGATTCGGGATCGTTGAGATCACGGTAGCAGAGAGCCAGACGGTAAAAGATGACCGGTGCCTTATCCTCCTTGGGATAGCGCTCGAGCCCCTGTGTCAGAATCTTGAGCGCCTCCTGAGGTCGCGCCATGTTGAGCTGCAGATGCGCACCCTGATGGTAAATGGCATCGTCGTTCCAGCCGAGATGGTTGTCAGGGTCGTCTTTGAGAATCTGGTTGAACAGTGCGAAGGCTTCGTTGAATTCCTGCCGGTCGGCGTGTTTCCGCGCAAGCTCAAAGATCAGCTCCGGATTCCCCGGATCCTCCTGCAGCCGCCGCCGGAGGTCGCCGAATGTATTTCGATCGTTGCGGTAGTCGCGGATAATCTCAGCCAACTTCGCCGGCTGGTTGACGCCAATGATCCGATCGACCTCCCGCATCTCCGGAGACAGAATCAGCATCGTCGGCGTCCCCGGCACTTCGAGGTCGGCGGCCAGCGCCTGGCCGGCTTCGGAGTCGAAGGCGATTTTGAGATTGACCATCGACTCGAGCTCCGCGACCATTGCCGGATCCGGCATCACCTCCGAAATCAGTTGGTGGCAATACCCGCACTTGTCCTTGACGAACACCAGGCAAAGAAGGCGGCCCGACTGCTCCGCATGGGCCGCCGCTGCATCGACGTCACCATCGAACCACGGAACCTGGCCGGAGGACACAGAAACCCAAAGTAAAAGAATAAAGAAGATCCGCATAGAATTGCTCCGCGACAAATATACTCACGGAATCCTGTCTGCGGTAGTAGCGACTGTATGGGGCCTTCCCATCCGTGGAAGCGTTACTCCGCTCCCCATCAACCGCGGGAAATCGTGAAATCCGGTGCGTCCACAAAGGTCAGGCGTTCGGACAGGTCGTTCAACGCCAGACGGGTTCTGCGGAATGAATCGGCGAGCGTCCGCAGAATATTCGCTACATTATACTTTTCGGCGAGCCGATGATGGCTGGCTACACCAAAGTTGGTACTGCCGATCGACTCGTAGTACTCGAGCTTCGGAGCACCTCTGCGATTGTGCCGATGCAGTAGATGTCTCGGAAAAATACCGGACCAGAACAACGAAAAGTTGCCGATATGCACCTGAATCACAAACCGGGTATAGTCGTCAACGCCGTCCATGGCAACAAGCATGTCGACAAGATAATCCATCGGCCGCCGGCCGCGGCGAGCTGTGCGTACACGCTCCATCCGAGAAAACTCGACAAGCAGTGCACCGACGTAGTCGGCAACATCGCGGCAGTGGATATCAACCCGACGCAGAGCGTGACGCGCCAGGATGTAAAAATACAGTTGGCTGGAGATGGAAAGCTGTTTGGGCGATTCGAGAATCACCCGGCGCAGTGCTTCGTCGTCGAGGATGAGATCACGGCACTCCGCGTCCTCGAGAAGCTTCACCAACGACACCTTCCGCCCGTCGCACGCAACGGCGTCAACAATAAAATCCAAGTCATCCGCAGTGATCCCGGTACGACATCTTGGCAACACCAACTCCATCGCAATCACCCGTTTTTAGCAGTTGATAACCCCTACCCCTGTGTCCTCCTTGCCCTTAGTTACTATAGCAGATTTCGGTCCACATTACAAATATCGAGTCAACACAAGGAACACGGGGTCAGAACAAAATTGCCTAACATTTATTTTCCCTTTACGTGCGTCGTTAAGCTCAGCAGACCAAGGTCTTCTGAAACATATTCACGGCACTGCTGGTGCCGGAACCGTGACGCGCAAGATCGAAGTGCGCTCGTTGTCCAACGGACGTGAGTCGGCTCTGCCGTGCTCGATCACTTTCGTCCATATCTCGACGTCGCCAGCCGCATTGGCGGCCGTGGCGTCCACGTTCAGCGTCCGACTCACCGACTCACCAACGGCGATATCCTGGAAGTTGTAGGATCTCTCGCCCTCGCCCACCCGCACTACAAGCGTCGCGGTGGCCACCGGTTCTGTACCGCGATTCTGCGCCGAGACCACGATCGTGACAGTCTCGGGATCGTCGTGCGAAGTTGCCAGGTAATGGCTCGCAATGCTCATGTCGTGAATGCCGGGTTCCTCACGTTCCATGATCCGCCGGACGTTCAGTACACCGGCACCGAAAACCTCGTCCTCACCCGGGAACCCGTTGTCGTCGGCATATTCGAGAAGAATCGACCGAGCCTCATCTGCAGTCATTCGCTCATCCATCGAAAGCATCGCGGCAAGAGTCCCGGTAACAAACGGCACCGCAGTCGATGTACCGCTGAAGCTGACCACGACATCGTCGGCCCACGCCGCATATACGCCGAGACCGGGTGCGGCAATGTCAACTGCATCGCCGGTATTGGCAAAACCCGCATGCTCACCGTCGGCACCAATCGCGGACACCGCCAGAACCGTCTCGTAACGCGCCGGATACGTCACGACACCGGCGGCGGCATTGCCGGTCGATGCAATAATCAGCACGTCGTGTTCAGCCGCATACGTCACGGCACGCCGTAGGACGTCAGCATCAAAGTCGGTACCAAGGCTCACATTGATCAGGTCCGCCCCCTGATTGACCGCCAGCACGATTCCTTCGGCAACCGTAAACACATCGCCGACGCCGGTGCTGTCCATCACACCAATCGCCAAAAGGTGCACCGCTGGCGAGATCCCCTGCAGCCTTTCGCCGTGCCCGACCAGCAGCGAGGCCACTGCTGTGCCGTGTCCGACAAGAGCCGACGACGCGTCCGGCTCAGCCTCGTTGACCAGGTCGAATCGGGTGACTGTCGTACCAGCCCCCGACGGCTGCGGATCCATGGTCGCCGTGTCCAGTACAGCAACCGTAATACCAGTGCCCCACGTGCTGATGTCACCGTCCGCACCCAGCCACAGCAGTGCCCGACGGCCAAAAGCCGACTGGCTGCCCACCGGTACGTCCACCTGCGGCGCCGGGACCCGCACGATATGGTTCCGCTGGCGCGACGCCACCGGCAACCCCTCCAGCAGTCGATCAAGCGTGTCAAAGTCACTGCGAACACGCACCATGTGCCACATATTCAGTGTACCGATGACTTGCGCTCTCGTATCGCCCACACGGTCAACGAATACCTGCAAATCCGCGGCCGTTTCGAAAGCCACGATGTACTCACGGACAGGCGTCAATGTGACGCGATCGGGAGCAGGACCTGCATCAGCATCCGAATCCGTCGGTGGCGGTGCGGTCGTTTGAACAGCACCCGCTGTGTCGGTATCCGCAACGGCGCGTGGACCCGGCTGCAAAGATACGATCGGTGATTCTACAGTCACTGGCTCAGGCGGCACGCATACGTCAGCCGGGCTACGCATCAAGACAGTAAGTACAGCGGCAGTGAGCACTGCGACAATGATGATGATCCAGCACCGCTTCATGGTACCTTGCAGTCGACGGCGAGCTGCGACAGCTCACCGCCTAGATCGAGATGAGGGAAACGCCGCTGCAGAGACTCGGCCAGCACCACTGTCGCTCTGGCAAACTCACGATGCGCCAGCGATCCGACCTGCCGCGGCCGATGCGACA
>CAJWLW010000125.1 GCA_913042885.1 uncultured Lentisphaeria bacterium | reverse complement strand
ACCTGCGGGCCTATCAATCAGCTCAGTTTGTCGGTCTACCGGTCAGCAGTATTATCGGCGCCGTCGAAAACGCATGCCACATGGTTTCGACTTCGCACTGGAACAACATCGACCGCCGACTACGGAGCCGGCGGCGATATGGTCCGGGCACCGGCGCAGTGGAGGATCGGCGGCGAGGTGTCATGTTACGTTCAGTTCGGCCACGGCAACTCCTTTCATCTACTTGCGGACGATCCCGCCAAAATGCGGAACTTGATCGAGATCAAGTCGATGCCCGGCGAAGCGGGCACCGACTGCATCCCACGCGTGAAACTATGAATCCGAATCAACAGGCCGAAGCGTTTCTCGAACATGACAGGGCCTTTCGCCTCGGCGCCCTGGACACCGAAGGTTCGCACCCCAAGACAGAAAGCCTGGCTGAAACAATCGCCGCAAGCCTCGAGGACGGCTTGCATATCCTGTTGTCGGTGGATGATGACATTGCACCGGTTGGCAGATCGGTGTTGCAGTCACCCGGGTTTGACCGCTTGCGATGTGCTTTTGAACGGGCCATACGCGAAAAGCGGCGAATTGTCTTCACCGGCTGCGGTGCCACAGGTCGCTTGAGTATCTTGCTGGAAGCCTGCTGGCGCCGCTTCTGGCGACGCCTTCCAGACAAGCTGAGCGGCTTGTCGCTCGACCCCCGGGGCTATGCGGACCTTGTGCTCAGCGTTATGGCCGGCGGCGATTTTGCCCTGATCAAATCGGTTGAGGGCTTTGAGGATTTCGAGGATTTCGGACGCCGCCAGTTGCGTGAATCGGGAGTGGCCGACGGGGACGTCGTGGTTGCAATCACAGAGGGCGGTGAAACATCGTTTGTTATCGGCACTGCCTGGGAAGGGCTCGATCGGGGTGCTGAGGTATTTTTTGTCTACAACAACCCCACCGAGTTATTGGCCCATGAGGTGCGGCGCTCCCGAGAGGTCATTGAAGAAAGCGCCATTACCAAACTGGATCTGGCCACCGGACCGATGGCGATCATGGGGTCAACCCGGATGCAGGCCACGACATGTGAACTCCTGATTGTCGGCGCGGCCCTCGAGCAGGCACTGTTGGCTTTCCTGAAATCAGCTCTCCCCGAAAGCCAATACGCCGTTTTGGCACCACCCATCGAATGTTACGCCGATACGTTCGACAGGCTGGTGGATGGCATCAGACAACGTATCGACGTGCTCGCCCGGTTGACAACCTTTGAGCAGGCCCTCTACGAGCAGCAGGGGTTATTGACTTATTACGCAGAGGCGTTTCTCCTGGACGTGCTGACAGATACCACTGAACGGTCGCCAACCTTCATGGTCCCGCCCTTTCGGCAGTGCGATGATCAGCGCTCACCCCCGTCCTGGGCTTTTACCAAACACCCGTGCCGGTCGACAGAAGAGACCTGGATGTCGTTACTCGAGCGCCCCCCCCGGGGGCTGACCTGGACCCGAAAGGACTACGAAGAGATGAAGGCACCGCCCAACCTGTTGGCCGAGCCGCCGACGTTGAACAATGCGGAGCTGTACAAATTCGAGATCGGCTGCGCACTTGACGAGCAGCGCAGCGGCGAGGGATCGGCCTGTATCCGTTTGCTCGCAGGCGACGAATGTGCGGGGCCGGACGATCGGGGAGCCTATGAGCAGGCCCGTGTATTGCACATAGGCAACCGCGTCGCCGGTGACGCCCCGGACTTTCATGTCGACTGCGACTGTGCCGCGAGTCCACTCGAGCTCTGGGATCATCTCGCGGTCAAGCTGGTCATGAACACCGTGTCAACCGCCACCATGTGCCGCATGGACCGGGTCATTGGAAACTGCATGGTCTGGGTCTCCCCGAGCAACAAGAAACTGATCGACCGGGGCACGCGCCTGGTGTCGCGGTTTACCGGTCAGGGATACGACGAAGCCTGTCACGCGCTGTTCCGGGCTCTCGAGGAAATCGACAAACGCCGCGACCGTGGTGAGGAGGTTCCTTCCCCAGTTGCCGCAGCCATTCAACAACACCACGGGACGGCCGGACATGCGGCCATTGCACCACGTAGCGATGCCCCCTGACCGCATCGACATGGCGGGTCGTCCGGCCTGGTGATGAACCGCCCGGGTTGATACCGCGAACGCTTGTTCGCAACAGGGCAGAAGAAGGTGCCCGTGCAAGGCGCGCTTTTAGGTCGAAGAATCTATGCCGTGCAGCACGAAGATCTTCGAGTCCGGCGCCTGCGCCATAGCAATCTCAAGACCTTCTTCCATCAGTTCCTCACCCGTAAATACCGTCTTGGCATCCGTGTCGAGATCGGTGCATTCATAGGTGCCTGCCGCATCCAGCCCATGCAGCTTCAACTTCGCCACAGGGTACGGGCTGTTTTTTCTGCGAAAAGCAACTACGGCTCCCTGGTTCAAATCTTCCCTGTGCAACTGGTAGGCGCACCACACATCACTGATCCTGCTGCAATTCTCAACGGTAAGCGGGTAAAAATCTCCATAATACAACGGTCGCAACAACTTGAATTCCTCGACGATCTCGCATGCTGCCGCTGAATCAAGATCATCCGAATAAATGTCCCAGGCAATTTGCATCCCTGCGGCCAGGCAACTTCGAAAATAATATCTATCCACCGTGCCCAAATCCGCGAAAACACCGGTGCCGGTGCATGGATAGTAGAGATTGATCCCCATCGTCTGGGATTGTGCCGCTTCCGGCTCACCGGCATTGTCGGTGCGGTGGAGAGCAACACTTCTCGACATGGTTTCCAGATCTATCCGCCGCCCGCCACTGGCGCAATTATCGATCAGCAAGCCCGGATGTCGCCGGACCAGTTCCTCCCAGAATTCATACAGGCCTTCGATGAAGCGTATCTCTGTAATCCCTTCCCGGTCCTCACCATCGGCCAGCCGCCAATATGCCGCCGGGTCAAAATTGAAATCCTGGCGGAACACCGTGATGCCGTATTCCTCGATCATCGAAGAGACATGATCGGTGAACCATTCCCGTAGCTGCGGATTGCCGAAGTCCGGGAGCGCCTCCACCTTGTCGGTCCACGGCTGTTCCCACTGCAGCGTCTTCCGCCTTGTCCTGATGATGTCCTCGTCCGGCATAATCATCCATTGCGGAAACTCCTCGTACATCTGAGTTCCGGGCTTGGCTCGCTCCGGCTCGAACCACAGCACGAATCCGAGCCCGGCTTTGGCGACCTCGTCGGCAAGCGCCCGGAATCCGTTGGGAAACGTCCGTTTCTTGGGGGACCAGTTCCCGACACATTCGCCCCAGCGCTCTACACCGTCGACCCCTTCGTACCAACCCGCGTCCAGCCAGTAACATTCCAGAGGAATCTTCTTGGCTTTGTACTTGCGAATAAAGTCAATCTGATTCGCTTCCGATACTTCACAGCCGCTATTGTGCAGTGACCAGGAATTAGCGGAAAACGGCATCTGCACCGGCTTGCCTGCCCGCAGCGGCGTGTAATGAGCCAGGACCAGTTTGCGAAACTGGTTATGAGCCTTCAGCCGCGCACCTTCCCAGGAAAGCATCAATATCCTCGGCGTGCGAATTTCTTCACCAGCCAAAAGTTTCAGGCGCGTGTGCTCCATCCCCCCCTGCACACTCAAAACGCTCTGTGTGTCGCGCTCGAACTGTGCCTTCCAGGAGCCGGACCAGCCAATGGCAAGGATGATCCCACCATCGTCGAATTGCAGATTGAAAAACGGCATCGCCCCTTCATTGTCGGGCGGAGCATCTCCGGCGTTCGACGACCTGCCGCCAATACAGCCCAACATCTTGCTGCTTGCCAAAGGCAGGGGTACCTCGACCGGACTGAAATCTTCCCGGGTCGCCGAGCTGCCCCGCGGATAATGAAGCAAAACGTTACTTTCCTTCTCCGCCTCAAAGGCAACATCCAAAGGCAGCACATCCTCCAGAACAGCCGAATCTGTCTGGCCGTTATTCCTGAACCGCATCACCCAGTCGAGCGCCGGAAAATCTGCATACTCGATCGCCTCGCATACAACCTGCAGCCCGGTTTCCTCATCAGTGAAGGTCAGAATGTGTGACGTTTTGTTCTCGTCCAGCTTTTTACTTTCCAGACGCCGTCCCCAGTTTTCTATGAACGTTTCCGACCGCCGACCACCATAAACAAACGAAAACGGCACGCCTGCGTCACCGAGAATTTTCTCCCTCACCCGGTCCCTTGCATCCATTTCATCCTCCTTATCCCACGCATGAAAATTGACCCTTGAGGGCTGGCGCGTATCGCCGACGCCCCTTTCGCCTTGCAACATCGATCTGGCAAACCGACGTCACGTGGAACGCCGTTCCCGGCCTACCAATACTCGACCACAAATCCTTAACGCCCAACCACACGTGGGGTGACAGTGATAAGAATCATGCCCTTGGCGGCATGGGTTCGGCCAGCAAATCCTGGATCTCAATTCTTGCATCCAGGGTGGCGATGCCGACGAGAAATTCGGCCAGAGCGTCCGGGTCCATGCTGTCCGGGTTTGCGGTTCCCGGCCCCAGAATGTCGGTACGGATCGGCCCTGGACAAAAGGTGGTAACTCGAACGCCGTGCTCCCGCAATTCCGCGGAAACGCTCCGCCCCATGCCAAGCAGCGCGTGCTTGCTGGCACAATAGGAACCCATCCGGCGGATCCCCATGATTGCGGCATCCGATGCCACATTGATGATCAGCCCACCGTCATTGGCGACCATCCCTCTGGCAATTTCGCGCATGACAACAAATGCCCCTACCACATTTGTCGCCAGAACGTCTTCGAGTTCTCCTGTCGGGGTTTCCAGGACCGGCGTTGTGCGAGCGATCCCTGCGTTATTGACCAGTACATCGACCGGTCCCATCGCCTCGACGGCAGCAATCACTGCCGGTTCATCGCAAACATCTACCCGGTGAAAGAAGCAGGTGCCGGGCATTTTCCTCAATGATTCAGCCGCTTCTGCCAATACCTCTTGATTACGTCCCCAGGCGAAAACTTCTGCGCCGGCCGCGGCCATGGCCTTGACCACCGACAAGCCAAGCCCGCGATTGCCGCCGGTAACCAACACGCGTTTTCCTGTCAGATTCATGAACCGCCTCTCTCCGGAATTTCCGGCCAGTTATGCTGTGGTGAATAGCCCAGATCCCGGGCGGCACCGGACCAGTCAAACATCCCATCCGCACGACCGGCCACAATGTTGTAGGTACCATAGCTGATCGCTGCTTTTTCGGCCAAGGCAACGGCCTGCGCCACATCCCTGGGGTCGACATACAGGAACCAGTGATCGGTTGGCTCGGATGGCAATTGCGGACCTTTGTTCAAACCGTCGCCGGCAATGACGCCCGGACGCAGGTGTATCACTTCCAGCCCATGCGCTTCGTGATAAGCTTTGCCAACGGCTTCTCCAAGGCCTTTGGACAGGGCGTAAAACAGGTCGCCATCCACGAATCTGCCGCCGGCTTCCGGACGGCTTGGTATATCCTCAGGAACCGGCCAACCCAAAGCAACAATAGATGAAATGTTGATCAGTCGTTTTATTCCCTGTTCCACACAGGCCTGCGCCACATGCCAGGTGCCCTTCACCATCACATCGCAGTAAACATCGGCGGGCACTCCGAATCGGTCACGAACCAGGGCGATCAAATGAACCACCAGGTCCTGGTCTTTACAGGCCGCCTGCACCTGGTCGTAACAGGTGATGTCGGCTTTCACGAACGGGAGGTCCGCCCGCGGATCCGAGTCCGGCAACGACACCCGATCCAGCAGAGTGAGCTCACAGGAGTCACGCAAAGCGTCCACGATGAATCCTGCCAAATATCCCGCGCCACCGGTTATCAACACGCGCGGGTTACTCACGATGGGACCCTGGTTGGAAGGTTTTCGACCGCTGCGATGATCCGATCCTCGAGGTCATCGGCGTCGCTGTCGGGGACAAGACTGTGCTTGTCCATCCACTCGATGTTCGCCGCAACGCTCTCTACAAGGGGCGTCGCCGGCTGAAACTCCGGGACATCCCTGGCAAGCTTCGCACCACTGTATATTTGCGTGTGTGCGAAGTTCTGCCGCAAATCACCAAACCGTTCAGGGTCAATGGCAATCAACGTATCTTGCGGAACGTGGACAATCTCGGCTTTAACGCCCAATGCTTCGGCAACGATACGGTGCCACTCGTCCCATGTCCGCGCCTGCGGGTGAACGATGTTGTAAACCTCACCGAAACACTGCGACCTCCCGAGCGCGGCCGCAAAACCAACCCCGGCATCGCGCGAAGCGAGAAACTGGAAATAGTTCAGCCCGTCGCCCACTGAGAGGATCGGCTTCCCTTTGCGCAGACGATCAATCCATTCCCCATCGTTCCCGAGCTGCCGATACACCTTCATGCCCGGCCCATGCGTATAGGAGGGCTTGAGAACAGTCACCGGGAATCCATCCTCGGCGTGCGCCTCCAGCAACAACTGGTCGGCAGCAATCTTGCCGAGACCATAATCGGACGTACCATTGAGCGGGGCGCTTTCCTCAATATTGATGCCGTTGCACGGGAACGGCGGACCATAGGTCATCACCGTCGAACAGTGAATGAAATGATCGACCCGCCCGCGAAACGCCCGAAGAGCCGAGGCAGCATCATCAGCGCTATAGGAGATCATGTCGATGACCGCGTCGAACTTTTCGGCGTGCATTTTCTGTTCGAAATCTTCGCGCCGGTAGCGATCTCCGTGAATAACCCGTATACCCGGTGGCGGCGGATCGGGGTTCTGCCCGCGGTTGAACATCACAACCTCGTGATTCTGTTTCAGCAATGCCGCGACAATCCCAAGGCTGATATTCCCGGTGCCGCCGATAACTAATACGTTCATTCCTTGGATGTCCTTGTTGAGCGAATGTGAGAAGGCGAACTCAAATTAGTTGCCTCTGTTCCACCATTCAAGAGGCGAAAGCAACCAAGCAGGTAATCCGTATTGCTCACAGAATTATTCATCCGCAGATTGATGGAATTCCACGGGACGGGCCTTTGCAATCTGAAAGAATTATCGGCGACCTGTGGGAAATCGAGACGGGGATCAACGCGAACCGGCAGTCGTTGTCGATCTCTACATTGTACAGGCGGCCGGGGAAGGTCGCAACGCGGTGATATCCCGTGTATTCAATGCCTGTGCCGGCGCACAACCGGGACCTGGCGAACGATCTGCTCGGCCTGCGACCGGCGAGATTACCCGGGGCCCGGTTCAATTTCAGCCGACCTCGGGTATGTTATCCTATCAACCGGCCAGCACTGTCACCGGTGCCTGCCGGACCCAAAACAGCGGGCGGTTAGCTCAGTTGGCTAGAGCATCTGGTTTACATCCAGAAGGTCGATGGTTCGAGTCCATTACCGCCCACCATTTAATCCCGCGCCTGGGTGTTTGTCGCATCCCACCAATTTCCTGTATTAAAGTTCGGCCAGGCGATGCAGATCGCCGACCACGTCGTCGGCTCGGTAGACGCTCCCGCGTAAGCACTGTCCATATCCATCGCGTGCATCGTTTCCGATGGGTTCCCAAACTTGCTCTGCTTCACGATATTCGGGTCCGGCTCCCAACAGGTCCACCCACAGTCAACTCCGCTGAAGTCGGCGAAAGTCAAAACATTCCAGCCGTAACTGAGTGCTGCCCCGGAATCATCGAGCCCGGCAGCGAACCAGTTCTCGGACTGATAGACAAGCAACTCGATAAGGGTCAAACGCTTCATGGCACACTATAAAGCATGGACACCGACAGCCCGAAAAAATATAAATTGCTGTTCATTGATGGCTTCACCGTTCGACATGATCCGTGTTCATCACTGTTCATCCGTGGTTCAATTCCTTGTTTTCATTGCAGAAGACGAGAAATTAGGGTCTGACTCGGACCAAGAGGATAGAACCGACAATGAAAATTTCCTGCCTGGGCGGCGGCGGCCTGTATTTTGTCCGGCCGCTGGCTGATTTTGCGCTGACCGCAGAGATGCGCGGCAGCACAATTGTCTTGTACGACATCGACCACGAGCGCGCCGAACTGATGGCGAAGACAGCGCGCCGCTTCAGTCGCGAAACCGGTGCGCGCCTCAGGCTCCGCGTTGCGAAAAGCCTGACGGAAGCAGTTGACGGAAGTGATTTCGTTCTGACGTCGATCGGCGGTGCCGGCGCCTCCGGCAGTGCCGGCTACTACAGTTCACCGGTACACCTCGGTGACAAGCTGATCTGTTCGCAACACGGCGTACCCCAGGTCGTCGGTGACACGGCCGGACCGGCGGCGATGATGGCAGCGTTTCGCAGCATCCCGATCCACATGAAGATCTGTCGCGCCATGGAGAAGCATGCGCCGGGTGCCTTGTTGCTCAACCATGCCAACCCCATGGCAGCGTTGTGCCGGGCGATGGAGAAGTATTCCGATGTGCCTTGCGTCGTCGGGATCTGTCACGGCGTCCAGAACGGCATCGCCAATGCAGCTCGTATTCTTGGTATCCCGGCGGATGAGCTAGAGACGGTCTGGATCGGTACGAATCATTACCACTGGTTTACCCGGATGCGGCACCGGGGCAAGGATGTCATACCGCGATTCCGCCAGTGCGTGCGTCGTCTGAAAGCGAAACCGGAACACCAAATGACGAGCGCACTCAGCGAGGTGTACGGCCACTGGCTCGTATATCCGAAAGATGACCATTTGATCGAGTTCTACCCCTATCTGACGCAGACCGATCAGGACAACCTGCCGTTCGCCCTGGATGACAACTACTATGCCCAATCCGTGCAGGCCCTCTACAGTGGCAAGGAGACACTGGCGAATCTGCGGCAGCAGGATCAGCTGGTCAGCCGCAAGCAGATGCTGAAGGACTACGCCGCCAGCCTGGCCCGCGTCGAGCTGCCGGACGAACCGGAGAGCGAAACAACTGCCGAGGGCACCGCCCGCCTCATCACCGATATCGCGGCCGGACGACGGCGCGTGCACATCTGTAACGTGCCGAACCGCGGCGCCGTACCGAACCTGCCTGCCGAAGCAGTGCTCGAGCTCGAGGCGGTCACCGATTCGGCCGGCGTCCGTCCGGTTCATGCCGGCACGGCGCCGCCGGCGCTCGAGCTGATGCTGCGTCAGCTTATTACCTGGCAGGAGCTCGTCGTCGATGCGGCGGTGACCGGCGACCGGCGACTGGCGTTGCAGGCGATGCAGGTCGATGCGTGCGCCATCCCGCCGCAACGCGCCGAGAAGATGCTGAAGGCGCTCATGGCCAATTCCCGCGGCATGCTGCCCACCTTCGAGAAAAAGCGTTGAGGCGGGGATTGCACCAGACGCGGGACGTTGCCAAAGCCGCCGGGTAGAATGACAGCGCGGCGTCCCGCTGCTCGGACTGTATAAACCCGCTCAGATGCAATCGCGCTCCGGCAGGTTTTGCAGCTGCAGTTTTCCCATCGCATTACGCGGCAGGGCGTCTAGAAAAACGATCCGCTTCGGCACCTTGAAGCTGGCCAGCTGCGCCGTGCAGTAGGCTGTCAGCTCCGCCTCGGTCGGCACCGGTTCGGCGGCTACTACATAGGCTTTCGGCAGCTCGCCGCGCCGCTGATCCGGCACGCCGATGACGGCGGCCTCGACGACACCGGCGTGGTCGACTAGGCAGTTGATGATCTCCTGCGGGTAGATGTTGAAGCCGCCGGAGATGATGAGCTCTTTGGCTCGGCCGCAAATGATGATGTTCCCCCGCGCATCGTAGCGGCCCAGGTCGCCGGTTCGAAACCAACCGTCCTGGAACGCCTCGACCGTCTTCTCGGGCTGGCGCCAGTATTCCTTGAGCACGTTCGGTCCGCGCAACTGGATCTCACCCGTTTCGTCATCGGCAACCGACACGCCCGCTTCGTCGACGATGCGCACGGACACGCCCGGCAGCGGCTTGCCGACTGAGCCCTGGACCCGCGGCCCGGCATAGAGGTTGGAAGTGATCATCGCGGTCTCCGACATGCCGTACCGCTCCAGGATCTCGTGGCCGAACACCGTCTTGAAACGGGCAAAGGTGTCGGGAGACAGCGGCGCCGAGCCGGACACGTACAACCGCATGTCCGCCGGCACTGCGCCATCGGCGTCTGCATGCTCCAGCAGGCGTTCGTACATCGTCGGCACGCCGAAGAAAAGCGTGCACTTCTCGCGCCTCAGCAGCTCAAACGCTGTATCCGCGTGAAACCGCGGCAGCAAAAAGGTCGTGCAGCCGGATGCCAGCGCCCCGTGCAGCCCGTTGCCGAGGCCGTGAATATGGAACATCGGCAGCGCCAGCAGGAAACGATCGGCGGCAGTCCACTGCCAACACTGCAGCAGCGTAACAATGTTCGAGACCAGGTTGTGGTGCGTCAGCAGGGCGCCTTTGGAACGTCCGGTAGTGCCGGAGGTGTAGATCATCAGCGCCGGATCATCGGCGGTGATCCCCGCAACGGACAATGGCGTATCGGGAGCGGATTCAGTCAACTCGCTGAACCCCCGCGTCGCCGCCGGCGTATCGGCCCCGGTGACAAAGATCTGCTCGAGAGCATCGAATTGGTGGCGCAATGGCGCCAGCACCTCAAACCGCTGGGGATCGCACAAAAGCACCCGCGGTTCGGCATCGGTGAGCAGATGCGTCAGCTCCCGGTCGCGATAGAGAATATTTATCGGCACCACAATGGCGCCGGTCTTGAGGCCGGCCAGATAAAAGACGATCAACTCCGGGCAGTTCCCGAGAAACATCGACAACCGATCGCCCCGGCCGACACCATAGTCGTTGACCAACGCGTGAGCCACGGCATCGGACTGGCGATCAAGCTCGCCGAACGTATACCACCGGTCACCGAACCAAAGCGCTGGCTTGTCGGCCCTGCCGCGCAGACTGGGCTGAAAAGTTTCAATCAGGTTCATCAGTCAGGTCTCCATGAGCCTGGGAAAAGTAACCGACGAGCGTCGCGAATAACAGCGCACAGGTGACCGGCCTGACCAGGGCACCAGTGATCTCGTCTTTTTTGCGATGGACATATTGGATGGAGCGTCCGCAGCCGCAACCGGCCTCGCCAGCCGTATCCGATGCCTACATGATAACGATGCTGCCCGGCATCAGCTTCTGCAGATGGGGTGTCGGCAAGGAAGGCGCACCCTACCCAAAAAAGCTTGCAATAATTTTGGGAGTTTTCTACAATAAGGTGGATACTGGAAAATGGGGGTAAGACTACGCCTCTGGATTCAAAAAAATCAGCAGGACTTTTTTCTGCCGACAATAAAAAAGGAAGGGTTTGAGATGAGAAACTGGGCAATGGTTGTAACGATGGGATTGTTTCTAGGGCTGTACGCCGATTCGGCAGCAGGTATGCAGATTTTCGTTAAGACGTTGACCGGAAAGACGATCACCCTGGAGGTCGAGACGAGCGACACCATCGAAAACCTGAAGACAAAGATCCAGGACAAAGAGGGCATCCCGCCGGACCAGCAGCGCTTGATCTTCGCCGGCAAACAGCTCGAGGATGGCCGCACACTATCCGATTACAATATTCAGAAGGAGGCGACTTTGCATTTGGTGTTGCGCCTGGCTCAGTGCGAACCTTGTCCGGCAGCCGAGATTTACGCTGAGGCGTGCAACGGATTCGCCTTGGTCCCGCCGACAAGCGTGCCCGAAATGCGGGATGAAATCAAGACGACTGTTGAGACCTTGTTGAGCGACTGTCCCGCCGAGGCCATCAACACCTGTATATCCGAGGTCCTGGAGATAGCCGGCCTGGGTCGAAGCGATAGAGAGTGATCAACCTGGACGGTCGTGTGGGTACCGACATTCGCAACGGCGACATCGGCGGCGGTTGGACGGTCACGATATTCTGACGACCGGTTCCACCTCGAAACGTTGACCCCGGCGAGATCTCCCGCTTCACGAAGATCCGCGGACTCTTTGATTGAACAGGCGCCAACTACGGTTGATCCCAAACTACGCCAAAGGGATCACCCTGGCCAATTGCCGGGATACTCCAAAGGTTGTAAATGAAAAAACCGCTTGGATCGGAGTACCATTCCACATG
>CAJWLW010000124.1 GCA_913042885.1 uncultured Lentisphaeria bacterium | reverse complement strand
GTTGTGGCGGTTCGGTCCCTTGGCGTAATTCGGCGCCGGAATGAAGGGCAGGTACGGATGCGCCGCGAACCGCAGGGCAGCGGCACTGCGAATCTGTTTGACCGACCCGTACTTCTGCAGCAGCCGCGGCGATGCCACCGATGTCAGGCACCAATTCAGTGCGAGCTCCGCAGCAACGAGGGAAATGATCGTTGCGCAGGCGGCCAGGAGAATCCTGGCAGCGGTTCTGTTGTTTGTGGGACAGTCGGACATGTAGCGGGTTCGGTTGTGAGTGGCTCGATCTGGTCTCAGCGCAGCTCGAGACCACGAAGTTCGCGACTGTGCCAGTAATGAAAACCGTTGGCCTCGAAACGCCAATGGCCCTCGCCCGGCCTCTGTTTCAAAGTGATACTGGGCATGACCCCCGACTTTTTGTTCTTGCGGAATTTTCCGCGGTACGATGACATAGCCCGCAGGCCTGCAACCACATGAATCGTGCCATCCGGACGAACAAACCAGTTCTCACCGCCCATCAGCGTGGGGATCACGGCCAGAATGACCTCCCGTCTACTTTTCACTACGGCAACATATCGATCGGGTCTTTCCTGCCACCTGTTGCGCTCGATGTCTGACATCCAAACATAATCAGTGAGCAGTTCAATGTACTTTTCCCGCTTGAACAATTCCCGGAGTTCTGCCAGATATACACGAACCTCCCCCGCCTGGGCCGCGGTGATGCGCACCGCGTCGTTATTTCTGGGGCGCATTTCGCTTTTACCGATCAGCCGTTCCAGATCTCCGTCACCCAAGCCGTGATGCTGCATGGCGGCTTTCATCGTTTGAAGTAGGTCATGGTATACGACTGTGATTTCATCGGCAGATATCGCTCCGGTTTTAAGATCGCCGACAACAGTGTCGATCTCGGCATCATGCGCCGCCAGCCACGCTTGCACTTCGGCATAACTGGCATCATCGATCTCTCCTCGCTGGTGACGCACCTCGATCACATCGCGCAGGCGCGGAAGCACTGATTTTCTGATAGTGATCAACCGCAGATGAGCGGTGATCAGGCCGTACTGCTCGCAACCTGTCTGCAGGATCTCGTCGGCGTCTGCTAAGCGAGCTCTGAATTCATCGATTGAGGTCCTGCGCTTCTCGAAATCTGCTACGATCTCGCGAATCACTGATCGACGGTCCGCAAGCCACGCCATGACCTCTTCGGACGTGGCGCCATACAGTTGGTCATATCTCTCGAGGATCTGGACGCAGCCGTGTCGCCTCCATTCCCCGATACGCTCATAATGCTGCCGCGCCTTACGCAGGAAATACTGTGATTCGTCATCGCCGCCGCGGCGATTCAATAGCCCGCCTTCGGATACGTACCCGGTCACACCGAACACCGCGAGCACGGCAAACTGACATGAAATCGAGATTTTCATTCACTCTTTCAACCTGATGCGAAGGGGAAGTCAAAGCCGTGAACTATAGTATAGTACACGTTTCTCTACGTGCCGAAATTTACAGATTCAGGGAGTACGAATGGCAGGCGGAAAATATTCGATGACACCAGTGGACGTACCGGCAGTCGACACACAATACCGGACGATCCGGACACCGCTGCCGGTGCCGGAATCCTTGCCGATCTTCGAGGACCTGATGCGGTACGAGCCCGTTTCCATGCAGGGCCAGCCGCCGGTAGTCTGGGACAATGCCAGCGATTTTCAGGTACACGACGCCTGGGGCAACACCTGGCTCGACTGGTCCTCCGGCGTACTGATTACCAACAGCGGCCATGGGCACCCCGAGATGATCGAGGCCATCCGGCAAATGATCGACAAACCCCTGCTGGCGACCTACTGCTTTCCCCACGAGGGCCGCGCCCGCCTGGCGAAGATGCTCGCCGAGCGTGCGCCTGCCGGCCTCGACAAGGTGTTCCTCATCTCCACCGGCTCCGAGGCGACGGAAAATTGCATCAAGCTGGCAAAAACCTGGGGCCGTGAACAGGTCGGCCCACAGAAAAACGTTTTTGTCACCTTCGTCAACACCTTCCACGGCCGTACGATGGGCGCACAGACAGCAGGGGGCATGGCCGCCGGCAAGACCTGGATCGGCGACCTCGACCCGAGCTTTGTGCAGGTGCCGTTTCCTGATGGCTTCAAGAACGAAAATACAGATTTCAGCCTGTTCGAGTCGACTCTGGCAGACGCAGGTATCGCCGCCGCAGAGGTCGCCGGTGTCATGTCCGAAACCTACCAGGGCGTCGGCCCCGATTTCATGCCGACCGAGTACGCGCAGCAGCTCAGAAAATGGTGCGACGATTGCGGTGCACTGCTGATTTTCGACGAAGTCCAGTCAGGCTTCGGCCGCACAGGCACGTATTGGGGCTTCGAACACTACGGCATCACACCCGATCTCATCGCATGCGGCAAAGGCATTTCCGGCGCCCTGCCCTTGTCCGCGGTGATTGGCCGCGGCGACGTCATGGATTTGTACAGCCCCGGCTCGATGACTTCAACGCATTCGGCAAGCCCGGTAGCAGTCGCCAGTGCCATTGCCAACCTCGAAGTAATCGACAAGCAGAACCTGGTACAAAATGCCGCAACTCTGGGCCAGGTGCTGGCCGCCGGACTCGATGAAATCCAGCAGACCTGCCCGCAACGGCTTGGCTGCGCCCGGGCCCGCGGCATGGTCGGCGGTATTCAGATCGTCAAGCCCGGCACGCGAACGCCTGATCCGGACACTGCTTTCCTGATCAACGAAAGCTGTTTCCACAAAGGCCTGCTGATGTTCGCACCGGTCGGCATTGGCGGCGAATGCATCAAAATCAGCCCGCCGCTGACAACGCCCAGGTCGGCGCTCGACGAGGGGCTCGAGGTGCTGGCCGAAGTCTGTGCCGAAGTCCTGGACTGAATTTTCCCGACGAAACTTTGCCTATAATCCAGCATAATGATGGAAGCCAGCGTGCGTCCCCTGTGCCTGACGCCATGGAACCAAACCTCACACCCGGCAATCCAAAACAGTTCCGGGCTGACGCCCGCCCGGCCTTGACGCAATGACAAAACCGCGCTGCAAAACGTCCCGCTGCTGCCTGCTGCTGATCGGACTGGTGATCGCCTCTGTCGCGGCAGCCGCCGACCTGGCAAAAGTCGACCGCGTGCGCCGCGCCCCCGGCAATCTCAATTTCGCTGCCAGATGGCTGGACGGCGACGGCCTGACACTGCACCTCGACGGCGGCAAAGGCACGGCAGTGAAAGTCCAATTGCGGCGTGAAGATCCCACTGCCGTGATCCAGACAGAAGATCACGACAAGATCCATACTGCGCAGTTCGACATCGCCGGCATGCCGACGGACGAGCGCGACGTCGACATTGTCCTGAAGGTGCGACCGGCGTACTGGAGCATCTACGCCGATAACCGCCGCATCGCATTGCTGCCCGTCGCGCTGCCCCTGCCGTTCACCGTGTTGCTGCCGACCAGTCAACTGCCGGAGGACAAAAAAGAGCCGTACTTCCAGAAAACCGGCCGCGTCGAAGTCCATGCCGATTTCATGAACGCTCTCATCCGCGAATGGGACATCGTCGACACCGGAAAATTCGTCGGTGAGCTCGTCGGGATCAACGGTGACAGCGCCGTGCTGGAGGGCATCGATACCGCCGGCAAGATCAGGCCGAAAATCACTTCGTTGTCAGCCGACGACCAAGCCTGTATTGCCAACTACCGCCGGACAAAAGGCACCAATCTCGGACCGTTCGGGCGGGTATCCGGCACCTGGGCGTTACGCTCCGTACGTGACCGGGTGCTGGCGGCAGGTGATGACAAGCGCGCCGAAGACTATCCGCCACAGGAGAAACTCAGCGCCAATTTCTACAGTCTCGCCGGCAAGGGAGTCAACGCTGTGGTCATCGACGGCGAAGACTTCCACGACGACTACGCAGTCAGTGCCGCCGTCGAATTCGTGCCGGGGACAGAAAGCGGCTTGGTCTTCCACTATCAGGGACCGGACGAATACTACGCTTTCACAATGTCGACGCCGACCCGCGCCAGCGACGAGACAATCCTCACGCTGTGGCGCCGGCAAGGCAGCGACGAGCGCCAGCGGCTCTACGCCGTCGCTATGGACCTTACGCCAAACCAATGGGTTATGCCGAGAGTCGAAGCCCGACAGGATCGCATCGTTTGCTACCTGGACCGAGTCAAGATCATTGACCTGCCGCACCTCCTGCCAGCGGGCGGACGCTACGGACTGTTTGCCAACGCCCCCACCGAAGTGCGATTCGACGACTTCGAGGTCCATACCCTCGGCGAGCTCGATCTGCGCAAGGCCCGTGACATTCGCTTTTATACCGTCCTCGAGCATGGCGACTTTTTCCCGCAACGCCGCAAAAATATCAAAGGTCCAGGCGAACTGTCCCCAGCCATTTCGCGCAATCCCCAGTGGCTGGTGCTGGGTGGCACAGTGGACCGTCCGCATGTCTTCAGTGCCAACTTCAAGTCAATCATGGGCGGCGACAGCATCGGGTTGCTGGCCGGCTACACCGACGGCAACGCCCCGCACTATCGTTTCACCTATGAGCAGGCTGCAAACGCCGAAATCTTCGGGGTCTACGAGGTGATTGACGATGTCGCCAAGCCGCTGCAAGTCTGGCAGAAATCACTGAAGCCCATCGAAAAAGACGGCAAGCCGCCGATGGTCAACCTTATGGTCGACGCCAGCGACGGCCGTGAAGTGCGTTTTTATCGCGACGGCGACCTCGCACTGGTCCATCAACATGACCGCCGCCTGGATGGCGCTTCCGGGGTATTTGTCGGCCCGAACACACGAACCCTCGTCTCCGGCATGCAGTACGTGTTCGAGCGGCAACTGTACCGCAACCACTTTGAGAAGAACCGCCGGTTCGCGGACGACCCCTACATGCGCCACTGGTCGTCGCCGGAAGGCGACTGGATCATCGATCCGAAAGGCAATACGGCCTGGCACAAAAGCGATTTCTTCGGCCGCTTCGAGGTTACCTTGCCGGTCGTCGCGGCTGGGAAATTGTTCATGGGGATTCTGGAAGATCGCGAAGTCGGGCCCTTGGTACTCGAACTGGAGGGCGGCAATATCCGGCTGATCCGCCCGGGTGACCGCGAGCTGCTCGACATCGAGCTCGGCGTCGGCAAGATCGATGCGGTTCCGCTGATGCCGCAGGAACGCAAGGGACAGATGCCGCCACTCATCACGATGCACTATGAGGGCTACACGGCATGGGTCACATTCAACAACACGATCGTCTGCCGCGCCCAGCTCGATCGGCCGTTGAAGGGGAGACGCATGCGTCTGGAAGGCTACGCCAACAAGGACCTGACCGACAGCCGAGTCTACCGCTACCGGGTGACCGACTACATGTTCAACCGCGCCCCGAGCGACTGGCTGGTCAATGGCGGCAACTGGCAAGTAACCAACCGGTTCCAGTGCAACCCGACATGGTCGCATATGAACGGCCAAGCCGCCGACAGTTTCGGCGCCATGTGGACAAAATTCCGCTACGGCGGCGATTTCTGCGTCGAGGTTTACGCCGGGGTGCGCGAGGGTTTTTACAGTCGTTGCGGCGACATCAACATCTCGATGTTGAGCAACACCGTCTCGACGAGTCGCGGCTATACCGTCACCTGCACCGGTTGGGATTTCGATCACTCCCAACTCTACAGCAAGCTGTTTCGGAATGGCGAGGAATTTGCACGCTCGGAAAAATATCTGGTTCCCCGCACCCGCGACGGTCTGCGGCAATTGAACCCCGATCCCCGGATCAAGCACGACCGTGGCGTCCACGGTGCCTGGTACTATCTCAAGCTGCGGCGTATCGGCAACAAACTTGAGTTGTGGTTTGACAACGAGTTGGTATTCGAGCAGGCAGACGCCGAGCCGCTCGACGAAGGCATGATGGGGCTGTGGACTTTTCTCAATTCCATCGTCGTCGCCCGAGTTAAGATCGCCGCCGAAGATATCCGTCCGATGCCCCGGCACTTCCGCAAATACAACGCTCCGATCGTACCGAAATCGGCAATGGGCCTCAGCCGCGAAAACCAGTACGGGAAGCTCAAGGAAGGCGACCATCCGGCCATGTCCATGCTGCCGCGTCTCTGGACGGTGAAAGATCCGGTGGCCTACGGCGAGATTGCCTGGTACACGCGCAAGTGGGATGGGCCGTATTTCGTCTTCACCAATCGCCTCGGTGCCGGGGCCATGCATGCCCGACCAGACCTGCCCCTGGAACCCCTCGCGGAGTTCGCCGGCTGGTCATTCCTTATAAAGCGTACCGATGACGCCGAGTTCAATTTCCACTACTCGATCGGCCGTCGAAACGCGATCGGAGAGTTCGTACCTGAAAAGCGATTTTTTCACCGCATCAGCGGCACCGGCTTCGGCAAGGGTCCGACCACTATGTACGGCGAGACAGCGGTGTCCGGCACCAAAAGGCGTCGCAGCAACTGGCACGAGCGTGGTCGCTGGACTGAGGTTTTCGTCTGGCTGCCTGTCGATGAGATTCGATCGAGCCTCGATCAGGAAAATATGATGGTGCGCCTCGACGGCTTCGGCAATCTACAACCGAGCTTCGTACTGCAGGGACTCAGCGGCAACCAACCTGGCGCCGCCTATGCTGTAGCCCAGCTCACACCTATTCGTTATCGCAAGCCGAGATTGACTGAAGCTGAGTCCGCAGCAGATTCATCGGCTGCCAGGAAAACCTCGTACGTTTTGCTGCGCCAGGCTCACGGCACTACACTCGCACGCAGTAGCGACATTTCGGAAATCAACTCTGCTATCGACCGACTCGACAGCAAGGGGCTGACCACTGCCTGGCTGCGAACAGTCATTCCCGGTGCCGCCGTCACGACACTGCGACTGTCATGGATCAATGAGCCGGAGCAGATGGACATCGACTGCTCCTGGGACAAAAACGTCGCTGGTCGAATTCGCATACAACACACCGCTGAGTATCGCAATCGCCGATTCAGCGGCATGAACGTGCAAGCCAACGGCGTCCGGCTCGATGTCATTCCTGCCGGCTTTGGCGCCTACACCGCTATGCTGCCGCGCCTCGACAAGCTGCTGGCAGACACTGGAGACATCGTCGTTGAAATCAGCTTCTTGCCAAGCGTCCACGGCGGCGCCTCGCAGTCGAACACGAGAGTCCTCAAATGGGCTGATGCCGAAACTCCAACACGGCCGGTCCTGCTCGGCGTCAAGGGGCTGACCGAGCTACTGGAAACGTTCGAGTCCAATGCGCCCAAAGGCACGCCCCAGGCACAGACGCGCCTGATTTACGGCAACTCGATACAGGACACATTCATGCAATGCTACAACTCGAATCCGGATCACCGGCTTGCCTTTGATTTGGAGGCTCCGTTCAGCCTTGCCAGGTATCCGATCATGCAATTCCGGTATCGGGCCGATGCCATGACCAACATCACTTTACGCCTACAGGAAAAATCTGATATCCGACTTGGCGAGAACAATTACGAAAGAGCCGTCAAGGTACGTTACGCCACACCTCTCGACCGAAGCGGCCACTGGAAAGTCTGGATGGGAATGGCTGCTGACGGGCTGCGGGATCGAGCCTATCTGAAAACGCATTTCTTTCCAGAAACCCTTCGTTTTCGATCGATGCATCAGACCAATCAGACTGGACGCTTCAGCGACTGGAATATTGACGATATCGTCTTCGGCCCCGCCGTCGCATCGCCCGCTGCCCTGGCATTCACGCCACAATACTTCGATTTTGTCGGCATCGACAGGGTCTACGTCGCAGTGCACCCGAGCAAGGCACCTTATGACCAGCTCGACGATGAGCGGCGACAGGCCATCGAATGGTCCGAGATCACGAACTACGAATTGCACACACCGCAGTTCAAGCACTTCAACGGCATCGGGCATCTGCTCCTGAAGGCGGTCAATGTGCACGGCCGCCAATCAAGTGTCACCGATGTTCCGTTCATACTGGACAACACACCAATCACCTCGAGCAAAATAAAAATCGAACCGTCAGATAACCCTGCCGGTAACGGCACCGTGCTGCGCATCACCTTGACGACTGCGGGCGGCGCACCCCTGGCGCTGGAGAAGCTGCGCTTTCGCGTCGATGGCAAAGCGATCGAAATCGAACCGTACCTCAGCGAATTCATCCACCAAAGCAACAAGGAAATACTGCAGCTGAATTACCCGTACATCCTGCGACGCCAACTCAACCAGGCAGCGGCCGGCTCCACGCTCACCTTTACGATCGACAACATCGAGGACGGAGCTGGCAACCAGATGGCAGCCCGCGATTACACAATCCCGATCAATTACGCCAATGACAAAACAGGCCCGGCATGGCTGCCGGCGCAGATGCCCGACAACCTGTTCTGGCGCTGTGAGTGGGAAGGGCGCGGCACGCTCGAACCGACCTTTGAAGGCACCAAGGGCAATGTTATCGACATGGTCCACAAGCCGGGCGAAGCGCCGTATCTCATGACCCGCAGCCACGGCAAAAGCGGAAACATCTGGCAAGTACTCCGCTGGGATGTCAATGCACATCCGTACCTGGCGCTGCGCATGCGGCAACCGCAACTGCAGGAAGGCGGCGACTTCTCGGTGCGCCTGCGATTGTCGACCACCGGTGAACACGTGGTGATCCCGGTCAGCGGCAACACTGAGCATCCGCACGTGCTCAAGCACGACACACCGATCCAGTGGACCGCCGGCGAATGGTACTCGTTGATCATCAACGTCGCAGCCGCGGTTCGGCAAGCCGCCGGCGACAAGGCCGACGACGTCCGGATCAATCAGATCGAGATCCAGCGGAACCACGAAAATAAAAACGCAGAACTGCATGTGGAGAACCTCTGCGTCCTGGCCGACTGGCCGGCAAAGGCCACCGTCCAGCTCGATGCCTACGACGCCAGCGGCATCGGCAAGCTGCACTGGCAGTTCGTCACAACCAGCGGCAAGGTTGTGCGCCAGGGACAGAGTCGGAAGCTGACGGTTCAACCAGCGCAGCTTGACCTGCCGCGTGACGTCCCCGGCTGGCTCGAGCTACGCGTCCACGACCGCGCCGGCAACAGCTCGAGGCCACTGCGTGTCCCCCTCCCCTGATTTGCTTACAGTTACTCATTGCATCCTCGACAACTCATTTTCCGCGTTGTTGCACAATGGACAGCCCGTCAGGTTCGGTTACATTGACAATGACCCCACCTATTCACTGATTCAGGAGACCTCATATGTACAAGGTACACTTTTCCATCGTCGGACAGGACAGCCCAATCAATAGCTTGTCCAAGGCCTTCTCGAACCTGCAAATTGTGAGTCTCGGCAGTTTCGATCTCGACGAAACTTCCGCCGAACAATTCGCCGCCATCCGCCCACACGACGCCGGCGAACTTAAAGCCGTCCTCGAATACCTCGCCACCGCCCCCGGCTTCGAAGGATTCGAACTGCTCGAGCACACCGACGACCAAGCGTTCCTGCGCTGGCAGGCTGCGTGTGCCCCCGAAAACTTCAGCTCCCGTGTCGTGCAGGAAAATCAATGCTTCAAGATCGGCATGGAAGAGCTGCAGAACGGCGAGGAGAAATGGACGGTCGCCTGCACCACGGAGGAGCAGGCGCAACGGTTGCTGGATGAACTCGGTGAACTCGGCAAACTGACCTCCAGCGAGATCAGTGAGGACAGTTGGCAACTCCTGCTGGGCAACTAGATGCACGGCCGGCAATGGGACGCAATCATTGTCGGAGCCGGACACAATGGGCTGACCTGCGCCGCCTGCCTGGCGCGCGCCGGTAAACGCGTACTGGTTCTCGAAGCCCGTGATCGGATCGGCGGCGCCTGCAGCCTCCACGAACCATGGCCGGGATACCGGGTCTCTCCCTGCGCTTACCTCTGTGGCCTGCTGCACCCGCTGATCATCGACGAACTGAACCTGCCGGCGCACGGGTTCGAATGGTTCCCGGCAGAGTCCGGAATGTTTGTTCCGTTTGACGACGGCAGCAGCATCCAGTTGTGGGAGGACGAAGACCGTTGCAGCGACGAGTTGCGTACTTTCGCGCCGGGTGATGTCGATGGTTTCCAAGCCATGTACGCACTCATGGCCAGCGTACGAGATGCTATCCGCCCGCCGGGTGCTGACGACATGTGGATCGGCTTGCCTCCGAGCCGCGACGAGTTGGCCGCACGCGTCGGCCACGATCCCGACGCCATGGGACTGCTGTTCGAGTGGTCGATGGCCGAGTATGTCGAACGCTATATCACCGACGAACGCCTGCAGTGCGCCCTGCTCGGCCAAGGCATCATCGGCACCAACGCCAGCCCGTTCACGCCGGGCACCGCCTCGATCCACTTTCATCACTCCTGCGGCCGCATGTTCGGACGGCCGGGCATGTGGGGCTATGTCAAAGGCGGCATGGGCCGGGTTTCATTCATCCTGGCGGACATCGCACGGGACGCCGGCGTGGAAATCCGCACCGGCATGCCGGTAGCGCGGATCAATCCGGCCGCCGGCGTCGAACTCGCCGACGGCAAACAAATCGACGCACCAATCGTCATTTCAAACGCCGATCCAAAGGTCACCTTGTCACTCCTGGGCGATGCTGCAACCGCTGATTGGCGGGCCCAGGTGGACGCCGTCCCGATCGAAGGCTGCACCCTCAAGGTCAACGTTGCCCTGCATGAACTGCCAAGCTTCACCGCACGCCCCGGCACCGATTGTGTGCATCACCATGGCCAGATCAATACGCCATTGACGAAGGCCGAGTGGCAAGCCGGCTTCGACGCCGCACAAGCCGGACGCCTGCCGGCACGGCTATGGACGGAGCTATACTTCCACTCCGCCCACGACAGCTCGGTCGCACCCAACGGCAAGCATCTCATGAGTATCTTTGCGCAGTATGTACCGTACACTTTCGCCGACGGCGACTGGGACACCCGCCGCGATACCGCTGGACGTCTGGCCGTCGACGCAGTGGCACGCTTCTGCAGCAATCTGCCAGAGGCCATCATCGATCTGGAGATTATGGGCCCGCCCGATATCGAACGCGAGGTCGGACTGACCGGCGGCCACATTTTCCAGGGCGAATGCCTGCCCCCGTGGATGTGGGACCAACGGCTGTCATCACGGACGCCAATGCCCGGAGTCTATCTGTGCGGTGCCGCCACCCACCCGGGAGGCAGCGTCATCGGCATCAACGGCCACAACGCCGCGACGTTTGTATTGCACGACACCTGATCGACAGCACCGTAGGCGCGCCTAAACGGTCAAGCCGCCTGCTCCACAAAGAACAGAAGCGGTGCTTGTCCATCTGCGTTGCAGTGCGCGCGCGAAAAGCTACGCAACGCCGCAGATGTCCTTCAGGACATTGAACAGGCGCATAAACTCGCGAAGCGACTGTTCGTCCAGGGTGTAACCTACCGGCGGCCGAACCAGGGTGTTCGGGAAAATACCCTGCTCGTGCAGAAACAGCTTCTCGACGATTATGAACGCATCAATGTTGTGAAGCATCGCAACGAGCGTCGACAGTGGGCCCTGAATCCGCTGGGCCGTGTCCACGTCGCCTTTCTCGAGGGCCTCCCAGAGCGGCATGATCGCCCACAACATATCCGCCCCCGGCATGGTGCCACAGATACCGCGCTGATAATTGTCGACCAACGTCAGGCCACCCATGCCTTCGAAGATCGGTGCACCGCCGGTACTCTCATAGAGCTTCGAGATCGTCGCGCCGATCGGCTGCGCTTCAGGCTTGAACTTGATGCGGTTCGGGTGTTCTCGATAGAGGTCGATCTGCAACTGCAGCGGAATTGAATTGCCAAGGTAACCGCTGGCGTCCTGCATGAAGACCGGACCCTCGACAACGTCAAGCAATAACTCGTAATACCGTCGCAGCGCATCCGCATCACATCCGACCAGTGTCGGCGGAATCGCAATCACACCACTCGTACCGGCATCGACGGCGGCCTGGGCATGGCGTCGCAACTGTACGAAGCTTTCGGAGCCAACACTGCTGATCACCGGCACGCGACCATCGGCGGCTTGCACGGTAGCGGCGACAAGCGCATCGCGTTCGGCATCGGTCAGGCGGAAAATTTCGCTCACCA
>CAJWLW010000123.1 GCA_913042885.1 uncultured Lentisphaeria bacterium | reverse complement strand
ATCACGGTTGGCTGAACGCCGCGGCGTCGCCAAAAACCGCCTTGGACCACAGCCGAAAATGCCTGAATTGTCATTTTCTCGACGAATCTGACGATTTGCTTAAACCCCATGGCTTTGCCAGTGGGCGTGGATTTTCCGTTGCGCGCAAGGAGAAATTTCGTGTGGATGTGGCGTGCAGCAAATGTCACGTTGAGCATAAGGGGTTCAATGCTCCGATCACCGTGCTGAGCGACGCGCAGTGCCAGTCCTGCCACGAGAAACAGTTCGATGGCTTCAATCAGGGGCACCCCGAGTTTACCCTGTACCCCTACGCCAATCAGGTCAGCGTCAGCTTCGACCACCAACAGCATCTGGACGCCAGGGCAAAGGAGATGCAGGTGATCGGCGGTAAATGCAACCACTGCCACGTCCCGTCTGCGTCCGGGAGAATGATGAAACACAGGCCTTTCAAGGAAACTTGTGCCGCTTGTCATCTCAACCCGAATCTATTTAACAAGTCTTCGGCACAACTCACCCTCCTCAAGCTCAACCCGCCCAGCGCCTCCGATGCGGCAGATATCACGCCGTTGATGCGGCTTTTCTCACCGGAACTGGATCGTCTTGCAGAGAGTGAAAGTGCCGATCCGGTCAGTGTCCATATGGCGACTCGCCGCTTCATTCGCCAGCTGCAGCTGGGGTTGCCGCTGGTCGAATCCCAGTCTGGCTCGGTGCGATCGATTTTTGAACGCCTGTCTGCCGACACGGTAAACGATACGATGAGGGCTGAGGAGCTTGATCGCAGCCTGTTCTACTATGATCACGCCAAAGCCACTGGACAGGGTAAGGCTTGGATATACTGGCTGCTGGCCTCTCGCTTAACCGCCAAAGATATCAATGCTGCTGAAGAGCGGCTTGTGCAGCGCTTTGTGGATGTGAACAGTGGGCGTCTGAGCGGGGAATACGAGTTCTTCAAGCTGCTGACTGCGGAGAATTCTTTGCACGAGCTCGTCACGGCCGCTGCGGTGTCCGGCAAGCTGGTGGCCTACACGAAGGGGGTGATCACTGCCGATGATCCCGAAATCGCGGCTATTGTCAGCTATTTGAAGTCCGATCAGATGAAGATGCATATCGCCGAGATCGTTGCGTGCATTCCACCGCAGTCAAAACTGTCGACCTACGAAAAGGCGCTCAAGAAGGAATTGGGCAAGATCGCAAAAAAACTCAGCCCCGAGGACAGGGCGCTCCCGGTCCGTGACCGGCTTTGCAAGCTTATCCTGGAGGGCCGGGGAAGGGGAAAGTTCAAAAAATACAGTTCTTCGTTGTTGAAGGCAAAGGACAAAAACCTTTACACCTATCTCTCCAAGACCAAGGCCGAGGATCTGGAGAAGACAAAGGTGGAGGATTGCCTGAAGGCCATCGATGCGAGCATCTCGGCAATCGCGAGCCTCTTGGCAATCGAGGGCGGTGCGGCGTCGAAGTTGCCGGTCATGCCGAAGGGATTCAAGCCCCGCTGGGAGCCGCCGCCAGCCGCGACGGTCCGCCATCGATTGGAGGTGGCATCGATAAGCAATTGGCGCTTTGAGGCGTCCAATGATTCATTGGTCTACACCAGCACTGGCCATGCGGATCCGGTCTTCAAGGCGGTCCATGAACTGGCGGCGCAATTGACCGGCAAGGCACCTCCAAAACTCCTTGCGGAGTTGTCACGAGGCGGCCAGTGCGTGTTCTGTCATCAGCCGGAAATAAGTTTTCACACTGAGCCGCGGCAGCTGCAGATGAAGTGGGTGATGGCCAAGCCCAAGCGGCTGGAGAAATTCAATCACGACCGCCACACCGGCCTTGATTGCCGAATCTGTCACCAGTTCAAGGAAGAGAACAGCGCCGTTGCCACTCTTTTCCCCGGCTACAAGGGGAGCTTCGAGCCGATTAGTCGGTCGCTGTGCGCGAGATGCCATCAACCCCAGAAGGTTGGCGACAGCTGTCTCAAGTGCCACAACTACCACCCCGAGTCACTGGCCCATGACAAGCAGCAGCACGAATACCTCCTGCGCCTCTTCCGCCGTCAGAGATAATCGAGATCCGTAGTCGTATCACCATATATTTCCCGTAGGTAATTTTTCGTGATGTTCCCCCACATCTCGGTTACCCGTGTGTGAATTAACAGGGCTCCTTGATCTATCATCTGTCTCGCCGTAGACGCATCTGGGGCCCCGCCAAACAGTGGCTTGCCGGAGGCCAGAATCTTTTGTCGCCCTTCGGCGATCATTTGTTGCACCGCAGTATCATTTCCGTTGTCGTCTGCAGCAAGCCGTTCCTTACCTGCGCGGTTGCGGAGCCTTCCAACGCCGGGGGATATCGGAAAATCGCATAATCATTTGTTGACTGTCAAAACGGCAGCGATTCAGATGAGGGACGCAGTGGAGCGCAGATGGAACGGCGTTCTCCTCGATCTGTTGGTTCGAATTCTGTTACTATTTCCTGCCTACGACTGCCTTGATTTCTGCAAGGGCGGACTCGGGTGTGTAGCTGCCGCGAAGGAAAAGCAGGTGTCCCAACACCGTGACTTCGTCGTCAATTCGGTTCACTACAGAGCTGATGTCGGTGCAGGGCCAGTAGTCGTTGCTGAGAACGATGCCCGCGCCGTCGCACACGTGTGCCGCCGTCAGCCCGTCGCCGATTGTGAAGATGATACCCTCCTCAGCTTCAGTTTCCGGGTGGCAGAATCGGTGGAAGAGCAACTCCTCCTCCGTGACTGATCGCCCCTTGGCCCTGAACCTGTGGAACTTTTTTTCTTTCGAGAACGTGTGTATTTCCACCGGCCTGCCCTCGACCACGATGAAGCGTTGTTCGCCCACAATCGGCGCGTTGTGATGGTTGAAGCAGACTGAAAACAGGCAATCGATGATCGGCTCGTCAGTCAGGTTGCCGATGGTAACAGCATACGAAATTTTCTCCGGGCCTTCGACTTCCAGGCGGGCCGCGATTCGAACCACGTCCCGTTCCTCGTTGTCCCGAAACGGCACGCCATCGAAGTAGAGGGCGGCGGTGTCTGCCTGCCACTGGCGTGCGGCGGTGTCGGCGAAATGGTTCCAGCCTTTTTCCTCATCAACGAGTCCGAGCCAGTAGACGCCCTCCGGGATGAACAGGTTCCACACGTTGCCCGGGAAGTCGTCAAGCGTGATCCGAGCGATCAGGTTGTTCTGCTGCGTGCCGGGGTGACAACCGGGGTACGAGACATCGGGTGCGGCAGCTACATGGGTCAACGAAAAACCGTGCTTGGCGTGCGTTGCTTCAGGCAGTCCGGAGTTGGCTGCTTGAGAGGTGCCCTGTTGGTCCATGGAAGCCTCCGTGTGTGGTGACGCTTAACACTTTATTCCAAAGACATTATACATTATAGGCGTTTAGGCTTTGCGAGAGGGATTCTTTTTCCCGTATTCGAACGCCTCGGCGACCTCGGCGTTAGCGGGCAGAACCAGGCGATCCGCTGAATCGGCTTTAGTGCCGCAGTTGACGGCGCAGCCACAGCATCACGAAATATTGAAGCTTGGGCCGGGTGCACCACCGAACAAGCCCGTGGAACAATAACATGACTACGCTATGTTCCGTCACGCAGGTCACGACAGCGTTACCAATAGAAACAGGAGAAAACCGGTTACCAGAAAAAGGTCTCATGAAATATTGCCTGCTGACAATTCTCTGTTTATTGAGTTCTTCGAACGCCGCGGCATCAGGGCGAAACTATAAATTGCAGGAAGTTGTCTATTCCAAGGAGTATTCATTAAAGGGATACTTGGCGATTCCTGAAGGAAAGGGCCCGTTCCCGGCCGTCATCTACCATCATGGCGGATTGGCTAATCGAGTTGGAGGGAAACCTAAAGAAACAAGCATTGCCTTGGCACAGGCTGGCTATGTTGGTTTTTCGCCTCTACGACGAAAAACCAGGCCCATGAAGGACGCTGTTGAAGATGCGCGTGCGGCCATGATATTCCTGCGCACGTTACGCGATGTCGACCCGGGCCGGCTTGGGATTCTTGGTTTTTCGCGTGGTGGGTATATTGCTTTTTATAACGGTGCCAACAATCCGAATGTCAAGGCGATGGTAATCATGGCCTGCGCTCCAGGCCGCAGTAACCGGGGCGAGTTCTTTGCCAAAGTAAGGCAAGCTAAAGCTCCCACCTTGCTGTTGGTGGCTGAAAACGACAATGAATGGACTGATCATGTAGCTCTAATCAAGAAAATCAGGCAAATGCTGCATGGGGAAGGTAATAATGCCAAACTGATCGTTTATCCGCCTTACAAGAGGGATGGTCATCGCATGTTTTTTGAGATAGGTGATTACTGGAAGGACGTAGTTAAGTTTTTAGATCAGAACATTGGGGTCGCCAACCTGCCGGATACAGGCGACAGCAAATAGCCGCACCTGATCTTCGGGGTCGCCTGTATGAACGAAGAAAACAAACGCAGATGAGCGATTGCCAAATTTACTGCTCGAGAGAGCGTTACTCGGATTCAGAGATTGGCCTGCAGCGGAAACATAAGAAGACTAATAATCGGCCAAGCCCTGACAAGGGCATGAACACGGACTGCCAAAACGCTGAGTATTTCGGTTCCCTTGCCTTCAAGATTTTATAGGATTTCACGTTATGAGAAGCCTGTCCCATGCGTCCCGTCTCCATGCGATCACTGATTACAGCACCGACGCAGCACGACTCGCGGCAGCCGCTGCTGACTCCGTCGCCTTCACAGGCTATGTTGATAGAGCTATTGGACGGCGCGGTCTCTAATTTACGCGTCGGGATTTTGACGAGGTTTACCTGATGCCACAAGTTGATCAATTTGAGAGTGTTTTTCGATCCGCGATTCGGGATGTCTTTCATCATGCGGATCCTGGAATTCATTCCGTTCTGGTAGTGACGGACCTTGACGCGGCAGGTGCGGCAGCGTTTACTGAGAAGGTCAAAGGCTTTGCCGCTGTACTCGGCGAGGGTGAGGACCTGAACTGGACCATGGTCACGGGTGATCAGTTCCGGACAACGGAGGAGTTGCAGATTTTGATCGAGAAAGAGTCGCCGGACCTCATCTGCAGCTACCGCAATCTGCATAGCAGGGCCTGGCGCTTTCCCCACAGCCTGGGCGAACACTTGGACATCATTGTGCAGCGGGTGCCGATGCCGGTGCTGGTGGTGCCGCACCCGGAGGCCGGGCGGGCCTATGAGCACGCGCTTGAGAATACGAATGTGGTCATAGCCGCCACCGATCATCTGAGCAATGACCATGCCCTGGTCAATTACGCCGTCAAGTTTACCGAAGAGAAGGGGAAGCTCTTCCTGATGCACATCGAGGATGACACGGTTTTCGAGCGCTACCTGGAGGCGATTTCCAGGATTCCAACCATCGATACGGAGGAGGCCCGGGAGAGCCTGGCGTTGCAGCTGCTCAAGCAGCCGCGGGATTATGTCAACTCCTGTGTGGCGGTACTCCGGGAAGCGGGGGTGCCGATAGAGCTTAAGTGCATTGTGGAGTTTGGCCATCACTTGAAGCAGTATCGTCAACATATCGAGAAAGAATCGGCCGACCTGTTGGTGATGCACAGCAAGGACGAGGACCAGCTGGCGATGCACGGGCTTGCCTATCCCCTGGCTATCGAACTGCGGGAAATTCCGATTCTGATGATCTAAAGGGACAAGTCTATGACCGCAACACTACTGTCCGCGAGCACTGCCGGAGCGGGGCACGGGACGCCGCAGTTCGGCAGCACCACCTTTATCTTCGCTTTTCTTCTGGTGGCGATGATCGCCTGCCTGGCGTTGGAGGAGAAGCTGCACGCCAAGAAGTCGGTGATCGTCGGCCTGTTCGCGGTGGTCAGCCTTCTGCTGGCAGCGGCCATGGGCATCCTGCCTTTCGGCGATGTCACGTTGCCAAACGGGCATCACATCACCATGCCCGTCTTTATCCCGGCCATCGACTGGGGCGTGATCTGTCTTATTGTCGGTTCGAGTATTTTTGTCGATGTCACTTCGCGTTCCGGGCTTTTCACTTGGATTGCCATCAAGCTGACCAAGGCCTCGACAGGCGATCCGCTCAAGCTGCTGTGGTATTACGGCCTGATGACGGTGGTTTTTTCCGCGGTGCTGAACAATGTGACGGCGATGATCATTGTGGGGTCCCTGACAGGCGTCTCGTTAAAGAAGCTGGGACGCATGGACAAGCTGCTGGGCTTCCTGATTATAGAAGGGCTGTTGACGAATATCGGCGGGCTGCTGACCCTGATCAGTTCCGTGCCGAACATCATTGTCGGTAACGCCGCGGGCATCAGCTTTGTCAAATTTTTTATTGTTGCCAGCCCTTATGTTGCGGTGGCCACAGTCGTGACCCTTCTGATGGGGGCTAAGCTCTTCGGGATCGACAGACTGGCAACGGAAGAGGAGAAAAAAGAGGCGGCTTTTTTGGTTTCTGGCTTCGATGAGAACGACCGCATTGAGAGCAGGGGCTTGTTTTTCTTCGGCGCGGTGATGCTGCTGCTTTTTATCCTGACTATTGCGACGGTTTCGGTACTGCCGGTGATCAAACTCCTGGGCATGAGTTTTGTGGCGCTGGCCTTTGCCCTGATCATGCTGCTGTGTTACAAGCACGAGGTCGCCCCATTCTATAAGGCCGTGGACTGGGACCTGATCATCTTTTTCATGGCCCTCTTTGTGGTGATCAATGTCATGGAGCACGCCCATGTATTGGATCTGATCGGTAAAGGGATCACGAAGATAATCGGCGACGGCAAGAGCAGCTTCGGTACCGGGGCGCTGCTGGTTTCCTCGGCGGTTTTCAGTTCGGTGACCGACAACATCCCGTTGGCGGCGATGCTGGCGCAGATCTTGGGGGCGCAGGGCGTGGAGAGCAGCTCGGCGTTGTGGTGGGCGGTGGTCTTTGGCGCTAATCTCGGTGGCAATCTGACGCCAATCGGCAGTGCCTCGACCCTGGTGGCGGTGACGATCATTCACAAGTACAAGTTGCCGATGTCCTTCGGCGCTTTTGTCAAGAAGGCCTTCCCCTATGCCGTCGTGCAGATTTTTATGGCAACGGTTTATGTACTTCTTTTGATGAAACTGTTACAGGCTGAATAGGTAGGGCGTTCCCCACGTGTGCCTCGGCAGTTCAATGGTGATACCGGGTGGGGCGCCCGCCGCCACTGAAGGTATCGGGCTTTTCCGTGTCGTCCGGGTGGTAGGCATATCACCCGTTAATTTTGTGTTGGTCAAGAAAAAGAAGAGGCGTAGATTAGACAAGCATGTCCCATTGCTTTATGCCCCATGACAACAACAGGGTGACGTGGAATGAAACTGTCAGCAGAAGAAGTAGCCCAATTTGAGGACGAAGGGTATCTGTTTTTTCCCAACACGTTTTCCAGTGCAGAGGCAAAGGTCCTGAAAAACGCCGCGTCTGATGTCTATGCTATGGACCGCGAGGAAGTCTGGAGGGAAAGTTCCGGTGTTGCCCGCACGGCATTCGCGGCCCACACGTACAATGAAGCCTTCATGCGCCTTGGTTGCCACCCGAGGTTGATCGGGCCTGTATGCCAGCTGCTCGACGGACAGGTCTACATACACCAGTATAAAGTCAATGCCAAAGTCGCCTTCGACGGTGACGTCTGGCAATGGCATCAGGACTATGGCACGTGGAAACGCGACGATGACATGCCGGAACCCAGGGCCATGAATATCGCTGTATTTCTTGATGATGTGACTGCGGCCAATGGGCCCCTTTTGTTTATTCCAGGCAGCCACAAACTCGGCGTCATTGATGCAGGGCACGACCTTGAAACCACCAGCTATCCGCTGTGGACACTGGATCGGGAAACCGTAACCGAACTGGCGGAACAGGGTGGCTGTGTTGCGCCAACTGGTCCGGCCGGCAGTGTCCTCCTGTTTTCATCCCTGATGGTTCACGCAAGCCCTCCAAACATCAGCCCATTTGGACGGATCATCGTTTATCTTTCCCTTTGTCAGGTTGATAATCATATCCGACAATTCAACCGCGAGGAATGGATTGCACACCGTGATTTCACACCAATCGAGCCCTTGGCCGATGATTGTCTCGAAGAACTGATCGGTAACGGTGAACAAGAGGCAGCGGAGTAAGCCGGAACAGGGCCGGCTTGCGGAGTCGTTTGATTGAAGCGGCAACCGAAATTGTATTACGGGCAATGACAACCGGATCGATCGATCGACCCCGAAAGCTCTCCCGCCACCGCGGGACCGCTCCGGGCTGTTCATCTCACCGTTGGTCCATGAATCTTTGTCAGAGGACACAGGAGTAAGGCGATGCAAGGAATCAAGGCCGCTGCTATCCAGTTCACTCACGCTCCTGGAGACAAAGCGTTTAACTTGGGGAGAATTCGATCGTTCGTTAAGGAGGCCGCTGCGCAAGGCGTGGACCTCATTGTTTTTCCGGAGATGTGCATAACCGGCTACTGGCATGTGAGGAAGCTCGCCAGGGCAGAGATCGAGTCCCTGGCCGAGCCTGTTCCGGCCGGCCTGTCGACGCAGGAGCTGCTCACACTCGCAGCGGCCAATAACATGACCATTGGTGCCGGACTCATCGAGATCACCGATGCCGGAGAACTGTATAATACCTATGTCGTCGCCATGCCGGACGGTCGTGTTGAAAGCCATCGCAAGATCCACTGTTTCATCAGCGAGCATATGAAGTCTGGCGATGCGTACACGGTGTTCGATATCCCGCAGGGCGCCCGCGTAGGTGTTCTCATCTGCTATGACAATAACATTGGTGAGAATGTGCGGATTACGGCGCTGAAGGGCGCGGAAATCCTGTTGGCGCCGCACCAGACAGGCGGGTGCAATTCACCGAGTCCCCGTTGCATGGGCAAGATCGACCCGCAGCTGTGGGAAAACCGAGACCGGGATGCCGCCGCGATCGAGGCTGAATTCCGTGGGCCCAAGGGGCGAGAATGGTTGATGCATTGGCTCCCGGCTCGAGCTCATGACAATGGGCTGTTCCTGGTCTACAGCAATGGTGTGGGTGTTGATGACGACGAGGTGCGCACCGGCAACGCCATGATCCTCGACCCCTACGGCGACATTCTGTCCGAGACGTGGGCGCCGCGGGATGCAATGGTCGTGGCGGACCTTGACCCGGATCGTCTCGACATGTGCACGGGACAACGTTGGTTGACAACTCGCCGGCCGGAACTGTATGGACCGCTCATTGAGCGATCCGGCAAGGAGAAAGATACGCGCACGGTCCGCTTTGCCAGGCAACAATCAGCCGGTCAGGACCCGTCAGGCCAACAAGAGGCTCGAGCCGACGGCGGTGACGCCGCAGGATCATGACGAGATGATTGCCGACATTGCCGTCTGCGAGGCAGCCCGCAAGAGCCGCTCGGACCAGCCGCAGTTCAGTCAGAACATGCCGTGGTCGAGGTACGCCTGCTGCGGATCTTCGCCTTGCAGGATCGCTTTGCGCACCAGGCTCTCGGTTTGCATCACCTTTTCGGTCTCTTCGACCACCGGCTCAGCAAGGTCGCCGGGGATGATGACAATGCCATCGCGATCGCCGAGCACATAGTCGCCGGTGGCGATCGTCACGCCGCCGATGTCGATCGGTTCGCCGAAGCCCTCGGGCAGCCAGCACCCGACGATGTCGTGCGGCGTGAAGTAGCGGCAGAAGACCTTGAACCCCAAGCGGATGATATACTCGGAATCACGGCAGCCGCCGTCGACGATGTAACCGCGGACGCCGCGGGAAAGCATCGTCTCGGCCGAGAGCTCGCCCATGTGCGCGATAGTGGCGTCGTTCGGTTGGCAGATGACCACGTGTTCGCCCGGGGCCTTTGATAACATGCCGGTCCACTGCAGCAGGGTCTCATGTGGATCTGCCGCCTGGGCGCGGCCGCTTACCGTCCAGATCCGGCCGGCAACTTTCCAGGTCGGCTCAATCGGTTTGATATCGATGGGCAGTGTCTGTTCTGCGAAACCGCGGTTTTTCAATACATCATAAACGGCGGCGGAATAACATTGCTCGAGACGTTGTGCAAGGTTGTCACTCATGTCAATCTTCTCCCGGGTTCATAGCATTTGGATGAATTCGACTTCGATGTCGTCCGGATCGCTCACGTACAGCAGTTTCGCGACCTTCTCGCCGTCGCGCTCGAGGATGATCGGCCCGCGCCATTGTCGGAGCCCGCGACGCTTGAGCGTATTCAGCGTTCGCGCCACGCTGTCGACCTCGAAACAGAGGCGCACGGCACCCACGTCTGACATCTTGCGAGACCTCTTGCGGCTCTTCGGCCGCAGGTATTCGACAAGCTCGAGGGGATACCCGTCCGCCTCCGCTTCGACGAACGCGACACGAACCCGCGCGCCATCGGTCTGCAGGATCTCATCGTAGCTTGGCCCTTCGCGTACGGCATCGCGGGTCAGGCGCATTCCGAGCAGGTCCCGATAGAACGCCAGAGAGGTGTCCATGTCGGAGACAACAAACAGACAGCGATGTGGGTGCAGCTTCATTGTGTGTCCGCGATTTTGAGGAAGGCGATACCGAACCACGGCGACGGTGATGCGGAGTCGCCGAGGTTGCGGACAACAACGTTGTTGTCGCCCACCTTCAGAATGCCCGGTGGAATCTCATAGTCGCGGGTGTCCCACTCGTTGTCCGGAAAATCCGTCTTGCCTTTGAACAGGCTGGTGCCGTTCACCAGGATTTCGATCGGCGCATAGTGATTCGGCCAGTTGTCGTCCATGCCGCCGGCAGTCAAGATAGGATGGCCCGGCAGCTTTACCAGCGTCAGCGTGGCGCGCACCTGGGGATACTGACTGCGGGCGCCGTCGATGATGCGGAGATCGCAGCCTTCTATGAGGCGAATCGTGAGCAGTTCAGAAGCATGGATGCCGAACAGGCACACAGGTTGATCTCCAGCATGGTACTGGACCAGAAAATTGCTGCTGCCAGGGCAGCGTTGATCGATAGAAGCTGAAAACGGTAGCAGAGATCACGATCACGCCGATCGAGTAAGCGGCTCGTTACGCCGGGGTGTCTGTCAATATCGCGGACAATGCTTTCAAATGCAGTCATAGGAACGGTTGCACGAAGTGCCGCCGGAGCGTGCGTGGACCGCGAATCGCCTTTTCTTTGCGGGCATTAAGCTAACCTGCATAATTCAGGCCATGAATCATGCGGCTTTCATGTCTCGTTTTCCTGCTCATCCTTGGCTGGGCTGCGGCGGTTGACTTCCATGTCATTCCTTTCGACGTCGATCCCGTCATCCGGATCGACGGTGAGCTTGATGACTGGGCGGCGGTGCCGAACCCGCTTACTATGACCGACCCCGCGCATGCGACCTGGGGCACCGATGATTATACCGGCATCGATGATCTGAACGGTACCATTCAACTCGCCTGGCGGCCCGCCGGTCTCTTTTTCGCCGCTGTCGTTGTCAACGATGTTTTCGTACAGACGTATACCGGCAATGCGATTTACAACGGCGATCATGCCAATCTCTTCATCGACCTGGCACCGCAGGACGAGCCCGAACGCAATGCGCTGGGCAACGGCCAGTATCACCTGGTCATCAGCCCCGGCAACCTGGCGGAACCCGGCAGCGGCGAGATTCTCACGGATCCGGAAGTTTACTTCTACGTCCCCGAAGGCATGCCGCACGGCGGCCAGTGCGAGGTGGCCGCGCGGCGCACGCAGACCGGCTACATCGTCGAGGTGTTCCTGCCGTTTTCACTGCTGGGCAGCTTCAAGGCCCGACAGGGAAAAACGTCAATTCCACAGTCGCACTCTCTGATGCCGATACCATGCCCGCCCGGCAGCAAACGTTTGTCACGCCGACGACTGTGGCGTGGTAATAAAGCCGGAGGATGATGATTCCCATGGTGCTCGGCGATGGTAACGGTCGTGGCCAAAGTCCCGTGCGGTCCATGCCCATTCTCGCGGCCCCGAAATTTTTCCGCAACAGGCACACACGGTTTCCTTCCAGGTCCCGATGTCGAGCAATGAGAAAGCGCCATACCTCTTCTTACGCGGCCGCATTAATACCAACCGGGTCCGCGGCTGGCTGCCCAATGCCTTACGGCTCGAGCTCAACGGCCAGGCGATCGCCGGCAAGCGCAT
>CAJWLW010000122.1 GCA_913042885.1 uncultured Lentisphaeria bacterium | reverse complement strand
ACCTGAGTAATGCTGAAATCGCAGAAAAAGGCTGATGTATGCACATCACTATGGTCAAGAAGGAGCTGGCCGACGGTCAGCCATGCAAGAAATGCCTGCAGGCGGAGGAGATGCTCCGGGTCCGTGACGTCTGGGACAGGATCGATGAGGTTGTCATCGCCGACGAAGCAGACCCACAGTCGGACGGCATGAAGCTGGGCGCGAAATACGGGATTGACGTCGCACCGTTTTTTATCGTCGAGGACAGTGACGAGAAAACGGTTTTCACCAGCATCGCAAAGTTTCTCAAGCAGACATTTCCCGATGCCAAGCGCCCGAGTCGCAAGGCCGCCGGTGCCGTAGACACACAGGCGGCATTGGACGAACTGCAGGGACAAACGCCACAAGAAATCGTCAACTGGGCCCTGTCCCGTTACGGCAACGGCTGCGGCTTCGCTTTCAGCGGCGCAGAGGACGTGGCGCTGATCGACATGGCCGTAAAGTCGGGCCACGCATTCGCGGTATTTTGCCTCGACACCGGACGACTGCACCCGGAGACCTACCATTTCATTGAGCGCGTGCGTGATCATTATGGTATCGAGATCAGCCTGATGTCGCCGCAGGCCGCCGCGGTCGAGGCGCTGGTACGTGAGAAAGGGCTGTTCAGCTTCTACCGTGACGGCCATAGTGAATGCTGCGCAGTTCGCAAAGTCGAACCGCTGCGGCGGGCACTGTCAAAGCTCGATGCCTGGGTCACCGGACAACGCCTGGACCAGAGCCCCGCGACGCGGTCGGATCTCAACGTCATAGAAAAGGATATGGCGTTCAGTGGACGCGGCGCGGAACTGATAAAATTTAATCCATTGGCAGCCTGGAGCTCGGCCCAGGTGTGGGCCTATATCCGCGAGGAACGCGTGCCGTACAACGAGCTGCATGATCAGGGCTTCATATCGATCGGCTGCCAACCGTGCACCCGCGTCAGCCGTCCCGGTGAACACGAACGCGCTGCGCGCTGGTGGTGGGAAGACGAGACCCAGCGTGAATGCGGCTTGCATACCGGCGCGGACGGTTGAACCGGATCAGAGCGACGCCCGCGAACCGGAATCCCTTACTGGCAACGATAGATCGGCATGGCACGCAGCGACCGAAAACGCAAAGTACCACAAAAATCTGCGGCGTCCGCAGAACCCGCCGTCGATGTCGCCACGGCAGCCGACGGTGCGCCTGCTACGGGTGATACACCCACAGTAAACGGCAGCGACAAATCGCCCCGGCGGCAGCGGGCGGCACGAATCAGCAAGAAGCACGTGCGGCTGGTCTACGCCGCGCTGGTCGTCGTCAATGTTCTGGTCTACATACAGGTGCTCGGCCACGATTTCGTGCACTTCGACGATAACGTTTATATCTTCGAAAACGGTAACGTCAGGGCCGGTCTGCACGAAGACACGATCAAGTGGGCGCTGACGAGTGGGGACGCCAGCAACTGGCACCCCATCACCTGGCTGTCGCTGATGCTCGACAGCACAATCTATGGTGAGGGCGACGAAAACAACCGTACCTTGAACCCCGCCGGTTTCCACTTCACCAACCTGCTGCTGCATGTCATAAACACACTGCTGCTGCTCTACGTCCTGCGGCGGTTCACAGGACGTTTCTGGGCGTCGGCCTTCGTTGCAGCGTTGTTCGCGCTGCATCCGCTGCACGTCGAGTCGGTGGCCTGGTGCACGGAGCGCAAGGACGTGCTGTTCCTGCTGTTCGGGCTTCTCGGAATGTTGGCATACCTGCGCTACGTCGAATCAACGCAAAAACTGTGGTATGCGATCTGTGCCGTCATGCTCGTCTTCAGCCTGATGTCGAAGCCGATGCTGGTGACGTTTCCGTGTGTTCTTCTGCTGCTCGACTTCTGGCCGCTCGGCCGCTACCGCTTCGCACCGGCGCCGGAAGGCAACCGACAGTTGTTGAAGCTGGCAAAGGCCGGTGAGCTGGCGCGCAGCATCGGCATGCTGATTCTCGAGAAGCTGCCTCTGTTCGCTGTCGTGCTGGGGTCGGCGGTGACAACAGTCTTCGTGCAAGGCAAGGGCGGTGCGGTGGCGGACATCGAGAAGTTTTCGATGAGCATTCGCGTGATGAACGCCACCGTCGCCTATGTGAAGTACATCTGGTTGACGATCTACCCGACGCAACTGGCGTTTTTCTATCCGCACCCCGGCGACAGCCTGTCCACTTGGCACTTTGCAGCCGCCCTGGCTTTGCTCGTCGTCGTAACGGTTGTCGTGTGCCTGTACTGGCGCCGCGCACCATGGCTGATAGTCGGGTGGCTATGGTTCCTCGGTACAATGGTCCCAGTCATCGGCATCCTGCAGGTCGGCAAGCAGAGCATGGCAGACCGCTACACCTACTGGCCGCATATCGGCCTGTTCGTCGCCGTCACCTGGGCTATCGCGACGCGGGCAACGTCACCGTCTGCCCGCAAAGTTCTCGCTGTCGTTGCCGGTGTGCTGCTGGCGGTTTGCGCTGTGCTGTCGACGCGCCAGGCCGCCATCTGGAAGAACGACACGACATTGTGCGAGCACGCGCTGCAGGTTACCAACTGCAACTACAAAGCACTGAACAACCTCGCCGTCCGCTACGAGGACAAGGGCAATGACCTGCGCCAGGCAGGTGAGGAAGCTGCCGCCATCGCAGAGTACGAACAGGCACTGACACACTTCACGGAAGCCCTCGCTTGTGACGTGGATCATACTCGGTACTACAATATCGGCAACGTCTACCGCAAATTGCAACGGTTCGATGAAGCACTGGCCGCTTATCAGGAGGCGCTGAGGTTGCGGCCGGGCTATGCCCGCACCCACAACAACATCGGATCGATTTATTTCAAAAACTATAAAAACTATCCCATGGCGCTCAAGCATTTCCAACTGGCCGCGGAAGCGGATAAGGGCCTGGACGATGGACCTTATAACTGGGGCGTCGCGCTCTTTACCATGGCCGGGAACGAACGGGGCAAAGGCAACGAGGCAGCGGCTCTCGAACTTTACCGCCAGGCCCGCAACCGATTCTACGACGCCCGCAAAGCAGGTCATCGTGACGCCCCGGGGATGATCGATCGAATCAACAAGTTCCTGCCCACCGAGGCAAACGTCCAGCGACCGCTCCTCACACCGCCGCCGTTACCGTGAAAATCATCAACCGCTATATCTGCTGGAACCTGCTGACGACCCTCGCCCTGGCCATTGTCGTGCTCTCCTTCATCCTCGTTGTCGGCAGTTTCGCCAAGCTCTCGGGACTGCTGGCACAGGGGGTTTCCGTGATCCCGCTGCTGCAGCTCGTCCTGTTGAAGCTGCCGCAGATTCTCGGCTATACGATCCCCTTCGGTCTGCTGTTGTCGACGATCCTGCTGTTCAACCGCATGTCGGTCGATTACGAGATCACGGCGGTGCGCGCCAGCGGTGTCAGCCTCCTGCAAATCAGTGCGCCGGCGATTCTGCTGAGCATGCTACTGAGTTTTCTGTGCGGCTGGCTACAACTCTATATCGCTCCAAACTTCAACCATGACGCCCGCTGGTTGGTGCGTGAACAGGGCGTCAGGGATCCGCTGACAATCCTCGACGAGGGCCGGTTCGTCGAAATCTTCGACGGCACGAAGATCTCCATTGACAAGCGTGACGGGGACCGGGTCGAGAACATCCACATTTACCGGCTCGATGACCAGGGGCGACTGCGTGACGACATCCATGCCCGCGAAGGCCGGCTCATCGTTCACGCGGCCGAAAAAATCCTCGATGTCCATTTATCGTCCGTGTCATTCACTATCCTGGACCCGGAAAACCCGGGCGACCGCAGCGCCACCACCTATTCCTCCGAGTTCAAATACTCGGTCGACTACGGCTCACGCTTCAATCGCCGGCCGTTGTCACGGCGCCCGAAGCAGATGAATCTTACACAACTCCTGACGTACATCGTGCTGTACACCGAGGCCGGAGACAATCCGGCACCGCTGTTCGTCGAAGCGCACAAGCGCGTAGCAATGGCTTTCGCTCCTGTCTCGTTCATCCTTTTGGCCATCCCGTTGGGACTGCAGATCAACCGCCGCGAGCGCTCGCCCGGCATACTCATCGGCGTCGGTGTCATGTTGTTGTATTACGGACTGCTGACCATTTTCGAGACGGTCCAGGACAAATCGATTGTCTCGCCGCATGTGTTGATGTGGTTGCCGAACATTGCCTGCCAGGTGGTCGGATTGGTGCTGCTGTGGCGCAAACGCTGATCCCACGAAAAACGGAACATATCAAATTGCAATGTGTTAACTTTTTTCAGCAGCTCAGAGATGGCCCTGCAACCCGAATTTTGTCGCGTTTCTTTCGGTTGCAAAACAGGCAATGACTCGGTACGTTCCGGGCATAGTAGTGTCGTGGTGTAGCGGTGTAGTGCCTGAACGAAAGCCCCCTGCGCTGCGCTGCGGGCACCTTTTCGGCACCTGCTCAGCATTGTCGAAAAATGATCGATGAGCACCAGCTGCAACGCGGATATACACATCATCGATCCTTCGCTGAACCTGCCGCTCAATCACTCGCAAGCCGGGGGAAGGATTTCCGTTCAGGCGCTACGAACTTGTGACAGACAAATAGTAAAAAGGATGCCAGGCAATCGTGGCTGAACTTGATGCTGTAACAACACCGATCAACATCGATCACGAGATCATCGATCAGATCCTCAACCATCGGCTGCACCAGGCCGATATCAAGCGGATCCTCGACACGCTCACGTCGACCGATCGTGAAGATTTCATGGGCAAGATTGCCGATATCCTCGGCAAAGTCACGGCCCTGCTGGAAGTTTCCAATCAGCTTTCCGATACGCTGGCGCTCGACGAGGTGCTCGAACGCATCATCTCGATCACCACCGAAGCGATCACAACAGATCGCGGCACGCTGTTCCTGCACGACCGCGAAACCAACGAACTGTATTCGCGCGTCGCCAAGGCCGAGAAGGAAATCCGCATCCCGGCAACTGCCGGGATCGCCGGCGAGGTTTTCACCACCGGCAAAGCCGTGATCATCCCCGAAGCCTATGCCGACCCCCGCTTTAATCAGGAGGTCGACCAGCAGACGGGCTACCAAACGCGTAATATCATGTGTGCGCCGATTCGTACGCGCAGCAATGACATCATCGGCGTTACACAGTTGCTGAATAAAGATCCGACCGCCGGAGATTTCGATCTCGAAGACCTGCAGTTGCTCGAGTCAATTACCTCCCAAGCCTCCGCAGCGCTGCAGAACGCCCAGCTTTTCGAGGAAGTCGAAAAGCAGCGACGACAAGAAACACAGATGCTCGAGATGACCACGGCCATCTCGTCTGAGCTGCATCTCGATCCGCTACTCCAGCGCATCATGGAAACCACGACCCTGATTCTCGATGCCGACCGCAGCACTCTTTTCATCCACGATGAACGGACCGACGAACTGTGGTCGCGGGTCGCTCAGGGCCTCACCACCAACGAAATCCGCTTCCCGAGCAGCGTTGGCATCGCCGGTTCCGTGTTGCACAGCGGCGAGACCGTCAACATCGAAGACGCTTACGAGGACGATCGCTTCAACCAGGACGTCGATAAGAAAACCGGCTACCGGACAAAGTCGATTTTGTGCATGCCCGTCGTCAATAAGCAGGGCAAGGCAATCGGTGTCGCCCAGGTCCTCAACAAGGATGGCGGACCATTCAACGCTCAGGACGAGAAGAAGCTCAAGGCCTTCTGCAGCCAGGCCACCGTCGCCATTGAAAACGCCATGCTCTTCGATGAAGTCCTCAATATCAAAAACTACAACGAATCAATCCTGCGCAGCCTCACCAACGGGGTCATGACGCTCAACGCCGACCTCATCGTGGAAACCTGCAACGAAGCGGCACTGCGTATTCTCCACGAGGACACCGAAGAAATAATTGGCGCCAGCGCCACGGAATACTTCGGGCGCCACAACGACTGGATTAACGAGAGCATAGCCCGCGTCCAGGTAAGCAACGAGCACGACACAACCGTGGATACCGAGATCGTACTGGCCAGCGGCGACGTGATGTCGATCAACCTGTCACTGGTGCCGCTGCTCAACCTGCAGAACGAGCTCATCGGTACGATGCTGGTCTTTGAAGACATCACCAGCGAAAAGCGCATGAAAGGGACGCTGGCTCGCTACATGACCAAGGAAGTTGCCGATCAGCTGATGGAATCCGACGCCATGCTCGGCGGCCAGCTCCAGAAAGCAACGGTGTTCTTTTCAGATATCCGCAGTTTTACGACGATTTCAGAACGCATTGGTGCCGCCGAAACAGTGTCCCTGCTCAACGAGTACTTCACACTTACCGTCGACGTCATCTTCAACAACAAGGGCATCCTCGACAAATACATCGGCGACGCCATGCTGGCAGTCTTCGGTGTGCCCTTCACCAGCGGCGCGGACGAAGACCACGCGGTGACCGCCGGCCTCGAGACAATGCGTATTCTGCACCAGTTCAACGACAGCCGCACCGCCGCCGGCAAGGACACGATCAACGTGGGCATCGGTATCAGCACAGCCGAGGTGCTTGCCGGCAATATCGGGTCGATGAAGCGGATGGATTACACGGTCATCGGCGATGGCGTCAATCTCGCCAGCCGCCTCGAAGGCGCTAATAAGTATTACTCCACGAACATCCTGATCAGCGAGTCGACATACCGCAAACTCACTGGCGATTACCTGGCGCGCCAGGTCGACGTGATGCAGGTCAAGGGCAAGAACGAACCGATCACAGTCTACGAAATCCTGGACCACGAGAACGGCAACAACTCGTTGCGCGAGTCGGTGGAAATCTACAACGCTGCGCTCGGTCACTACCGCTCGCAGTCATGGGACAAAGGCATTGCGATGTTCGAGCAGGCGACCGCCTGCAATGACCGCGACGGACTGTCACGCATGTACATCGATCGATGCCGTCACTTCAAGGACAACCCGCCACCGACCGATTGGAAGGGTGTCTGGGTGATGACCGGCAAGTAGCTCGTCTTTGTACCGTGCGTTTACCGAGCGCGCGGCCGCGTTGCACGCCGCACGCCCGGAAGTTTCGCACAAGTGCAAGTTACACTTCGGTCGCAGATTCCTCGTGGATTTCCTCGAGCGCCGCCCGGCGGCTCAGACGAATACGACCGCGGTCATCGATGTCGATGACCTTGACCGTCACCTTGTCGCCTTCCTTGCAGATGTCTTCGACCTTCTCGACGCGGTAGTCAGCCATCTCCGAAATGTGCAGGAGCCCGTCCTGCCCGGCGATCACCTCGACAAAAGCGCCGAATTCGCGCACTGTCTTGACTTCACCGTGATAGATCGTGCCAATCTCGACTTCCGCCGTCAGCGAATTAATGGCACGCACGGCGTTCGCCATGTCGTCGCCGTTTTTAGCGTAGATATTGACAACGCCATCCTGCTCGACGTCGATCTGCACATTGTTGTCTTCGGTGATCTGACGGATGGTCTTGCCGCCCGGCCCGATGATTGCACCGATCTTCTCGGGATTGATCTTCAGCTGCTCAATCTGCGGCGCGTAGGGGCTGAGTTCCGGCCGCGGCTCAGCGATGCATGCCGCCATGCTCTCGAGGATCTTGAATCGCGATGTCTTGTTCTTCAGCATCGCCTCGTACATCAGGTCGATGGAAATACCCGGGATCTTCAAGTCGAGCTGGAAGCCGGTGATGCCTTCCGTCGTACCCGCCACCTTGAAGTCCATGTCGCCGTAGTGATCTTCGCTGCCGAGGATATCGGTCAGCAGAACCGTCCGGTCCCCGTCAATGACCAGGCCACAGGAAATGCCTGCCACCGGGCGAATCATCGGTATGCCCGCATCAAGCATCGACAGCGTTGCACCGCAGATTGACGCCATCGAGGTCGACCCGTTCGAGGCCATGACTTCCGAGAGACAGCGCACGGTGTACGGATAATCCTTCGGCATCATGCGTGCCACAGAACGCTCTGCCAAGGCGCCATGACCGATTTCGCGGCGGCCCGGGCCCATGATACGGCCAGTCTCCCCGACACTGAAGTTCGGGAAGTTGTAGTGCAGCATAAACGCCTTCGACGTCTCGCCACCGGTGATGCCATCGCTGTCCTGCGTGTCCCGGCCGGTACCCAGCGTCGTGATGACCAGGGCCTGCGTTTCGCCGCGGGCAAACAAGCCGGAGCCGTGCGTCCGGGGCAGCACGCCGACTTCACAGTCGAGCTGGCGCAGGTCGTCGGGACCACGACCATCGCTGCGGATGTTTTCGTCCAGCAGCAACTGACGGATGGTCGCCGCCGTCAGGTCGACAAACGCCGTCTTGGCGTGACGACTCTCGTTCTCGTCAGCAAAGCGTTCGCCGAACGATTCGAACATCTCGTCGCGCAAGTTGTCGAGCGCCTTATAGCGCTTTTCCTTCTCGGGGATCAGGCAGGGCTCGCGCAATTTGCCGTCGCAGAATTCGGATACGGCATCAGCGATCTCTTGCGGCACCAGCTGGATCTCGGGCATGACCTTTTCTTTGCCTGCCACTTCGGCCAGTTGCCGCTGCGCGGCGATCTGCTTCTTGACAACCTCGTTGGCGAAAGTCAGCGAATCGCGCAAGACCTCCTCGGACACTTCGTCGGAAGCGCCTTCGATCATGATCACCTTGTCCTCAACGCCGGCGTAGACCAGGTCGAGATCGCTCTCGGCCATCTCCTCGTGGGTCGGGTTGGCGATGAAGTTGCCGTCAGCGCGGCCGACACGCAGCGTCCCGATCGGGCCGAGGAACGGAATGTCGGAAATGACGAGCGCCGCCGAGGCACCCAGCATTGCCAGTACATCCGCCTCGTTCTCGCCGTCGGCGCTCAGCAGCAGCGCCTGGATCTGTGTGTCTTCCTTGAACCCTTTCGGGAACAGCGGCCGCAGCGGCCGGTCGGTCATGCGGCAGGTGAGAATTTCCTTCTCGCTCGGGCGGCCTTCACGCTTGAAGAAACCGCCGGGAAAACGACCGGCAGCGCTGAACTTTTCGCGGTAGTCGACCTGCAGCGGGAAAAAATCGATGCCTGGTCTCGGTGCACCGCAGCACGCGGCGACGAGGACGATCGTATCGCCCATGCGCACGGTAACGGAGCCGCCTGCAAGCAGCGCCATTTTACCGGTTTCAATCGTTGCGGTTTTGCCTCCACCCAAATCGATATCGACGGAGTGAGTAGCCATGAGTTGTCCTCCTGGACTTGCTCCGACATGGCGGGACGTCGGGTACGGATGCCGTAGAGACACCATAGTGACGTGACGCGCCTGCGTCGGATGCGGTTTTTTTGATGAGGTGCAGGCAGGAGGAACAAACGACAAGTAACCACAACGGCTACCGGTGGGATGTCGCGAATCGCGGAATCGCGGTTTAACAGTCCGGCTGCTCAGTCGCCCTCGGCGAGCGGCGTGTACCAGATCGTTAAACCGTCTAATTCCACGACCCATGACGTCTGTTCACATCTGTCCACACAAACGAAGGCGACAGTTTAGCGCGTCAACCCGTCGTGTCAAGGCTCGATCGGCTTTCGGTTGAGGTGCCCCATGGCGGACCGCGTCTCCCTGCGCTGCGAGGCGATTATGAAATCGGCAGGTCGTGTCGGATTTAAGTACCGGCCTCTGTGGCAGCTTTTATCCATCGTCTTGCATTCGCGTGGTGCCTGCATACGTTAGCCGCATCGATTTCAATCTCGTCCACAACTGTGAACCGCCACCCGAAATGCCTAACATTATGAGCGACAAATCTCTCGGACGCAGCACCTACCTGACCAAGCACGTCGGCGACTATCCGGACAGCATCGAAATGATGGGCGTGGCCTTCGAAAAAATCGACGATCTGCGCTACGGCACTAATCCGCACCAGACCGCAGCCTGGTTCAAACCGGCCGACACCACGTGTACCATCGGCGATCTTGACGTCGTCAAGGACGGTAAAAGCGGCCTGTCGCAAACCAATCTCGAGGATATCTCGTACGCGCTCAACATCTGCAAGTTCTTCTCCCGCCCGGTCTGCGCCTGCATGAAACACGTCAACCCCAGCGGTGTTGCCGCGGCGGTCGACGACGAACCGCTGCGCTCGGTGTACATACGCGCCCGTGACTGCGACCCGCGCGCCGCATTCGGGAGTGTCATGGGCTTCAACGTCGAAGTCGACGCCGATACGGCCGACGAGATCATGTCGACCTTCGCCGAATGCGTCGTCGCACCGGCATTCACCGACGACGCGATCGCGGTGTTCAACGACTTTGAAAAGTATAAGCTGAATAAGCACGTACGCATCCTCAAATGCGGTAATCTCGCCGATCTACCGCGCTACGTCGGTGACGACTGCGGCCGGGCGCGCACGATAAAAGTCATGGCGGACGGCTCGCTGGTGATCGCCGATCCGCTGTTGACCAATCTGCGGTCGGTCGATGACCTGAGCCGCGCCACCGCCACGAGCAAAGCAACCGGGGACGTCGAGTCGGTTGTCGACGTGTCCGGTCAGCAGCTCGAGGATCTCCTGACTGCGTGGTATGTCAACCTCAATGTGCGCTCGAACGGCGTCGTGATCGTCAAGAACGGCGAGACCCTGGCCGTTGGTACGGGTGAGCAGGACCGTGTCGGCGCGGTTGAGCAGGCGGTGTGGAAATTCAAGGAGAAATACGAAGGCAAACACACGGTCGAGAGCGCCGTCATGGCCAGTGACGGATTCTTCCCGTTCCCGGACGCTGTCGAAGTCGGCGCCGAGGCCGGCGTGCGAGCAATCATCGCCCCGGCTGGCTCGCTGAAAGACGCCGCTGTCATCGTGTGCGCCAACGAGTTGAGCGTCGCACTCTTCCACGCACCCGAACGCATCTTCTCACATCACTGATGCAGCTACACGTCCTCTGCCTGGGCCCGCTTTTCACCAACTGCTGCATCATCGGCAACGACGATGGCCAGGCGTATATCGTCGACCCGGCGAACGACGCCGAACGTATCATCGATGCCATCGACACGGCAGGGCTGACGCCGCGTGCCGTACTGCTGACCCACGCGCATTTTGATCACATCGCGGCGTTGCCGGCCGTCGCGTCTCGTTATGATCTGCCGGTCTGGCTGGACCCGGACGACCTGCCGGTCTACGAGAGCCCGATGAACTGTTTCCCGCCGGAGATCCCGGCCGTCGAGCACCTGCCCGATACAGTATCGGAACTGGATATCGCGATCGACGGGCTCGACTACGAAGTTCTGCGTACGCCCGGGCATTCACCAGGCAGTGTCGGTTTCTACTTTCCCGGGCACAAAATGTTGATCGGCGGCGACACTCTGTTCCAGTCATCGATCGGCCGCTGCGATCTGCCGCTCGGCGACGGCGAGCTGCTGTTGCACTCGATCCGCACGGTCCTTTACAAACTGCCGTCCGAGACCATCGTGCATCCCGGCCACGGCCCCGCCACCACTATTGGGCAGGAGATGCGGACGAACCCGTTCGTTCGCGCGGAATAGATACCCTCACCATTGCGCCTCGTAGCCGTCCGGTGCGAGGTCCCACTCCCTGCCGTAGACATGCAGATGCTTTGTTGTCTTGCCCTCGGCATCGACCAGCGGCTTGCCGGCATGAGCCCAGGCCAGGATGCTGCCGGCGAGGTTATACGCGTCGAAACCCTTTTCCCGCAGGCCCTCCGCGTACTCGCCACTGCGCGCGCCAATCGTGCAGTAAACTACGATCTTGCGGTCAATCAGGCCGTTGCGGCCGGCGCGAAACTTTGCTTCGGTAATCGCCCCGGCGATTCGCGACACGCCGATCTCGTCGTCTGTACGCACATCGACGACGACCATTTCGTCCGTCACCTGCTCCGGAGTCAACGCCGGCACATCGGGAAACTCTTTACTGTATTCCTCGTACATACCGCGGATCGTTTCTAGCTTCTCGGCATCGGGCAACGGCTTGCTGCACGCCAACAGCGCCAGGGCAACCGCCGCCAAAATCAATAATCTCCGCCTCATGATTGCCGTGCCTTCTTATTGCACCGCCCGTTTCTTCACACCAGACAGCAAGCTGCGCTCGGTTCGTGTTGCACGCTCATCCCAGTTCCTTCAACGGAATCCCGCCGAAGCGGCCGCGGCCCTGGATG
>CAJWLW010000121.1 GCA_913042885.1 uncultured Lentisphaeria bacterium | reverse complement strand
TTTCGGAAACCATGCGCGAGCAGATCAAGGTCATCCGCGACTGGGCCTGGGGCCGTGCCACGCAGGCGACAAAGACCAAAAAACGCGCCCCGGTATGATCATCGCAGCACCTGCCTGGCACTCGTAATTCCGAGATGATCAGGCCATGCCGGGCCGTTCCAAAGGGCGGTCACATCGGCCTGGCCTCCAGGTGCCGAACCGGGAAAGGCTGCTGCATGTTGCAACGACAGCCAACCAGCCTTGCCGCACCTTGCACGCTGTGGCATCACGCATTTGCATCCGAACCGCAACCAACCCCGACGACAGCCTGAAGCAGGCCGGGCAAAATTGTATATGTTGTAAAAGAAGAAACGCAGCAGTGAATTCTTTTGCAAATCTACGGCACACCGCTAACGTGTGGTACACTTGACAGCGTAGCCTCATGGACCTTACAGGAAAACGATTTCTAGTCATTGGCGGCGCCGGCTTTATCGGCTCGCACACGATCGACGAACTTCTGAAAGAAGACGTCGCCGAAATTCGTGTTTATGACAACCTGTCACGCGGCAGCGAGGAGAACATGGCGGAGGCCCTGCGGGATCCGCGCGTCAACATTTTTCCGCTCGGCGGTGAACTGCTGCATCCGGACGTTCTCAAGAAGGCGGTGCAAGGCATTGACGGTGTGTTCCACTTTGCAGCTCTGTGGCTGCTGCATTGCTGGGACTTCCCGCGCTCGGCTTTCGAAGTGAACATCGGCGGCACCTTCAATGTGCTGGAGGCCTGTATTGCCGGCGACGTTCAGCGCCTGGTCTATTCGTCGTCCGCCTCCGTCTATGGCGATGCGATCGAAGAACCGATGACCGAAGATCACCCACACAACAACAACAACTTTTACGGCGCCACGAAAATCGCCGGTGAGCAGATGTGCCGGGCCTTGCACCACCGGTATAAGGACACCGACGACAGTTTCGACTACGTCGGACTGCGGTACATGAACGTCTACGGTCCGCGCCAGGATTATCAGGGCGCCTATATCGCGGTGATCATGACAATGCTGGATCGGCTGGACAACGGCGAGCCGCCGGTTCTCTACGGCGACGGCTCACAAGCCTACGACTTCGTCTTCGTTCGTGACTGCGCCCGCGCCAACATTCTGGCGATGAAAGCCGATACCACCGATCAGTTTTACAACGTCGGCACCGGGGTGCGCACGTCGATCAAGGAACTGGCGGAACTGATCCTGGAAACTACGGGATCGGACTTGTCGGTGCAGTATGAACCGGGCGGCATGACCTTCGTCAAGAACCGCATCGGTTGTACGAAAAAGGCGGCGGCGGAAATCGAGTTCACCGCCGGCACCGACCTGCGCGATGGCCTGCTCGAACTGATCGAGTGGCGCAACGCCCACAAGGCCGACGTCGCCAAACGTCGTCGCGCCGCAGGTCTGGCCTGATCGTGGCCGACGGACGACCGACAATCCAGATCGCAATGCCGGCGACCGGCGAAGCAGAATGGCAGGCACTGCGCGAACCGTTGCTGTCCGGCTGGCTGACACAGGGGCCTAAGGTCGCCGCCTTTGAAAAAGCATTCGCCGAACGCCATGAGGCAGACTACGCGATCGCCACGACGAGCTGTACGACGGCGCTTCACCTGATCCTCGCAGCGCTCGAGATCGGACCGGGCGACGAGGTTATCCTGCCCGCCTTTACCTGGGTGGCAACCGCCAACGTCGTTGCGTATTGCGGCGCTGCACCTGTCCTGGCCGACGTCGATCGCACAACCTTCAATCTCGACCCGCAGGACGTCGCCCGCCGCATCACCAAGCGCACCCGAGCTGTTATCCCGGTACATCTTTTCGGTCTGTGCGCCGACATGCATGCAATCGCCGCGGCAGCTCCGGGCCTCACGTTGATCGAAGACGCCGCCTGCGCGGCGGGCAGCAGCCTCGCCGGCCAGCCGGCCGGGACGCTGGGTACAGCCGGCGCTTTCTCCTTTCATCCACGTAAATCGATCACGACCGGCGAAGGCGGCATGGTGACAACCAACGACGCCGAGCTCGCCGCGCGCATCGATATGCTGCGCAATCACGGCGCCGACGTCTCGGAGGAACAACGCCACCACGGTCCGCGCCCGCATCTGCTGCCCGAGTTCAACATGCTCGGATTCAATTACCGCATGACCGATCTGCAGGGAGCCGTCGGCCTTGTACAAGTAGAGAAACTCGACGACCTGATCGACGAGCGCCAGCAATGGGCCGACTATTACTGTCGGGAACTGGCCGACGTGCCATGGTTGCAGACTCCGCAATGTCCCAAGGGATGGCGCCATGGCTGGCAGGCGTTCGTCTGCTATGTCGACGAAGCATCGGCACCGATGCCACGCAACGAAATCATGGAGCAACTGCAGGCCAGAGGCATCAGTACGCGGCCGGGAACACACGCCGTACACATGCTCGGTTACTACGCCAACCGGCTCGGCCTGGCACCCGACGATCTCCCGGCAGCCCGCGACTGCGACAAGTACACGATGGCGATCCCGCTGCACAATCGCATGAGCACCGACGACTTCGCCTATGTCGTCGAGCAAATCAAGGAGCTCTAATCATGTGCGGCATTGCCGGCATCCTGAACGCCAACGGCGAGCCCGTCTCACCCGTGCACCTGCAGCGCATGACCGACGCCCTGGCGCACCGTGGGCCTGACGGCGAAGGTGTCTATACGGATACCTGTATCGGTCTCGGACACCGGCGCCTGGCAATCATCGACCTCTCGTCAGCCGGACACCAGCCGATGACGACCAGCGACGGTCGTTTCGTGATCAGCTACAACGGCGAGGTCTACAATTTTCAAGAACTTCGACTCGAGCTGGAATCCTGCGGCCGCGAGTTCCACTCGCGCACCGACACCGAGGTAGTGCTCAATGCATTTGCCGAGTGGGGTGTCGATGCGCTCAATCGCTTCAACGGCATGTTTGCGTTTGCCATCTGGGACCGGCAGGAGCAGGAACTTTTCCTGGCCCGCGACCGCTATGGGATCAAGCCCCTCTACTACACCGAGGCGCCCGGTGCACTGCTGTTCGCCAGCGAGATCAAAGCGATTCTCACGCACCCCGCACGCAACGCCGAAATGGATCGCGAGGCGCTGCTGGAGTATTTCACCTTTCAAAACTACTTCACCGATCGGACCCTGTTCAAGAACGTCCGCATGCTGCCGGCCGGCTCCTATGCGCGGATATCAGCGGATGCTCCGGCAGTCAAACCAGTGTCGTACTGGGATTATCACTTCCGTGAACCGGATCACTCGCTCAGCACCGAGGAATACGTCGAAGAGCTCGATCGTCTTTTTCACCAGGCGGTGTGCCGGCAGTTGGTCAGTGACGTCGATGTCGCTTCGTATCTGAGCGGCGGCCTGGATTCCGGTTCGATCACGGCGATTGCGGCCACGCAACTGCCGCATATCAAGACCTTCACCTGCGGCTTCGACCTCCACTCCGCCAGCGGCCTCGAACTGGGTTTCGATGAGCGCGAAGCAGCTGAGTACATGTCGTACCTGTTCAAGACCGAGCACTACGAGATGGTCATGAAAGCAGGCGACATGGAACGTGTTCTGCCCGCCCTGACCTGGCATCTCGAAGAGCCGCGCGTCGGACAGTCGTTTCCAAATTATTATGTTGCGCGACTGGCAAGCAAGTTCGGCAAAGTCTGCTTGTCCGGCACCGGCGGCGACGAACTCTTCGGCGGCTATCCGTGGCGCTACTATCGCGCCGTTGTCAATGACGATTTCGAGCACTATATCGACAAGTACTACCAGTTCTGGCAGCGGCTCATCCCGAACTCGACCCTGCGCAGCGTGTTTGCGCCTATCTGGCCGGACGTCGAGCACGTCTGGACCCGTGACATTTTCCGTGACGTCTTTCAGCATCACGCCAACGAGTTGTCGACGCCGGAGGATTACGTCAATCACTCGCTCTATTTTGAGGCGAAAACATTCCTGCACGGCCTGCTGCTGGTCGAGGACAAGCTAAGCATGGCGCACGGCCTCGAAACGCGAGTGCCCTTTCTCGACAACGATCTGGTCGACTTCGCGATGCGCGTGCCGGTCGGCAAAAAACTGGGCAACTTAGGTGATGTCGTTCGGCTCAACGAAAATGTGCCGGGTAAGCGCACCAGCAAATACTTCGAAAAGACGCGGGACGGCAAACTACTGCTGCGGCAAGTGATGGAAAAGTACATTCCGAAATCTGTCACGCAGAGGACCAAACAGGGGTTCTCCGCGCCGGACGCCAGCTGGTTCAAGGGCGACAGCATCGACTATGTCAAGCGGGCGCTGTACAACCGGGACGCGGCGATCTATTCCTTTCTTGATTTCGACGCAGTACATGTTCTGCTCGAAGATCACCTGAGCGGCCGGACGAATCGGCGATTGCTCGTTTGGTCGCTCCTGAACGTGAACCAATGGTGCCAGACGTTTCTCTTGCCATGATCCCACATTCTCAGCCTTTTATCGATCCGACGGATGCCTCGGCGATCGAATCCCGGCTCCAGACCGGAATGATTGCTGCCGGTCCACTGTGTGACGAATTCGCCGCAGAGTTAGCAATCTACACGGGACACGCAGGCGCGATTCTGACGTCGAGCGGAACGGCAGCGCTCGAACTTTGCCTGAAGACATTGGCGTTGAGTGATGCAGCCGAGGTTATTCTTCCCACTTGCGTTTGCGACAGCGTACTGCGTACGGTAACCGCAGTGGGGGCAAGCCCGGTGTTTTGTGACGTTGGCCAGGACTGGAACATTACTGCGACTGAGGTGGCACGTTGTGTAACGCCTCGGACGGGCGCAATCATCGTCGTGCATACATTCGGCATTGCCGCGGACGTCGCGCAGTTGCAGGAATTCGGCGTTCCGGTTATCGAGGACTGCTGCCAATCGCTCGGCCTGCGACTGCCGAATGGGGAACACGTCGGGCACCAGGGTTACGCTTCATTTTTCTCGTTCCATGCAACGAAAAGTCTGACAACCGGAGAGGGGGGCGCGGTAGCTACCAGTGACCCGCAACTACTCAGCAATCTCAAACGTCTGCGAGATGCGGATGTTCATGCCCCATTGAGCGATCTCCAGGCCGCCCTGGGGTTGTCGCAGCTGGCGCGTTATCCCGCGATGCTGGAGCGCTGCCGACAGATCGCAGCCACTTACCTTGCGGCCCTGCCCGATCACGCGCTGACTGGTGTAAGAGCCGCGACCGACCGCTCGATGTGGTTCCGTTTTCTGCTGACGCTTACCGACGAGTTCGATGCTGCGCAGCGACAGTTCGCCGCCGCCGGTGTCGCCGTGCGACGTGGGGTTGATGCGTTGCTTCATCGCGATTGCCAGCTTTCCGACTCGCAGTTTCCCAACGCGGTTCGGTGCTACCGGACAACGTCTTCGATCCCGCTGTATCCGTCGTTGTCCGACAGTGATGCCGATCGGACCTGTGCCGCTGCAGCGTTCCTCCGGCCATGATATTCAATTTCGACCGAGGGCAGCAATGCGGGTATACATAGGGAACATGGAGATAGCCGGCTACTACGTCAATCTCAAGCGTGGCCTGGACAAGCTCGACGTCGATTGCGATCTGATCACCTTCGCGCATCATACGTTTCGTTTCGACAATTCGCCGGCGCCATTTTTTCTCGTCCGACTGCTGCAGCACGTTAGTCTGTGGCACCTTGACTGCCCGGCTGAGAAACGCGTTCGCAAGCTCCTTTTCAAGGGCTTTTGGATCTTATTGCGCGAGATTTTCCGACCGTTCATCTTTATCTGGGCGATGTGTCACTACGATGTTTTTATATTTCGATCTACATCAAATCTGTTGTGGTTTTTTGACCTGCCGATCATGAAGCTCTTCGGCAAACGAAGCATCTACGTCTTTCATGGATCCGACAGCCGTCCTCTGTATATCAACGCCGCGATTATGGACATCGACCCGGAGAAAAGGGTATGGCGATTTATTCTGATTACATATATTCAAAAAATGATCATGAAGATCATCAACCGGCATGCTTCCGTCATCGTCAATGCACCGTCGACCGGGCAGTTCCATGAGCGATCATTTGTGAACGTACTCATCCTGGGGTTGCCCTTCGAGTTCGACGCCGAGCTGCAAGCGACCGGAACGGCGGCACGTAACGACGGCCGGGTACGCATTCTCCATTCACCGAGTCGGCCGTACGCGAAAGGGACCTTCGAGATTCGCAAGATGATCGAACGCCTGGAAAAGAAGTACGCGATCGACTATGTCGAAATCATCGACGTCCCGTTCGCGACCGTCATGGCAGAAATGCAGCAGTGTGATCTTGTCATCGATGCGTTGTATTCCGATGCCCCGACTTCAGGGATCGCGACCGAAGCGGCGTTCTTTGAAAAGCCAACGATGAACGGCGGCTACTACGCAGAATTTGCGGCGGTGGATTCTCCGCCCGAATGTCTGCCGCCGATGGTTTACAGCCATCCGGACAGGTTCGAGGCCGATCTCGAGGAACTGATCGCCAGCCCTGATAAGCGCGCGCAAATCGGCCGAGACGCCAAGCGATTTATGACCGAGTGTTGGACGCCGGAGCTGGTCGCGAGCCGGTATCTGCGGGTCGTCGAAGATGACATCCCGGATTCATGGTGGATCGATCCGTATAAGATCGAACACTTCTGCGGCTTCGGTATGTCCGACGCAAACAAGCAGCGATTCCTCAAATGCTACATTGACTCGGGTGGGATCAGAGCGCTCTGTCTCAACGACAAGCCGGCATTGCGAGACCGTATAATCGCCTTCGCTGCCAACGGTTCGGGTTGACCTTACGCAGCGGCTTAGCCCGGCTTAGCCCACATTCAACAGCTGATCGAGGCCTGGCGCACTGTCTCGACGCCGGCCAACGCTGCGGTTTCCAGGATACGAATGAGCCAATCGTGTTGAGAAAGAGGTGGATTGGATGGCGATGTCCGAAATGTTTCCAGTCTATCCACCCTTTTCGTCCGCGTTATCGAGCAGCGCATCGTCGACAATTCCTTGGACCTCAGCAATCCAGTCACTACATTACCGAACTTGTGTTGCTTGGCAGTATAGTCTGTCCACGTTCTCGTGAGGGCAGAGAGTTGGACATCCTGCAGCTCTCCGCTTGCCGCGGGGAAGTAAGTTCGCAGGCTATCGGCTCGACGCCAGTGCACCACTCTCCACAACACAGAACCCGAGCCACGCACGATGTCACAGCCGAAGCTCTCAGAGCTGATCAACCACCTGATGTTCGATTATACAGACTGTACTGGGGAGGAACTGGCAGTCCTCAGTCAGCCGCTGCCGAACAAAATACTTCGGTGGCTGGCCACCCATCATCCAGATAACCGCACCCGTAAGATCTTTCTGCGCCAAACCGGTGTAGCGATCGGCAATGGTTCGGTCGTCAATGCCAATTTTGTTGTTTCCGACGATTACCAACCGTTGCTGCACCTTGGCGATCGCGTTGCCGTGTCGCCGAATGTCACGGTGATCTGCGTCTCCGCGCCCAACAACTCCATCCTTGCGCAGTACCCGTATGTGCGCGAACACCTCGTCAAGTCTGCTCCCGTCGTCATCGACGACGACGCCATACTGAACTGTACCCCGACGAAGCTGCTCGAGGCGTTTCCCGATTTTATGTCGTTCCTTTTTCTGAACTTCGTGCTACGAACGCGAACTAACGCTGACAACCACCGGTTCTGCAATTGCTGAAGCAGTTTCTCAAACACAGCGCCCTGTACACCATCGGCGGCGGCCTGTACGGGGCAGTGCCGGTGATCCTGGCCCCTGTCCTGGCCCGGTACATATCCCGGGAAGGCAACGGCATCATCGATATTCTGCTGATCTTGACGTTATTGGTCCGCTTGACTGTCGCACTCGAAATAACCCAAGGCGTCGCGCGTTTCTATGCCGAAGGGAAAACCCCGGACGCCCAACGGCGTTACGCGTCTACAGCCCTGTGGTTCGCGCTGCCCGCGTATGCGATCTTCGGTGTCCTCGTCTATATCGCTGCGGCGCCCGTGGCTCAGCTGCTGCTGGACACATCGGAACGTGCCGGCATCCTGCGGCTGGCAGCGTTTGCAATGATCGGCGAAGGCGTTTTCTATCACCTGCAGAATCAACTCAAGTGGCAGCGACTGCCGAAAATTCACGCGGCCTGCAATGCTGTCTATGCTATCATCATAGTCACGGCGACCTACACCCTGCTGGCGGTGTCCGACTTCGGCATCAGAGGAATCTACTGGGCGATCATCGCCGGCACCGGCTGCAGCTCCGTGTGCGCCTGGTTCGGTGCGCGCCAAAGCTACGGGTTCCTCTTCGATCGGGAAAAATTGGTCGAGATGCTTCGCTTTTCCGCGCCGCTCGTGCCGTCCGGCATTGCCATATTTGTCGCCGGCTTCGTCGACCGATTCTTCATCAAGGAAATGCTGACGCTGGATGACAACGGCATCTACGGCATGGCATACCGTTTCGCGCTCGTGATCGGTCTGGCCGTTGTCGGGGTGCAGGGCGCCTTGACGCCGCTGGTCTACCATCATTACAAAGAACCGGGAACGCCTGAGAACATAGCCCGGATCCTGCGCTTTTTTCTCGCCGCACTGCTGCCGATCTTCCTGGCGCTGGCCCTTTTTTCCCCAGAGCTCCTGCAACTCTTTACAGGACCAGCGTACTACGCCGGCGCCTCGCTCATTCCGCTGCTCGCGGCGTCGCTGGTTGTCTCGCGCCTTTATCTTTTCGCACCCGGGCTCAGCATCGCCAAGTTGACGATCCGCATTGCGGTGATCAACGTCCTCGCAGCGGTTCTGAACTGTATTCTCAATTACGTTTTGATCCGTGCCATCGGGTTGCCGGGAGCCGCAGTGGCAACGTTGATCAGCGCGCTCCTTGCTTGTGTCGCCTACTTTGCTCTTGGCCAGCCGCACTACAGGATCACCTATCCCTGGGGCCGTCTTGGAACCGCAGCGGGTGTGGCGGTCGTCCTGGCATTGATACCGTTCATCACCTGCCTGGACTTCAGCCCGTTGGCGGGTATCGCCATCAAGCTCGCGATGCTGATCGGCGGAACACTCGTCATTGTATTCGTTTTGGATCTGAAAAACTCCGGCCAAACAACGGCATGATCGGATTCATTCGCAAAGCTCAAAAACTTTTTTACGACGGGCCCGCCCTGTTCAACTATCCCGGGCGCCGCATGAGTGGCTATCGTTCACCGAACGTGTTGATCGGCCAGTGGCTGCACGCGTTCACGGTCAAGCACTTTACGGTGTCCGGGCGGATGCTGATCCTGATCACCGGCCCGTTCTTCGTCGCTGGTTTAACGACATTGCTGACGCCGGTGTACTTCCTGTCGTTCACACTGGCCTCCCTCTTCATCGTCGATTTCGTTGTCGGCTGGCTGCTGCGCCCGCGTGTGGCAATCACGCGCACATTCCAGGAGTCGTCCGATTGTCACGCACCGGTCCGCATCGACTATACAGTTCGCAATCTCGGGCGGCTGCCGGCGTGGAATCTATACGTCGACGCAGTACCGCTGCCGACTGTCTTGCGTCCGGCCGATGACGCCATTCCCTACGTCGATCATCTGATGCCGGGTGAAGAAGTGCAGCTGACCCGCGAGATCGTTGCGGAGCGCCGCGGCAGTCATCTGTTGCCTCTGCCAACGGCCGACTCGGCCTTTCCGTTCGGGCTCTGGCGCTGGGGTTGCCACGGATTGCCGACCCATCCGCTCCTGGTGTACCCCGAGTACACGAGGTTGTCGCATATCGTCATGCCGAGCCGTGAGCGTGTTCAGCATCGAGGCATATCGGCCGGCGACCGCGCCGGTCACTCGATGGAGTTTCTCGGCTGCCGCGAATACCGCCATGGCGACAATCCCAGGCACATCCATGCCCAGTCATGGGCCCGGCTGGGTCAACCGATCGTCAAAGAATTTCGTGAGGAAACCATGCATCGGATCACCCTGATCGCCGACGTCTACATGCCGCCTTTGGCTCAGTGGTATAAGCTGACGCGACGCATCAACACCCAGTTCGAGGCCGCCATGTCGCTGACAGCGGCGGTCGCCGATCGCCTGCACGAAGACAGCTTCACCATCGACATGCTGGTACCCGGCTATGAGGATCATCGCCTGCGCGAGTGTGACCGCGACCATCTCTGGAATATTCTCGAAATGCTTGCCTGCCTCGATGAAGTGACAGATGTCGTGTTCCCCGAACTGTCGAGCGATGACATGGTCGAACTCGCGGAGATCGGTGCAGTGATCATCGTCCTGCTGGACTGGGACGGCCGCCGCCGCGAGCTGGTTCAGAACATGCTCGCCGCCGGCATTCAGGTCAAAGTCATCATCGCCACCCGCCGCCGCACAACACTGCCGGTCGATGTGCCCGCTGCCACGGTCGTTTTGGCGAAGGATATCATGGCCGGGCACGTGACGGAAGTGTAGAGGCTAAACGGCGACAGGATTGAGCAATGCAATGCATATGGGAATGTGCCCTTGGTGCACAAGTCGCCATGCCTCCCACGCATTTAAGAAGACCCTTCTCCTGCCGCAGCCGGTAACGGCTCTGCACCAAAACCGATTGTGCGGCCGGCGAAAATCAGGGCCACTGCCGCGTTGAACTCCAGAAGCTCCTCGACCAAGATCAGAACGCGCACCTCGACAAGGTCCAGATCGAGCACCAGCGCCACACACACCAGGCAGACTGCGACCAGCAGAAACCTGACCCACGTTCGAGGATCAAGCTCACGCAGACACGACTTCGGCGAACCCGTGGCAAACCGCCGCCAGAGTATCCAGGCAACCGCCCCGGAAGTCAGTAGGATAATGCAGTAGGCGGCCAGATACAGCGGCTTGTCGGTCTCGAGAATCGACCAGGCCAGCAACACCAGGTCGTGGACACCGTCAATCTTGAATGCGTACACCTTGAGGAATGGAACGGTCAACAGATACTCGTGCTTGCCGAAGCTGATTTCGTCCAGTGCCGCCAGCCCCGCAAGAAATGGCACGAGCAACGTAAGCCACGCATGCCGTCCGTTGCCGCGCCAATGGAATATCGCCATGATCAAACCGATGACCGCGGCCATGGCAAAGGTGCTGGCAGTCAAATTCTCCAGCAGCATATCCTCTTCGATCAGGATCTCCGGAGATCTCATGTAGATCGCTGCAAACAGCAGGACGTTGAGAACCGTGACGGTACCGTAGATTTGCAGAATTCGATGTTTCACGGGTCCTCCCCTGCAATCGGTTGCAGAAAGTTTGCCCTCACGAAGTTGGCAACGAGCTCGGCTTTAACGACTGCACCGGCTTCGGTGACATGGCGGCCGTCCTCCCAGTACTCCCGATCGTGCGGCATGACCGCGGCGAAGTCGAGGCAAGCGATCTGGCCTTCGCCGGCGAGCGCTCGGACAACTTCGTTCTGCTCGGCATAGGCGCTGGTGTATTCCTCGCTGGTCACCCGTGGCTCATCTGTAAACTGCGACGATACGGCAAACGTCATCATCATGCAATCAACATTCTGCGCCTGGCAGATACCGGCGATGCTCCGGAGATTTCGTTCAAAGAAAATGGGCGGGTTGTCGGCCAGCATACGGTGAGCGGGCACGGACTCAAATATGCCGGCAGGATATGTACCTCGTTTCTTTTGCAACTCAAACTGATCGGCATGGTTTGTTTCAACACCGTGATACGTTTGAAATACGCCCATACCGGCGTTGCCCCGGCGTTGCCCGCATACAGTTCGCACGACTCGCAGGAGCGCCAAACAGTTCCAGGCACTCTGCGGTCGGTCGATGAATGCCATGCGACTGCCGTGGTTGTCGCCAGTGTACGCCGATGCCGGATGCACGAATCGTGGATGCACGTCATTGATGCCATGATAGACGATTACCAGATCCGGCTCCAGATCGAGCACGCGGAACTGGAGATTGATCAGACTTTCCCAGGACGAATACATCGAGCACCCGGCATTGACCACCTCGACCTGTCCATGGCCGGACGCTCGCAGGCCTTGCTGAAGGAGAACGGGATACGATCTGCCATAGTCGTCGATGGCCGTCGAATAGGTTGTCGAACCGCCAAGCAGGACGATACGGTAGACGCCGTCAGGCTTCGGTACAGCAACCTCGTCGCCGCGAAAACCGAGGGTGTTGTGGCGGTTCGGTCCCTTGGCGTAATTCGGCGCCGGAATGAAGGGCAGGTAC
>CAJWLW010000120.1 GCA_913042885.1 uncultured Lentisphaeria bacterium | reverse complement strand
TGGATTTGCTGCCGCCTGAACCTGAGAAAGTCGTCGGTGCCGAAGGCCCCATTCCTCCGCAGAATGCTTCGGCGGAGTTTGGCCGGGAAATCCTTGAAGCCGTTGTAGAAAAAGCGGTTGCCGAAGTTAGGCATCGTCTTGAAAATCCCCGTTAGGATTCCGATTCCACGCCCGACCCGTTTCTCGGACTTCCGACAGGAGGGCGGGGTGGCCTTCGCCCACCGAAAACCAACGTGCCTGTTAACCCCAACGTGCCTGTTAAACAGAGAGCGAGAGAGTTTGAAGGCGATTTTTCGGGGTGCGGGTTGGAAAGTGGCTTTCCAATTCGAACCCCGAAAATCCCGTCGCGAAACAGAGATTTTTTCGACGGCGGCCTCCGTGCCGTAAACCCTTGCCAGAACGTCCCTAAACGCAAAACACATCATTGCTATTCGCAAGCCATGGGAAAAATGAAAGTAGGTAATACTTCTATGAAAGTTTCGTTAAGTATTGTCAACTATTAACCACTATTACCTACGTACTGGAAATTCTCATGTTAAAGACCGTAACTCGAAGTGGAAACCATCAAAAGAAGTCTCGCGCCAAGGCGCAAAGGCGCAAAGGAATAGCTATGGTATCGCGATATCGATACGCACTGGCCGGTTTTCTGTTGGTCGCGCTGGCGACACCGCTGACGGCCTCTTCTGCCCAGGCCCAGTGGCAGCCGCATACGATCAAGGTGGGCGATGGCCATGTGGGCCAGGTGCAGGTGCCGGCCCAGATCCAGGCAGTAAAATTTCCGGGCTGTGATGTCACCCTACCGTTTGGCATTGTAGCGATGGACAACGGAGAACTTGCGATGTTAGTAGTCAACAACCAACGACTGGATCCACAATGAGCGACATTGACTGGACAACCGCCGGCGAGTACAGCGATATCCTCTACGAAAAGGCCGGAGGCATCGCCAAAATCACGATCAACCGGCCGGAAGTGCGTAACGCCTTCCGCCCGCAAACGGTGCGTCAGATGCGCGAGGCGCTGCAGGAAGCCCGCGATGACGCTGGTATCGGCGTCGTCATCCTCACCGGGCAGGGCGAAAAAGCCTTCTGCTCCGGCGGCGACCAGAAGATCCGCGGCGACGCGGGCTACAAGGACGACGACGGCCACGAGCGTCTGAACATCCTCGATTTCCAACGCGAAATCCGCACCTGCCCGATCCCGGTGATTGCCATGGTAGCGGGATACGCCATCGGCGGCGGTCACGTGCTGCATCTGATATGCGACCTGACGATCGCCGCCGACAATGCCCGCTTCGGCCAGACCGGTCCGAAGGTCGGCTCGTTCGACGGCGGCTACGGCGCCAGTTACATGGCCCGGATAGTCGGCCAGAAAAAGGCAAGAGAGATCTGGTATCTGTGCCGCCAGTACGACGCGCAACAGGCACTGGACATGGGGCTGGTTAATACGGTCGTGCCCTATGACCAGCTCGAACAGGAAACGGTGCAGTGGTGCCGTGAAATCCTGGCCAACTCGCCCATAGCGATTCGCTGCCTCAAGTCAGCACTCAACGCCGACTGTGACGGTCAAGCCGGTCTGCAGGAGCTCGCCGGTAATGCCACCATGCTGTTTTATATGACCGAGGAAGGCCAGGAAGGGCGCAACGCTTTCGTCGAAAAACGCCCGCCCGACTTCTCCAAGTACCCGAAGCGCCCGTGACAACTGTCGCACAACCGCCAGCCGCTCGCAGCAGGCTCGGCGTCTGGCTCATGGCGACCCGGCCGAAGACACTCTGGGCCGGGATCGTGCCCGTGATGATGGGTACGGCGATGGCTTACGAGCTCGGCCAACTGCACATTGCCTCGGCAGTGTGCTGCCTGTTCGTCGCGATGGCGATGCAGATCGGTGCGAACTTCGCAAACGACTACTTCGACTTCATCAACGCCGTTGACGACCCCAATCGCCTCGGACCGCCGCGCGCCACCCAGGCGGGATTGATCGCGCCGCAAACCATGCGGCGGGCGTTTATTCTGACCTTCGCCCTGGCCGGCGGCCTGAGCCTCTACCTGTGCTATCGCGGTGGCCCGTGGCTGGCGGTGGTCGCGGTGCTGGCAATCGTCGCCGGCATCCTGTACACTGCCGGGCCGCTGCCTTTGGGCTATATCGGCCTGGGCGACCTGTTTGCTTTCATCTTCTTCGGTCCGGTCGCGACCGCCGGCACGTTCTACGTGCAGACACTGCAACTGCCGGTAGCGGCAATCGTCGCCGGCATCGGTCCCGGCCTGTTCTCGGTGGCAATGATCACTGTCAACAATCTGCGTGACGTCGACGGCGACCGCGAGAAAGGCAAGCGCACAATGGCGGTGCTGCTCGGCCCGGGCTTTGCGAAGTGGGAATACGTCACGGCGCTGACGGGTGCCTGCCTGATCCCGGTCGCCCTGTGCATGATGACCGGCACGAACCACGCCGCGATGATCTCTGCTGTCGTGTTACTGGCGGCACTGCCGAGCATCGGCAAAGTGTTCCACGAACGCGGCTCGCCGCTCAATCAGGTCCTGGCGACGACCGGCAAACTGCAGTTGCTCTACGCCGTGCTTTTCGTGATCGGCTGGAACTGGTAGGCGCCGTCGTTCAGCGTCGCCGCTTCTTCCTGAGCTCGATCCCCTTGCGCAGCAAGGCGGCGCGGCGCGGATTTATCGCAGCCACCAGCGCGATCGATTTGCGGGCTTCGTCGTACCTTTTAAGTTCAGTATAGCAATCCGCCAGCAACGCTTCCGATTCAACGTCGAGGGTACCGTATTCCTTCGCCTTCAGGAACTTCTCAATTGCCCTGCCATAACCCGGATCCGTGTTGGTTCCGGCTGCGTACATCGCGATTGCCAGGTGGCAGTATGCCTGGCTGACTTTGTCGCGTCCGGCGTTTTTCGCATCGGGGTACTTCGCCCAGAACGCCTCATAGGCATCGATGCTCTCCTGCCATTTCTCGCCGCTGTACAGCTTGTAGATCTTGTTGAGTTCTTCGGCACGGGCCTCGTCGGCTTGCGTACTCTGATAGTACGACCAGCCGCCATAGCAGACAGCGATGAGAATCGCCAGCTTGATCAGTGTCCAAACAGCTTTCATAACAGGTCGATCCGTGGTTGAGGTTGCAACAAGCCTCTACAACATACCTTCATCGCGCATCCAGTCCACCGCCCGTGCCATGGTCTGTTCCGGCGTATAGCGCGGCTCATAGCCGAGCTTCGAGCGCAGTTTCGATATGTCCGGGCACATGTTCGCACTGAAGTGAAAATTCGAACCAAACCCCGGCACGCTCTCAGTCGAGTACTGTTCCCAACTCTGCCAGTCGATGGGGATTTCGACCCCGTAGATGTCGCCATACGCAGCGATGAACTGCGGCGCAGTCAAAGCGTAAGCAGCACCGACGTTGAAAATTTCCCCGTCCGCGGCATCGCGATTGGCTGCTGCCAGGGCGAACGCCTGGGCGATGTCTTCGGCATCGCATGGCCCGACCAGATTGCTGCCGGGCGCCGGCAGCGGCACCGGCTCACCACGCTGATGCGACTTGTGTACGTCGAGGCTGCGACCGCCCAGACCCTCCAGAGGAATTTTGCGAGGTCCGCAAATGTTCGGCGGCATGATGGCGGTGAAAGGGATGCCATCTTTGGCTGCCTGCGCCTGCAGCTGCTGCATCTCCTCATAGCGCCGCGCATAGTCTTCGAACGGGCAAGGTCCCTGGGTCGCGTCCGGGGTCGGCACCGAGCGCGGTTCACCGAACATCCAGACAGAGCCGCACAGAATGAAGTGGCCGCATGCAGGTTTGACCGTGGCGTAGACGTCCGGAGCAGCGCGGCCGAGAATGTCGATGACGACCTCGGCACGTTGTTCCCCCAGGCACTCCGCCCAGCCGTCGCCGCCGTACGAGCAGGTTATCGCCGTAACCCGGTCCCAACCGTCGTCTTGCGGCAACGGTATCCGACCGGAGGTGATTACCGTGATGTCGTGATCCTCTGCCAACAGCATGTTGACCAGGTTGTAGCCGATATGACCGGTGCCGCCGATGATACAGATTTTCATGTCGCTTCCTGTGGTTTGCGAGGCGTGCCCGCCGTTGCGGTATGTTGTATAGGTAATCGAATTGTGACCGTCATGCCCCGCTCTACAATACACCCGGGCGGGAGCTCGCCCAGCGTCACGCTGCCGGGAGCGGGCAAATCAAGCGTGATGCAGCAATCAGCGCTTTGCCGGCATGCTGCGTTCCGCGGCTTCATCACTCCTGCCGGATCTCTGTGAACCTGATTCAAATCAACTCGTCCGCATAACCGAGACAACGTGTCAGCAGCAAAATCGCCACGATGACGCCGTTGAAGACAGCATGGGTCATGATTGGCAGCCACAGGCTGCCGCTGTCGCGCAACTGCCGCTGCAATATCAGCCCCAGCACAAACAGTGCCGGCACATTCTCCACGATCCCGTGGACCGTGGCGAATATCAGCGCCGTCATCACCGCCGCCGGGGCCCACGACAGGCGCGCTGAAAGGGCGCCATGCAGGACGGCGCGAAACAGCAGTTCTTCGCAGACCGGCGCAATGACGACCGCGCCGAAAATCAACATTGCAACCGTGCCCAGACCACCGGCAGCGAGCATCTCCAACATCGGATTGGGCGTAGGTTCCCAGCCCGACAACCCCAGCACGAGCAGCATCACGACATTGATTGCCAGCACCAGCGGCGTGACAACAAACACGACCCGCAGACCGCTGCCACCCAAACCGGATGGGCGCTGATCGAGATGCACGGCTGCACAGCGCTCGCCAGCCCCTACCTGACTGCGCATCATCAGCACGGCAGCAACAGCGGGACCGATCTGCATACTGAAAAACCCGAGGGCCAACACGGCTACGCATGGCGCGCCGGGTAGCATCTGCTGCGACACCAGGATCAGCACCAACCCACTGATTACCGCAAGGAACAGCGCCGGCAAGTGCCAGCGGACAGGCGCCCCCCGGCCGGGTGCCGGCGACGCCGCATATACGTTGTCCGGTTCAGTCGCCATATGAAATGGATGCCTGCCGAAGAATCATGAACTGCCTCGTACCGTTGTCTCCCGGCAGCTGAAACACCGGACTGACCGTGGACGTCAGTTTATGCTTGGCTGCCTCGCGCGCTGTTGTCTGCGATTCCGCCGCTATGGCATCGGGCGTCCGGTAATTCACCAGGACCCCACCCGGTCGCAACAGTCGCCGGCACTCGCCGATCAGTACCGCGCTGTCGCTGACGGCTCGGGCCAGCACGCAGCCATACGCCGCAGCATGCGCGGGTTGCCGTCCGAGTTCACGGGCACGACCGCAAACAACACGGCAATTGTCGAGGCCGATGGCGGCAATAGTGTCATTCACAAACGACGTTTTCTTGGCAACCGAATCAATTGCAACAAAGTCACACTCGGGAAAGACCAGGGCGAGTGCCAGCGCAGGAAATCCGGCGCCGCAGCCGACATCGGCGACGGTCGTTTGCGGCGTCCGCAAATCGGGGATGGCAGCGGCGACGAGCAGACTGTCTGCCACGTGCTTGACCAGGAACTCGTCGTAGCCGGTGATCCGGGTCAGGTTGTACTCGCGGTTGGTTGCTGTCATCCGCTCGAAGATTTCGTCGAGCTGCGACCACGCGGTTGCAGACACATCGATACCGGCGCCGCACAGAAACTCGTCGACAGCCGCTTTCATCCGCTGCCGCCGGTCTGGACGACGTGGACGACGGTGACCACCATGAGGATGACGCCTCCGAGTGCCAACGCCATGGCCGATGCCAGGCGCCATTGTCGATTGACGGTGACCTTTTCCAGCCAGTCACGAAATCGATACGGCGAGCCGATCATAAACATACCCGCGACCGCCACGACGTAGCAGACCAGGGCATACATCCAGCGGGACGGAGCAAAGACGCCGAATGCCTGATGCAGCAGCAGGCTGCTGATCAGCAGCAGCAGGCCGCCGAGGGCACGGGTGAACAGGTAGTCCAGCAGAAAGTACGAGAGCAGCGTCGTAACGATGACGATCGGCACGAGCAACGGCCGCAGCTTGGCCAGAGAGCCTTCAAGCATCAGATTCACTTCGAACGCGGACCACACCATTGCAATCAGTGCCAGCAGAATGCCAACCTTGCGTTCACGCGGCAGACTGCGCCAAATGTCCTGATGCGCCGGCAGGACCCGCATTGTGAAAACGGCAGCCACCACCAGGAACAGGCCGAACAAGAAACTAGGAATGATAAAGGTCATGAATTCCCCTCGCAGGAAGCCATTACTTTCCTAAGCCCTGTTGCTTTTGCAAGAAGACAATCTAAAATTAATCTGGTGCCGGCAAGCAGTGCAGGCGTGTGTCCTCACAAGTTCTGTGTCAATGAATGGGACAACATATTTCAAAGCGGGAGGGCTCGATGGATATTGACTGGGAATCGCTGGGGTTCACGTACATGGACACCAGTTCTCACATCCGTTACACCTGCTGCAACGGCACCTGGGGCGACGGCGGACTGCACGACGAACCCTACGTCAACCTGCACATTGGTGCCACCGCACTGCACTACGGGCAGTCCGCCTTTGAAGGGCTCAAGGCGTTTTCCTGCCAGGACGGTACGGTCCGCATCTTCCGGCCGCAAGAGAACGCTCGACGAATGAAAAATACCGCCAACCGGATCATGATAGAGCCGGTCCCCGAAGCAATGTTCCTCGACGCCATCGAACGCGTCGTCCGCGCCAATATCGAATACGTCCCGCCCTACGGCACCGGCGGCTCGCTATACATCCGCCCGCTGCTCTTCGGTTCCAGCCCGCGGATCGGGGTGTGTCCCGCTGCCGAATTCACCTTCGTTGTTTTTGTCGTACCCGTGGGGGATTATTACAAAGGCGACCTGGCACCGGTCAGCGCCATCGTGATGGACGAGTTCGACCGCTCGGCGCCGCTCGGCGTCGGTCACGTCAAAGTCGGCGGCAACTATTCGCCCGGGCTCCGGCCCAGTAGGATCGCCAGTGAGCAGGGGTTTCCAATCATCCTTTACCTCGACGCTGCCGAACACAAGTATGTCGACGAGTTCGGCACGTCGAATTTCATCGCGATCACCCGGGACGGCACATATGTAACACCGTCATCGCAATCGATCCTTCCAAGCGTCACCAACAAGACGTTGATGGAACTGGCCGAGGGCGAGGGTATATCGGTCGAACGCCGGCCTGTGGTCTTCGAGGAGATTGCGGAGTTCGCAGAAGTCGCCGCCTGCGGCACGGCCGTGGTGATCACACCTGTCAACCGCATTGTCCGCGGTGACACCACGATCGAGGTTGGCCCGCGCGAAGGCTGCGGCCCGGTGCTCGAGCGGCTGTACAACAAAGTGCGCGGCATCCAGATCGGTGAACTGCCGGATACTTACGGCTGGACGCACGCTGTCTGACTCCGTGGGACGATCATCCCCGGCCGTTTCACAGGGAACACAGGCGCTACTGCAAGTTTCGCAACCGGTTCCGGAACGGTGACCAGTCGGTCTGCGATTCTATCACTGCAAGTCGGTCGACCAGCTTGAGCGCTGCTGCGTAGTGCTTGCGATCAAAAGCCAACGTCAGCAGGGCACGCAGTGCCTCGGCGGCGGCCTCGGGCGTTGCCGCCGCCGTCCACAACAGCCGTTCACCTTCGTCGACGGCCCCGTCTTCAATCAGCCAGCGGGCCAGGTACAGAGCAGATGCGCCGTCGCCTGGCTGCCGCTGCAATGCTGTTCGCGCCAGGGCGATCGCCTGCGACCTCTGTCCGGCCTGATAATGGGCGCGGGCGGCGAGCAGCAGCGCCGGGGCCGATGCCGGTGCGGCAGTGACGGTATCCTTGGCAAACGCCAGTGCCTCGGGGGCTTCTTCCTCAACCATCGCTGCCAGAACTTGCCGGCTGCGTTCGGGGTCGGGAGCCGCGGCGGCGGCCTGCCGGTACGCCATCGCGGCCTGGTGGCGAAAGCCGGCAAGCTGATAGACGTCCGCCAGCAACCACAGCATCTGCCCGTCGTCCGGGTGAATCACTGCTGCCGCCTCGAGCGCGTCGATGGCAGCAGCGTAATTCTTTTCGGCAATTGCGGCACTCGCCAGGAGTTGCCACAGCGCCGGAGCCGGCCGGTCCTCGAGTCTGACTGCCTGGTTCGCTGCGGCACGCGCCTCGGCGAACCGTTGCTGAGCCATCAGCGATTGGGCCAGGGCGGCGTGAATGGCGGAGGCTCGCGGCCGGATAACCAGGCATTGGCGCAGTGCGGACTCCGCAGCGACATCGTTGTCGAGCTTCAGATAGACGTGGCCCAGCGCCAGCAGGACGTCGGCGTCCCATCCATCCTGTGCGGCCTTTTGCAGACTGGCGGCGGCCGCTTCATAGTCACCTGTCTGCGACTGCAGGATGCCGAGATTCCGGTAAGCCCCAGGAAAGGCCGGCGCCAGCTCGAGGGCCTGTTGCAGCCGTTCGATCGCCTGCGGCCGCGTCGCCTCGGACGCCGCCTGCCACAAAGCGAGCTGGAACAACAGAGGTGCGCTCCGGCTGGTGGCGGCCTGTGCCTGCAGAAAAGCGGCGGCCGTTTCGACCTCCCGGGTTTGCGCCAGATCCTTCGCCTGCCCGAGGATTTTCTTTTCCTGCGGCGACACTTCCAGCGCGTCACGGGCCGCTGCTGCCAGTGGCACTGTGAGAATCAAAACGTAGAGTATGGCCAGTCGGAGGTTATGCATGTCAAAGCAGGTAGACTGTTCAATCGTGATCCTGTGTCACAACGGCGGGCAATATACCGAGTACTGCCTGCAAAGCCTAATCGCTGCGGTGTCTCGGCCGCGCGAACTGATCCTTATCGATAACGGTTCGACCGACGACACGCCGCAGCGCCTGGCGCGCCTGATCCCGCAACTCGAGGCGGCCGGCATCGAAATCGTCACCTGGCGCAACCCGGAAAACCTCGGCTGCTCAGAGGCCCGGAACATGGGCTGGGAAAAGGCACGGGGCCGATACGTCGTATTCATGGACAACGACACAGCGGTCTGCACCAGCAACTGGCTGGAAATTCTCGCCGCCGCCATGGACGCCAATGAGCAGCTTGCGATTCTCGGCGTCAAGCTCATCTATCCGTACAAGCCGCACCCGATCCAGTGCGCCGGCGTCGACGTCAATCGCACCGGCCGCATCCGCTTCCGCGGCCGCGGCGCCCGCCGCGACGACCCCGCTTTTGCGGCGTTCGCAGAAGTGCCGGTTTTGATCAGTGCCTGCTGGATCAAGCGCAACGCGCTGCTGCAGGAGATCGGCGGCCTCGATCCGCTGTTCCACCCGGTGCAGTATGAGGACCTCGACCTGTGCATGCGTGCCACGCAGGCAGGACACATCTGCGCCTACACCCCGGAGGTGGAAGTGTATCATTTCGAAGGCACGACGACGGCGGCGGTCGGGCGCGACACGTACCTGCAGACAATCGCCCGTAATTCCATGAAGTTCCGCCGGAAATGGCAGGACGCCCTGAAAGCGTTCCCCGACGACAAAGACTACGACTGGCTGCCGCTGGAAGAGATGGGCATGACAGATGAACTCGACCTGACGATTGACGACGCCGATTTTTCGTGAATGCGTCACCAAAGCTACCCTTGAACCTGAGGTTAATAAGCGCTAAGATATTGGTGCGTTTATTCGAGGAATAAATGTGTGTTTTCCGGCATAGCTCAGCGGTAGAGTAGGTGGCTGTTAACCACTTGGTCGTTGGTTCGAATCCAACTGCCGGAGCCAATGAAGGACGCTCTTCGGAGCGTCCTTTTTCCTTTTCACGGCCGGCGGTCCACCGCTGGTTACGGCACACAGGTTTGGACCGATGAACACAGTGTCCGTCATCATTCCCACGTTCAATCGGTGGGCGACTTTGCCGCGGGCCTTGGATTCGGTGCTGTCACAATCCCGGCTGCCGGATGAAATCATCGTCGTGGACGACGGTTCGACCGATGCCACTGCGGACGAGCTGCCTCGCCGCTTTCCGGATGTCACCTGTCTGCGCCAGGCGAATCGGGGCGTCAGTGCTGCGCGCAATGCCGGAATCGGTCACGCTTCGGGTACATGGATTGCTTTTCTCGATTCGGACGACGAATGGCTGCCGGAAAAACTCGCGCGCCAGCTCGACACGCTGGCAGCCCAACCGCGTCTCCAGCTTTGCCATACGGACGAGATCTGGGTGCGCAAGGGACGCACGGTGAGACTGCCGCAGCGATACGAAAAAGCTGGCGGCTTCATCTTCCAGAGGTGTCTGCCGGTCTGCGCGATCGGGCCGTCGACGGTAATGATCCACCAGGAGTTGTTCGCGCGCGTCGGGGCTTTCGACAAAACGTTCGAAGTCTGCGAGGACTACGACCTGTGGCTGCGCATCTGCTGTGACACAGAAGTGGCGTACATCGACGAACCGCTGGTGCGGAAGCACGGCGGCCACGCCGATCAACTGTCGACTACACACTGGGGGCTGGACCGCTATCGGATCCGGGCGTTGGAAAAGATCATCGCATCGGGACGCCTGCAGGGCAGCGACCTGAGCGCTGCAATCGATGCTGCGATCGACAAGATCGACGTTTACATCGCAGGTGCCAGGAAACGCGGCAAGGCATCGGAGGTCGCAACGTACGAGGCCAGGCGTCAGGCGATGGCGAGCGGAAAGTAGCCGCGCTGCCGGCATCTTGTCAACCCCTTATGCAACCCGGACACGACACCTTCCCCATGCGAATCTTTCCTAAGCATCTTCGACAGCGGGACTTTGTATGCCTATGGCTGTCCAATGGGTTTTCATGGCAGGGACTATGGATGGAAATCCTGGTCCTGGGGTGGCTGGCCCTCGAGCTGACGAACGCCCCCTGGAAGGTCGCCCTGATCGGATTTGTGCGCGCGATGCCCTTATTGCTGGGGGCCTTCACATCCGTGATCACCGAGCGATTTCCCCGCCGGAACCTGTTGGTCGTGCTTCAGTTGTTGATCATCGGGAGCATAGGATCCCTGATGGTATTGGCATGGCTCGGCGCCCTGCAGTTCTGGCACATCGTGGCCGTCTCGTTCCTCAACGGTACGATCTTTACGCTGGACTGGCCGACCCGGCGGGCCCTGTTCCCGGACCTGGTCGGCCGGGAACACCTGATCGATGCCTTGTTGCTGGAGAACATCAATCTGGGAGCGGCATGGTTTGTCGGCCCGCTTGTCGGTGGCGCATTGTTACACAGGTTCGGGGCGTCCGGTGCCTTGCCGATTGTTTTCGCGATATACTGCGGCTCCCTGGTCATGTTGGCACGGCTGAGAACCACGGCCACGGCGCCGAGTCGCGCCATCGGGTGGACGGATGCCGCCCGGCGGATCCGAGAAGGATTGCACTACGTTCGCCGGATCCCCCGCATCCGCGGCGTCCTTCTGTTAACCGCCATCATGAATGCATGGGTCTTTCCCTTCCAGACCCTGGTTCCGGTTTTCGCCCGCGACGTCCTGGGGACCAGCCCGCTCGGGCTGGGGGTTCTCGCTGGTTCCTTTGGGATCGGCGTGCTGGTCGGCCTGGGATTCGTCCATTGGGGACGAAAACACGTCTCGGACCCCGTCCTCTATGTCGCCGGGTGCCTGCTGTGTGCCGTGGCGGTTCTGTGCTTCTCATTCTCGAGGTTGTTCAGCCTGTCCCTTGTGCTCATGGTGGTCGCGGGTATCGGCCAGGCCGGATTCAGCACGATGCAGAGCGGCATCGTGCTCACCGACTCCAGCGATGATATGCGCGGACGCGTGATGGCCGTGGTCATCCTGGCCATTGGAGGTGGACTGTTGGGTAATCTTCAATGTGCCGCCATGGTCGCGACCCTGGGGGCACCCCTTACCGTGGCGATCATGTCCCTTTCGGCCGTCATCAGCACCGTTGCCGTGGCCGTCCTGTCGCCCGGCTTTTTTCGGAAAGGGGAGAGATAGAGATGGAGCGGCCGGAATGGAGTCTTCGCTCAACATTTGGGCGGGGCGCTTCTCGATCTAAGCAGGGCTCAGGAGCAGCGATAGGTGCAGACGCCGCGGGGTGGGATATCGGCCGTGAACGTGCTGGTCGTTAGCTTGAGCTTGCCGGGCAGGGGTTCTTCGACGAGGTTGACGGGACGGACGTCGGTAAGCTGTAAACCGGGCATGCGGATGGTGCTTGTGCTCCGGGCATCGGCGGGATTCCACAGCCGCATGATCCATCCGTCGCCATCCTCGGCTTTCTT
>CAJWLW010000119.1 GCA_913042885.1 uncultured Lentisphaeria bacterium | reverse complement strand
CGAGGAAGTCGTCGACGATCAACCAGCCTTCTTTCTGATAGTGCTCTATTTGAACAGGGGCGAGTTCAGTTTTCATTAGGTGTCGTCCTTTTGTTGTGGTTTTGCATCATTGACGGCACTTGTTCGCAGTGGATTGCTTGGCGCATGTGCCCGCGCCTACGCAGCTTTCGGCGACGGTGCTGGATCGCGCGTCGTCAATCAAACCGGCGGCAGCGGCGCTAAGGGAAGTTCGTGCCCGACCCTGTCGACCAGGGAACTCGCAGGTCAGGCAAATAATTCCCCGGAAAGTTCCGCTTCCCTATCCGCGCTTCGTACCACCTCTCTACCATTTGTCCATCCGGCTTGTACTGTGCGGCACAAACCATTCGGCATTGGTATCGATGGATGGCGCGGCCGCGCCGCATCATCGATACCCCGCCGGGCTGTCCAGTAGACGACCATTATACGAGGGAACCGGGACGTCCGGTGAAATCCCCGGCACACTTATGATAAAGTTCGAATCCGGGCAGAACATTCCATGACCGTCCACGAAAATCATATTGGCGGCATTATTGTGTCTCTGTATGTCAACGCCGTAACCGTAAGCTGCAATCCAATCGCTGTACCGCGGGGTGGCGCCGAATTGCCGGCAATTCCCCGTGCCGTCCGCGAAAGCAACGGTCAGTTCCTGCGGCCTGATCCGATCGAGTTTGCGCCACTGGTGGGTGTCATAAAAAGCACCGCCGGTCGCATAGTGCCATCCGACATTCCAGCTATTGTAACCATAGGAGATGGAATCCCTGTCGACGCTGGTGCCAAAAGGACCGCCCACCTGGGGCAAATACCCATGTTCATGCCCATCGCTTGGGCAGATGTATACACCGATCCCGCCAACGGCGCCCCTGGTTATCTGTCTGGTACCCAGATATCCGGAAATGGTGGAGAGCCAGTCATAATCACCCCACGGACTGGTAGCGGGAGGTACATATCCATCTTCGTCGTCGGTATACATGGCAAAGCCCAGATATATCTGTTTCAAGTTGCTCAGACATACTGCCTGCCGCCCTTTTTCTCTTGCTGCGTTCAGCGACGGCAGCAGCATCGAAGCCAGGATGGCAATAATGGCGATGACCACCAGCAGTTCAATGAGCGTAAAGCCAGATCGTTGTTGCAATACAAGGAAACGCTGTTTCATAGCACAATCGGTGGGAAGAGTGAAAGCCAACGGATAGGTGATTAAGTGACTGTCGATAGCCCATTATTTCAAATTCCCGTGCCTCCGTACGTGACCCGACCCGTAACACCCACCTAACCACGATACCGTTCTGCGCTGGTCGGGAATCAGAAAAAGATTATCGATACCCCGCCGGGCTGTCCAGTAGACGACCATTATACGAGGGAACCGGGACGTCCGGTGAAATCCCCGGCACATGAATGATAAAGTCCGAATCCGGGCAGAACTTTCCATGACCATCCACGAAAATCATATTGGCGGAATTACTGTGTCTCTGTATGTCAACGCCATAACCGTAAGCTGCAATCCAATCGCTGTACCTGTTTGAAGAAGCCCCTATCTGTCTGCAACTTCCCGTGCCGTCCGCGAAAGCAACGGTCAGTTCCTGCGGCGTGATCCGATCGAGCTTGCGCCACTGGCGGGTGTCAGAAAAAGCACCACCGGTCGCCTGGTGGTATCCCACATTCCAGCCATTGTAGCCATAGGAGATGGAATCCCTGCTGACGCCGATACCAGGACTTACTTTATACCCGGACTCATGCCCGTCACTCGGACAGACATATACCCCAATACCAAACATGTCGGAGCCACAACCGATGTTTTGCTGCGGCCCCAAATATGCGTGGATGAAATGCAGCCAGTCGACATCACAGCAGTCGCAGGGTGGGTTTCCAAGCCAGATCGGCGCACTGACCGAACAAGCCGGTACAATGCCATCTTCGTCGTCGGTATACATGGCAAAGCCAAGATATATCTGTTTCAAGTTGCTCAGACATACTGCCTGCCGCCCTTTTTCTCTTGCCAGGTTGAGCGATGGCAGCAACATCGACGCCAGGATGGCGATGATGGCGATCACCACGAGCAGCTCAATAAGCGTAAAACGTGCACTGGGCCGCAGGCCTGACCGTCCGCCGCTTGGGTGCGGGAGTGATCCCCTCGCAACGGGATCAAGGCAGTCAGTCCCCCCTCGGCGAGGCTCAACCGAGGTGAAGCCGTATCTTTTTCGAGGGCATGTGCTCCTGCGTCTCATGACCATGTCCACCGATAGGACTTAGTTTTCGGTATAGTTGTCCGGCGCACGCGAAAAAGTGGTGACAACGCAGGCGGCCAGTTTCAACGTCTGCAAGCATTCATTCGACTATATTGCAAAACAAAGCCGCGCGTGAGTATTCACAGCCATCCCATGTGGAGATTGTCGATTGGGTGTGAATCGGCCCCACTCATCTACCCACAATCTTGCCGGATGGCAGTGAACTCATAACGCGTCATCAATGCCTTGTAACTCACCGAGCTCCTTGAATCGCTCACTCTCCGACATTGCCTTTTTCGCCTCTTCCGCCTTCTTTCGTTTCGCTTCCACTACCAACGCCTTGGCCTCCCGATAGAGGGTGACGTTGGTATAATTAACGGTGATTTTTCCGTCGTTGCCGGATTTCTGCTCCACCCCGATCATTATCCCGGCTACACTGAGTAAATGCTTGTTTTCTTTCGTTTTGAAGTATTTCTCGTTGATCTTTTCCTGAATCACCCGGTAGCCCTCTGGGTCGGGACCGTCCTCGGGCCGGTTCGGCAGTTGAAAGTCCACACTCACCTTAAACAGTTGGTCGTAGATAAAGTAGCATTTCGCCCCGACCATCGGCTCACTGCCTTCCAATAGATAGACTTGGGGCGAACCTTCCTGGCCCTCCACCTTTCCACCGGGCAAAATCTCCTGCACCTCGGCCAGAGGTTGTCCCCATTGGGTCTTACCGTACCCCTTGAGAATTTCCGGCTCTTCCGCGCCACCGATGTTTACCAGTGCCATGGACGTGATCAGAATACACAATTTCTTCGTCATGATTGCCTCCTGTGATTCCAGTTAACTTATACCCGTATACCCGCTTTTTCACACTTGCCATCGGCATTGGCCGGGGGATTCGGTGACGTCGTTGCGGATTGGTCAATCCTGCCGCCACCGGTACGGGGCATGCCGGCTCTCAGAAATCCCGCCCAATCTGAATCGCCACCGCGCCGTTCCAGTTGTCGTCCGTCATCGGCAATGGCTCGACTTCGACAGCCAGCGCTCAAGGCCCCTGTTCAATGCTCGCGAGTTCTGTCAACAACCGTCACGCCCTTCTTGAAGATACTCCGGCCAACCATGCCGGGGGCTGTAGTCATCCGGATCGGTGATGGTCGCACCAGGGGGTGCAGGCACGGGGCCGTCGAGGAGAGGATCGTTCGTTTCGCGCATCCATGCGTCGAGCCGGTTTCGCATCTCGGCCGCGGTTTCCTGGAGATCGGCACGCTCGATGACATTGCAGCGTTCGTCAGGATCGAAGACCAGGTCGAATAACATCTCTTCCGCAGCCGTCTGGTCTGTCCAGCCATTACGGTACCAGAATTCCTTTGATGGACCATCGTCTAAATTCGACAGCACGACCCTGTCACGGCCGTCGAAACGTCGGATGTATTTCCAGCGCGTGGTACGGACACAGCGAGCCGGTTCGTAGGCCGCATGATAGGTAATTTCCGCGAACACGGCATCGTTGATTTCGGTTTCCGTACCATCGATCAGCGGCATCATCGACCGGCCCTGCACCCAGGGCGGTGTTTCGATCCGTGCCAGATCGCAGATGGTTGGATACAGGTCGATCTGGGACACCATCGCATCGACAACCTTGCCACCGCTGAACCCGCCGGGGCCGCGCATGATCTGCATTACCCCAATACCGTGATCCGTGAGTGTGCTCTTCATGCCGGGAAACGGGATGCCGTGATCGGTGGTACAGATCACCAGCGTATCGTCTGCCAATCCCTTGCGGTCCAAGGCTGCAAGCACCCTGCCCATACAGGTATCGGTGCTGCGCACGCTGGCCTTGTACATCGCCATGTCCTTTCGGGTTTCCTCTGTGTCTGGCAGGGGATTCGGCGGCCTGACATAGCGGTCATCGTCGGGCTCGAAGAGCGTGTGGAAATCTTCTTCCCGTCGGTGCGGAGCGACGTAACCGACGGACAGAAAGAACGGCTTGTCATGCGAGCGGCCGAGAAACTGTTCGGCAGCGCTCGTGATCGTTTCAAAACCCTCGTCTTCGGTCAGAAATTCGTCGTAGCCGATACACTCCCGGGTTGCGCAGGGGGCGACATGCTGAAAGCCGGCAATGGCCGTGGTGTATCCTGCCTGGCTCAGCGGATGAACGATGTGCTGCGAGTAATCGGAAAGGGCGAAGCCCCGGTGCGCCAAGCCCAGCATGCCGTTGCAGTGTGGCCATTGCCCGGTTACCAGCGCGGCGCGGCTCGGCGAGCAGGTCGGCGCGGCGGAGAAAGCCTGCCGGAACAGCACCCCCTGCTCCGCCAGCTTCTGGATATGGGGCGTCTGGATCGCGTGGCCGTAGGGCTGCACATAGCGACCCGCATCATGGCAGTGCAGGTACAGGATGTTGGGTTTTATTGGTGGCTCCACGTAACATCCTCTCCGGCTGTCATACACATGGCATGACGCCATCGTATACGGTTCGATTTCGACAAAGTTACAAGTCAGTTCCTGCCCGATCGGATCGCTTTCGTTCAACCGGTCCGGGATTATGATCCGCGCCGTTTTTCCCCGGTCCTCTCCAGTCCCGTGTTACGTAACGGAAAATCCTATGACTGGCCGCCTGGTTTTGAGTTGTCAGACGCTAACGATAGCCCGCCGGGTTGTCCTCGAGCTTGCCGTGGTAGACCGGCGCCGGGACGTCCGGTCCTATGCCAGGCGTAAAAATTACGAAGTCGTCATCTGGGGTGTACTTGGCATGGCCATCGACGAAAGCTGCATTTGCCCCGAAGCTGTGTCGCTGGATGTCAACACCATAGCCGCGCCAGTTAATCCAGGAATTGTACCTGGGGCTGCCGGCACCTAATTGGCGAAGATTGCCCGCTCCGTCAGCGAAAGCGAGCGTGTTGCCCGGTAAATCGATGTTGTCCACTTTATACCAGTTCTCATTGAATAGCCCCGGCAGGCTTGGGCCGGCTTGATGCCAGCCCACATTCCAGCCATTGTAGCCATAGGAAATGGAATCCCTGCTGACGCCGATACCAGGACTTACTTTGTACCCGGACTCATGCCCGTCACTCGGACAGACATATACCCCAACACCAAACATGTCGGCGCCACAACCGACATCGTGCGCCGAAGCGAAATAGCTGTGTAGGAAGTGCAGCCAATCCAGATCTGCGGCACCCGGCGGAACACAGTAACCGGGTCGCCACAGCTGTGAATCAACTGAGCAGGGGGGCACTATCCCGTCGGCATCGTCGGTGTACATGGCAAAGCCGAGATATATCTGTTTCAAGTTGCTCAGGCATACTGCCTGGCGCCCTTTTTCTCGTGCCAGGTTGAGCGCCGGCAGCAGCATCGAAGCGAGGATGGCAATGATGGCGATGACCACCAGCAACTCGATGAGCGTGAAACCAGATCTTTGTTGCGGCACAATGGGACGCTGTTTCATGGCAGAATCGGGGGAAGAGAGAGCCAATGACAGGTGTTGAACTGACTTTTCGATAGCCGATCATTTCAAATTCCCTACCCCCCGTCGTGACCCGTAACACCCACGTAAGCAAGATGCCGTTCTGCGCTGGTCGGAAATCAGAAAAAGGTTATCGATACCCCGCCGGGCAGGTCGTGCCGTCATAGGACATCCATCCATTATAGGCGGGAAACGGGATGTCGGGTGAAATATTCGGTACACGAATAAGGAAATCGTCATCCGGGCAGAACTGTGCATGACCGTCTATGAAAACCGCGTTACCGCCATTGCCATGTCGCTGTATGTCGACGCCGTAGCCATACGAAAAAATCCAATTGCTGTACCGCGGGCTGGCGCCTAACTGCCGGCCAGCTCCCGCCCCGTCCGCGAAAGTAAGAGTCAGACCAGGCGACGGGATAGTTTCCATCTTGCGCCACGTAGTCTCGTCCGGAAGAGGACCGTTGGTCGACTGGTGGGACCCCACGTTCGAGGCATTGTAGCCATAGGAGATGCTATCGCGGTCAACACTGACTGGATTAGAATTGGGCTTGTACCCGTGCTCATGCCCATCGCTGGGGCATATAAAAATACCGATGCCGATAATGGCCCCGCCACAATTACCAGTATTTTGGTCCGAACCTAAATATCCTGATATAAACGCCATCCAGTCTCGATCACAACAAGCACAGTACCCCTTCGACCAGCTCGGCGCATTGACAGAACAGGGCGGCACGACACCATCTTCGTCGTCGGAATACATGTAAAAGCCCAGATATATCTGCTTCAGGTTGCTGATACATACCGCCTGTTGCCCTTTGCCTCTTGCCAGGTTCAACGCGGGCAGCAGCATCGAAGCCAGGATGGCAATGATGGCGATCACCACCAGCAATTCGATGAGCGTGAAACGCGAACGAATTGCGCCGCTTCGAGGCCTGATTAAATTCCTTGGCGCAGTCGAAGGACGCCCCAGAAATTCAATTAGGGTGAAGCCGTATCTCCGTTGAGCCGATACTTTCCTCTGATTCATGGCTGTACTACTCCAAGCGAGTGGAATCGCAATCAATCTGGCCACCAAAAAATGGACACAGTATAAGGCACTGCCACCATAGCGTATAACATAGTAGCCGGGCCGCTAAAGACAAAAGTGCATCGGTTGCCCGCTTTTTTCAAGGTATCGAGGAAAGGCGGTTCGCGTGCACGGTGCGAGCGGTCGCGGGCATTGACAACACACTTTCCCGCACAGCCATCAATTCACGTACAAGGCGTGGATCCGGATGTCCTCCGGCCGCGGGCAGTCTGGCCCGACGGGGCCGAGGGCAACAGCCAGGCGCAGCGGTTGGCCGGTGGCGGGCAGGGCGTTCTGGCCACCCCACTGCACCGGTACGCGCAGGCCCGACTCACGCACCAGCGCCGCATCGGCGCCGGAATATCCCGCCAGCGGCCTGAACTCGAGATCGAGCAGCTCGACGCGCACCATGGCGTACTCGCCGAGTCCCGATACATTGAGAAACACCCGCGTCTCGCCGTTATCAGCACAGACTGGACAGCTGATCAGTCGCGCTTCTTCTCTCGGATCATCAGGCGTGACATAGCCGAACCGGTCGCGTTCCCAAGTGGCCAGCCGCACCTGCCCGTCATGCCGCCAGAGGGCATACCAATAGAGCGACAGGTCGCCCATGTTCGCCATGCCCTGCCCCTGCATGAGTGCCGGCCCGTAGCCAATAGTCGAGTCCAGCTCCTCCCGGGCCGGGATGAAGCGAAAGCCGGGAATCGGCTCACGGAAATGCATGGCGTCGTGACTGATCAACAGTCCCAGATCCATTGTTACGTAACGCCGGTCGCCCGCCGGCTCGCCGTGCCACTGACCGTAGATCCCGAGGATGACATTGCCCCGCGCGTGCAGGGCCGCACCCAAGTGGACCTCCTCGCCGGTGCGCGTGCGGTCCTCGGTGCTGGGACCTTCGATCAAGGGGCTGCGCTGCAGGCTGAGGACAGTCGCCTCGCTCCAGTGTTCGAAGTCGTAGGAGGCGTAGGTCAGCATTTGGCGAAAGCGCCCGGGATGCCCGCCCCCCTGGCCGTTGACGTAGTAGCAGCCGTTCCATCTGATCAGCCCGGACTGCTCGAGACGGGGGCCGACCGGATTGCGCGGGCTTGGCGTCCAGTGCAGGCCGTCCGGGCTGTACGCCACGCACATTCGATTCCCATAGCAGCCGGCTTCGTAATTGATCTTGAAGCGCCGACTCGGATCCGGGTCTTCAGGATCGTAAATGACGGGGCCGGCGGAGATGTCCTCGTCCTGCGGGAAGTCTACGAGGTTGTTGGCTTTTGATCCCTTGTAATCAACCAGGCCCAGGGCCGGTTTTTCCCAGTGCACGCCGTCGCGGCTCACGGCGTAACAGAGTCGTCCCGATTCTCCCACGTAGTTCACGGCTACAGTGTCGCCGTGGATGCGCCCCATATACCACATCCGCAGCTCGTCGCCTATGCGGATTGTCGTGCCGTAGTATTGGACCTCTTCGTCGTGCGCCCCCGGCGGCCCGTTGGCGAGGACGATCGGGGTCTTTTCCGCCCCGGGTTCGCCGTGGATACGGCTCTTGCCATGAATCAGGTGCATTCGCAGGTTGCGGCGAAAGGGCAGGCAGGTGTCATCAAAGGCGAAAAGCACCGCCGTTTCAACCTGCATTGTAGGGACGCCGCCGGCAATTTCGATCATCACGAGTTCTCCTGAATTTCCATGGCCGTTCGCAAACGCGTTACGGTGAATTGAAGCATTGCCCCATCACCTGTCGAATTTGATATCCGCCAGGCACACGGCGTTGTCGGTCTCGACCATCGTCCTGATCTGCTTGATAATCGCCGCGTCGCCGTCGGGAAAGTAAAACCGCCGAGTTCACCCGAATGGATCGCAGCAAGCGGTCCGAAGGCCCTGGCCATTCTGTTGATCGGAAACACACTGTGGCTGCGCTCTCAGTCCTCCGAGGCGACCAGATCCAGCTTACGCCTGAACAGCGGGAGCTTGCCACAGGTCTCTTCCTTAACCTCTGCATCGAAAATGTCGGCAATTTCGGCGTGCTGTTCATCGGTCAGATCAATATCAAACGCACCGAGGGTAGAATCCAACTGCCGCAACGAACTGAATCCGACCAGGGGGGAAGTTACCGCGGGGCAGTGGCGAACCCAGGCGATAGCCAGCTGCGCGGGCGTCACCCCCAGGCCGTCGGCGAAGGCTTTGAACTTGTCGAGAGCATCGCCATGGCGCTCCATCAGTCCCTGCGGCCGTTTCTTCTTGTGATCCAGGGCCCCGCGCGAACCTTCCGGGACGGGGCCGTCCTTGGTATACTTGCCTGACAAAACCCCCATCAGCAGTGATCGGTATACGGTGATCGCAACGTTGGTCGTCTTCGCCTGGGGCAGTATCTCGACCTCGATCCCGCGCTCGATCGGGTTATAAGGCACCTGATGACAAGTCATCGGCGCCCAGCCTTCGACTGCGGCGATCCCGTTGAAGTGTTCGACCAGCCATGCCGGACAGTTGCAGCACCCGATGGCCCGCGTTTTACCGGCCACGACCGCGTCGTTGAACGCCGACATGATCCCCCGCGGGTCCATGCCCACCTTGGGAAAATGCATCAGGTAAAGGTCGACGCAATCCGTCTGCAAGCGTTCGAGGCTCTCGTCGAGGCTTTGGGCGATGTCTTCGGTCTCGGTGAAGGTCGGAAGCTTGGTCGCGATGACCGCCTGGTCGCGCTTGCCTTTCAAAATGCGGCCCAGCATCGACTCGCCCTCGCCGCTGCCGTAGGCCGCCGCGGTGTCGATAAAGTTGGCGCCACGTTCGAGGGCTGCCGAGATGATCCGGTCCGCTTCCGCCTCGTCGCACGATGGGCCAAACTGCATCGTGCCCAGGCACAACTCGCTGACCTCGATCCTGCTTTTACCCAGCAATACGCGTTTCATTGCCATCTCTCATTCCTCCCGTGATACTGAACCGTGTATTAACATGAATCAACGTGAATTAACGGTTTCATTGCCTTCAGGTGCAAAATACGGATGCACCTGAATGTAGTTGAAGATCAGTTGCTGTCCAACCGGCCCGCCCGGTTGGTCGCCGGTCGCCCAATCCGTAATAGTGACGCGGGCGCGCTTGCCCTCGGCTCGGAACAAATACCAGTAATAGGTCAGCCAGGTCTTGTGCTGTTTCATGGACACAAAGGAGACGTCGGGGAAAACGGCGGCGAACGACTTGTCGGGGAACAGGTCGACGTTGTCCAACTTGACACTCGACGCCGGTTTCTCGCGCTTGGACAAGTCCGTGTAGTCGCAGCCGATCATGCGGAAAGTGTATAACCTGCCGGGCTCAAGGTCCTTGATCTCCTGGGTGATCGTGTTCGGGCCTTTCGCGCTTCGGGTCGTGACCAAACCGGTATCGCCCTCCGAACTGCCGTAACGCGTTTGGAGCCCGCTGAGACCCGGCTTGCGAGCGGTTTGGATGCCGCCCTGTTCGGCCGGAGAGATCGTCCAGCCCTCCGTCCCATTTGCAAAATCGCCGTTGACAAGATGCGGCGATTCATAAGGATCGTTTGTCGCCGGCCCGGTGTTGCCTTCGATGCCATAGTGCCGGAAGAGTCGGCAAATCCAGCGAAGGGTCTCCTCATCCGAGTAGCTGCTGTGATACCCCATGAGTCCATACGTGCCCCAAAATGCGGGGTTGTTGACCACGAGGTTGAACTGCATGTCAAGGTAGACCTTGTGATTGACAAAGGGCGTGGTGCTCAGGGTATGCCCGCCCGGCGTCGAGAAGAATCCGAAGCACACCGCGAGGTGCTCAATGGCTGTCGGTTCCCACTTGCGACAGGTCCGCGCCATGCCGACGAAGCCGTATTCCGTTTTGAAGAAGTTGCGCACCGCGGCCTCGCTGGGGTTCGGCAGAAACTTGTCCCACGCTGTCCCCATGTAGCGCTCCCACATGATCACCGAGTCGGTATCGACAACAGCTTTCAACCGTACCCGTCCGTCCTCGCCATTGAATTCGATGTTCGTATCATAAAAGTAGAGCAGCTTGTCCTTGAACTTCGGCGTTGCCTTGAGCTTCCGCAGCGCCTCTGCATAAGAGGGACAGTTGACGCAGGGCCCACTGAACTCGTCCAACATTGTGCCGTCTGCCAGGGGATTGGTGAAGCCGACGGACGAGGCTATGTACTCATAAATTTCCTCGGGCGGACAATACGTTATTCCCGAGGCAACGCCTTTGGCATGCGTGTTGACGAGCACTCGCCCGCCGTCCTCTCTCCATTTCTTCAGCAGCGGCTGAAGCCGCGGATTTCTGACGTCGGCCATGAACGTATTGACATTGTCCATGACATAGGTTTTGTAGAACTCGAGCACTGGCATCCCCGGATCGCCATTGTAGCTATGCAACCCCGACAATTCATGCAGGAGAATCTCGGGTATGGACCGAACAAGAAGACTGTCCAGCTCACCTCCCGCAGGTGCATCGATCACCAGTTTGTGCTCGCCTTTCGGCAGATACCGCATCGCTTCCTTTACCGCCTTTTCGCCTTTTTCAAACGACAGGATCTCCCCATACTCGCCGAGGGATATGCGCAGCGCGCCGCCGGTCGCTTTTGTGGCAGCCGCCACGTACACCCAGCGACGCTTGGGGGTCTTGAAGACATAGGTCTTGGTTCCAGCGATGGTCTCGCGGTCGACCTTCAAAAGTTCCCAGACGACATTGTTCAGTATCTTGATCCCTTTGAACTCTTCGGCCTGGCCGGGCCAGGAGACGGGCGTTTCGACGGGCTCGCCGATCGGCTCACCGTCGCGCAAGAGCACGGTGGTGCGAGTGCGATAGTCGCCCGGCGGTAAAGCAGCGACGACCAGGACTACGTCGATCGTAGACTCATCGGGTCGCAGTGTTTCGACCTTCCTTACGAGCACTCCGGCCCCCTGGGCATCCGCTATCCGGACCTCGACCGAGGCACCGTCCGGCAGCGACCGCAGTGAACCGTAATTGACGTGGAACACGATCCATCCCGGCTCGGGGAAAATTTCGATCTCGACTGCCGGGCCGCCGAACACTGAGCTTGCCGAATGAATTACCAGGGCCAGGAGCAAAGGAACATAGAGCTTTTTCATGATCAGCGATTCCTCTGAATACTTCCGCCCTCAATCGTGGGATTACGGTTTTGGAAATTGAGGTCGAAAGGTTGAGGTATTTGAGGATTAAGGTTTGGAGGTTGAGTTCGGGAAATTCAGGTCGTAATTAAGGTAGCCTGCTGTTGATGATTGAGCAGGAATCCTACGCTGTTGATTATAGGTCAATGTTCCCGTGAATCAAGATAAGGATACGGCCGTTCAAATCTACTTGAAACGTCGCCGTGGAGGGGGTACCCTACGCTTCCTTTTTCCGGGTGCCGGAGTTGGCGTCGGGCTTGTCCCCAATCGCCCTGGAGGCCCCCGCCACGGCAGCACGAACATCAATCGTCCAACCACCGATTCACCTCCCCCCTCATGGACATTCGCGAACTTGCCGCCATCGATGTACACGCCCACTACGGCAAGTGGGACCAGGGGCCGGAAA
>CAJWLW010000118.1 GCA_913042885.1 uncultured Lentisphaeria bacterium | reverse complement strand
ATTCCACTTCAACCCCGACTCTTGCGATCCATGGCACACGTCAACGAACACTATCTGAAGCTCCAGGCAGGTTATCTCTTCCCGGAAATCGGCCGGCGTGTCAACGCCTTCGCCGATGCCAATAGCGACGCAAAAATCATCCGCATGGGTATCGGCGATGTCGTGAAAGGCATCCCGCGCCCAATCATCGACGCAATGAAAAGCGCCGCCGAGGAACTTGCCCACGACGAGTCGTTCCGGGGCTATCCCTCTGAGCAGGGTCTCGACTTTCTGCGTGAAGCGATCGCAAAGAACGAATACCAGGATGCCGGTGTCGATATTGGCGACGATGAGATCTTCGTGTCTGACGGGTCGAAGTGCGATTCCGGCAACATCCAGGAAATCTTCGCCACCGACAGTACCATCGCCCTCACCGATCCGGTCTATCCGGTCTACTGCGACAGCAACGTCATGGCCGGCCGTACCGGCGCCTGCCGCGACGGGCGCTACGATGGCCTGGTCTATTTGCCATGCACCGAGGACAACAACTTCGTACCAGCGCTGCCGGAGCAGCATGTCGATCTGATCTATCTCTGCTCCCCGAACAACCCGACCGGTGCAGTCATGTCCCGCGAGGTTCTGGCGAAATGGGTCGAGTACGCCAGGGCAGCAAACGCCATCATTCTTTTCGATGCCGCCTACGAAGGCTACATCACCGAGGATGGCCTGCCCCATTCGATCTACGAGATCGACGGCGCCCGCGAGGTTGCCATCGAGTTCCGCAGCTATTCCAAGAGCGCCGGCTTCACCGGCACCCGCTGCGCCTTCACGGTGGTGCCCCGTGAACTCACGGGGTACACCGTGAGCGGCGACCCCGTGGCGCTGCACGGCTTGTGGAACCGTCGCCAAAGCACCAAGTTCAATGGCGTCTCCTACCCCGTGCAACGCGCCGCCGAGGCCAGCTACACACCGGAAGGCAAGGCCGCGGTGCACAGCCTCATCGCATTCTATCTCGAGAACGCTGCAATCATGCACGAGCGTCTCGCAGCCTGCGGTTTCACCATCTTCGGCGGTGTCAACGCTCCGTACCTGTGGCTGCGCACGCCAGCGGGCTATGACAGTTGGGGATTCTTCGATCACCTGCTGCAGAACGCTCACGTTGTCGGCACCCCCGGCTCCGGATTCGGCGCGGCCGGCGAAGGCTTCTTCCGTCTGTCCGCCTTCAATCAGCGTGATGCCGTGGAAGAAGCGATGGACCGCATCAGCAGGTTAAAATGATCACGATGGACACCACGCAAGCGGCCTTCCTGGACAACGAGGATCGGCAGCGCAAGGTCTATTCGGAGTTGGTCCGGAGACATGGTGATTCGTACAAATCACTGCACTGGCACTCGCGCCAGACGCAGCAGGTACGGTTCGAGGCATTTCTGCAGATCGGCGAGCTCGATGGCTGCAGCGTCCTCGACATCGGTTGCGGCATCGGCGACTTCGCGATGTACCTGGAAGCGTGCGGTATCGACGTCGATTTCACCGGATACGATATCGTGCCGGAGGCCATCAAGTTGGCGCAGCGCAAGTGCCCGGCCGCCGTCTTTGAGTCACGCAACATTTTGCTGGCACCGCCGACGCAGCGTTTCGATTACATCGTCAGCAGCGGCATCTTCGCGTTCGGCGACCAGCCGTTCTTCGAGGGCATCGTCGAGCGTGCCGTATCCCTGGCGCAGGTTGCCTACGGTTTCAACCTGTACCAGACCAGCCAGTCGAGCTTCTTCAGCCCAACTGTCGAGTACGTCCTCGACTTCTGCGACGGTCTCGGAATCAACCGAACCGAAGTCGTCCATGGCTACCTGCATGACGATTATACCTTCTTCGCGTACCGCTGAGACGCAGAGCGTCAATCTGCCGCAATCAGATCCATAAGCCGCGCAACGCCGGCCGCAAACTCCGATTGCGGTGTCAGCAGACTGCAGACGAGACAATGATCCTCGGCAAAGTCAAACAGAAAGCCTGGGTGCATGAGCACATCCTGTTCGGTCAACAAACGCAATGCCCAGTCCTCGTCGTTGTGCCGATCAGGCATGCGGACGATGGCATACCAACCGCCCTCGACAGTCAGCACCTCGGCGGCACTGCCGTCCACAGCCGCAGTCAGGCTTGCCAGATTGAAGCGCAGCCGTGACAGGATCTGCGCCTGTAAATCGTGGCGCGCCTCGAGTAACGACGGCAGTGCAAGCTGCACCGGAGTCGACACAGAGAGAAACGTATCGGCGATGAGTTCCAGACCGTCGATGGCGGCGCCCCGCAACGCCGGCGGTCCGCATACGGCGATCCAGCCGAGCTTCATCTGCGGCAGTGCCGCCACTTTCGCGAGACCGCTGATGACAAACGTCGGCATCGGCGGCTGCCCGACAACCGTGGTGAGCGCATCCTCCGGCAAGTCAATTGCGAAGTCCGCAAAAACCTCGTCGACAATCGCGGCCAGATTGTGGGTGACACAAATCGAACAGATTGCGTCCCAGGCTTCTCGGGTCAACCAGGCACCCGTTGGATTGTTGGGATTGACGGCGATGACAGCACGCGTGCGTGCAGAGACCGCAGCCGCCAGCGCATCGGCATCGATCCGCCAGCGCTGGTCGTAGACCGCCGGGTAGGTCACCGGCACGACGCTCTCGAGAGCAGCAAGGTCATCAAACAAGGGGTAGCCGGGACGCGGCACGAGCACTTCGTCGCCGGGATCGGTGAGCAGGCGGAACAGATTGGTGTAGGCTTCGCTGCTGCTGCAGGTCAGGATCACGTCATCCGATGCGACAGCGGCGCCTTTTGCCGCATAATAATCTGCAACCGCCTGTCGTGCGGCAGGAAGTCCGCGCGGCGCCGGCTCATAGGACATGGCGTCGGGATGATCAAGGGCGGCACTCAGGGCCGGCGGGAACACCAAGCCGGTGGTCGTCGGGTTGGACTGCGTCAGGTCAAGGAGCGGGACACCGAGATGCGCTTTACTGCACTGCAGCCGGGCCAGTGCATTCGGTCGAGACGTCCAGGAAAGACGTGACGAAAAGTTGGGGTTAACTTCCTCGGTCATTGAATAACATCTGTTCTGCGTTGCATTTCAGCCGTCCGGGCGTTACTTTCATAACTGATCGAATCGATCGTTACACCTCTTGCACCATACAACATACGTGGAAACTGTCGAAACGCGAAAACCTGCGCGGGAGACGGACAAGCCGGCCTATTCTCGCCTGATAATTCTGGCGCGCGTGGCGTTGTGGGGGTTTATTGTCTGCGCAGTTATCGGCCTGATCTGGGGCATTTATTATGGTATCGGCCAACTGTTTTATTCGAACAATCCGCACTTCACGATCGAGCAGATCAACATCCGTATCGAACAGGGAATCGTCACCGAGGATTTCGTCCGTCGCCATCTGGAGTTGACGGAAGGCGAAATGAATCTCTATGAATCGGAGCCAACGGAGCTGCGGCAACGGCTGTTGGAGATTCCACTGATTCAGGAAGCGGATGTGCGACGCATCATGCCCGGCACACTGCAGCTGACCATTTACGGGCGCACACCGGTCGCCTGCCTGGTCAAACGTACCGGTCGACTGATCGATGGGAATGGCGTGGTTTTCGTACCACCCGAGGGCACACCGCCGACGAAACTGCCGATAATCGCCGGGATCGCCGATCTCGACTCGTATGCCACCGGCGAAAAACTGACGCACGCCGGCGCTATGGCGGCACTCGAGTTTCTCAGACAGGCAAGGGGACATCCGAAAGGCAACTATCTCGATGTCCATATCGTGCAGGTGCATAAAGACCAATTGCGCGTGTACCTGCAACCAAACGCCGCATCAATGATCCAGGCAAACGCTGTCGTCACTCTTCCCCAGGAAAATCTCGAGAAGAGCTTCCAGCGGTTGTTCTACATCCTCGACGAGCATATCGGCAACAGCGAACCCGTGACCCGTATCGACCTCAGCTACGACCGGGTTCCTGTCAATCCGTGAAAGTTGTCGCCTGCTACAATCCCCGGGCCCGCGGCGGCAGGTTCCAGCGGGAAATACCACGCCTGCGCGCACTGCTCGAGGAACACTCGGTCGATGCAACACTGCTGGAAATCTGTGATACCGATTTCAACGAGACCTTGTGTCGAAAGCTCGAGTCGGAAACATTCGACGCCGTCATCGGCATCGGCGGCGACGGCACGCATTTCCATCTGGTCAACACATTGCTGCGTTTCGCCAAATCCCATCCTGAGCGTCCGCAGCCGCGCTATGTTTTTCTCCCGTTCGGTACCGGTAACAACATCGCCAAATCCTTGCGACTGAAGCTGGGCCCGCGGAATCTGCCAGCAGCGATCGCCAATCTTACTAACGGCATCGACAAAAAACTCGACCTGGGCACCTGGTCCGGGTACTACTTTGCCGACGCCCTGAGTGTCGGGCTCGATGCACGTATCCTGCACTTTCGGAATCAAATGTCCGAGCGGTTACAGAAGCACGTACTGCGGCGCCTGGTCCACGCCTATATCATCTACGCACTGGCGACTGTCCGGGCAATGTTCAGCAAGTGCCGATTCAGGATGGAAATTCTCGTTGATGGAAAACGCTGGTACGAAGGGAGCGTAGCGGATGTGGTAGTCAATAACACACGCATCTATGGCGGCGAATTTGATCTGACCCCAGAGTGCCGCACCGACGACGGTCTTCTCGACATTGCGCTGATCCGCAGTCGGGTCGAGTACGTCTACCGGTTTGTCTTCGCCTACCGGCATCTCCCGAGTTTCCTGCGACGTCTGTTCGTTTCCAACCACAGCGGCAACGCCTGGATTCAGGCGCGTCACGTCGAGATGCTCGTCGACGGTCCGGTGCCTGTGCAGGTCGACGGTGAGCTGTTTCCGAATAGCTCGACTTTCAGGATCGGCGTCGCAGATGGTGCGGTCACGGTAAAAGTTGGGACGGATGAGGCCTGACCACGTCGGCAGATCACTGTTACGTCTCCAACTTCTGGAGAGCCTCGATCAAATGCTCTCCAGACAGATCGGAATTGAACATGAAGATCATCAGCGTGAACACGACGAGTATCACAATGATCGCGACTGCCGACAAAATGACGCCGACTATGCCAAAGCGTGTGCTGGAATAGCGTTCCGGTTCAGCGCGGCACTTCGAGATAGACACGATTCCCAATACAATACCGGTAATCGGAATCGGCAGAAATATGATGTTCCCGATGCTGCAGCAACAGCTGAACGGCGAGACCACCAACGAGATCAGGCCAACAACAAACGAAATAAATCCGAACACTTCGGTACTGCGCGGCCGATATTCGACGTTTTGCACAGGCGGCTCGTACTGCGACGGCGACTCGTACGGATTAGGCAGCATGGCATCCTCCCTTGTCCGGGACGATACGCAAATAACTAATCAAAGACATTAGTCCCAGCAACGCTACAATGACGAAAATCGGGTAGTAGATCAGGCTCAGCCAGTTGTAATCGACGGCGGCCGCGATGTCGCCATGCGAGATACTGCAGAACGCCCGAGTCATGCCGCAGCCCAGACACGGCCGATCGAAAACAGCACGGAACAGACATTCGGGCAGGAAACGGATTTGTCCGCTCTCCAACTGCCCGGGTGAGACCAGAAAGGAAATGATCAGAGCAGCGACCGGCACCAGCGCCAGCGCATGGATCAGCCATACCGCCCAAGCCGGATAATCACACCAGCGGAATCTGCGAATACCGTCAATTAGGCGCATTTGTCATTTATATCAGTGCAGTGTTCAAAGCTGAAAGGGTAATTGATCGTACACCAGAGCACAAAGCAAACCGGCAACACGATCCATCCTGGATCCCCGTCAGTAATGTTCAGTCAGATTTCTCACTTACAGACGCTACTGTATCACTGAATAACTCAAAATGAGCCGCAGCCGGCTGTCACCTGCCATGCAATACAAACTGATCTGCTTCGATCTCGACGGTACATTAGTCGACGATACCGTGTACATCTGGAAAACACTGCATGACGCGTTCGATGTACCGAAGGATCAACGCCGGCGCCATTATGAAGACTACCTGAACGGTCGAATCACTTACGCCCAGTGGTTCGAGGCCGACATCGACGCCTGGCACGAGCGCGGCAAACGCCGCAACGACCTGCTCGCAGTCATCAGGCAACTGTCACTGATGCCCGGCGCCATCGAAACGCTGGACACACTGCGGCAACAAGGCTACAAACTGGCGATTATCTCCGGCTCCATCGATATCGTCATCGACACGCTACTGGGTACCGATCATTTCGACGACGTCTTCGTCAATCGCATTTTCTTCGACGACGCCGGAAATATCACCGGTGGCGAACCAACGCCCTACGACATGGAACACAAAGCTACCGGCTTACGCGTCATCGCCGAACGAGAATCTCTGCAGCTCGAAGAATGCGTTTTCATCGGTGACAACGAAAATGATGTGCATATTGCGGAGATCGCAGGACTCAGTATCGCCTTCAACTCGAAGTCGCCGCGTCTCGACGAGATCGCCGATGTGGTGATCGAGAAAAAAGACCTGCGTGAGGTCTTGCAGTACCTGTAGAATCTTTACGGTGCAGGCACCGGCACCATGCGACTGAGGACTTCGACATTGACACACTGGTACGCGACCAGTTGCATGACACCACTGGACGGCAGGATACGGTGCGGGTAACCCTCGAGTTCAATGGACGCGTCGCCGAAGGCGATACCCATATTGATATAGACCGGCGCGTCCTCCGGAACCGCCCGAATTACGAAGCCCGTCAGCAAGGAGGTCTCGCCGGCACGCTCGGTGTTGGCACTGATATACATGACACGCTGCTGCTTGCTGCTGAAGATTTCAAGCGCTTTCGCGTCGGTGCCGTAGTAGCCAACATGCAGCACCAGCGCACCGTCCGGCGAGTCCCTCATATAGCTCGCGACTTGACGAGGGACGTTGCTGTGGATGTCGACATTGGTACCCCAGGCCTTGCCTTCATCGGCACAGACGAAAGTCCACGGTGCGTGCCCCATGGAAGCGCAGAAGGTCTTGCGCCCTTCGCGACGCTCGGCGAGGATCAGGTCGACGGCTTTGTTGGTATTCGCCATCTGCTCGCGACCGAACTTGTCCCCCAGTGCCCGGATGTGGGTGAGGTAGCGTTTTGCCAAATCCCCGGCCGGCTGCGGCGGCACTTCGATATCATTGTGAAACTGGACTTTGCGAAAGTATTTGTTGCCCCAGGCAAGGCCTTCGTCGTATAGATACGCCTGCCAAACAGGCGGCATCTTGCCGCGGCGCGTCAGCGCCGCGATATACTCGGCTGTGAAGGCCCAGCCATACAGCATGTCAACGAGCATATTACCGCGCCCTGCCCTGCTGCCGTCGGCCAGCTTCACAACGCGGTCGTCGGTGCCAAATCCGCTGTCGAACCAGGCATCGCAAACATCAACATACTCGGCCAGCTCCGGCAACGCCCACGGGCCGAACCCGATGATGTATATCCCTTCGGATTTCAGCTGCTTCAGTTCATTCAGCTTGTGCGCCACTGGGGCTCGCTGCCAACCGATAATGGCGACGTCCTGAGCCTTTTCCTCGGCGCTGCGATCTCGCTTGTGCGGCCTGCCTGTTCCGATGTGGATCAGTCCGCCGCTGCGTCCCCACAGCTCGTCCTGCAGCCCCTGCTGGTTCCATGGGAGACGCAGGATGCCACCTTTGATATGACGATCCGCGGCAATCTCCGCAACTTGAGTGACCTTTGGCAGATCCGCTTCGACACGGTCGCAGGCGCGATTGACGAACGCCAGGTAGGCGCGCGCCGAATCGCCGGGCACAGGGGCGTCCGCCCAGGCGGTCACACAAACAAGGAGGCAGACTAACGGCCGGACGATTAAAGCAGAAAAGGAATTCACGCTACTCTCCAGTTCGTTCATGTTGTGACAGCGCTCGTGACGGACCAGATTCCGTCTTTGTCGCAGGCAGCGTAGTACATGCGATACCTGCCGTCCTCAAGCCGGATCACCGACATGTCCTCGGCATGCACCGCATCGGCCCCGTCACCGCCGTAGCCGGCGCCGTCGACAGCGCACTCGCCGTGCTCCCAAACAAGGCCGTCCATCGAATACGCCATAAATATCCGCGAGCGGTATCCGCCCATGTCCGAAGCGATCGAAGCAACTGCGAAGTCCGCGCTCGATCCGTCCGCCTCCAAATCGATGCTGGGATGCGGCGGCACGTCGGCGCCCGGCGGTGCGTCCTGCCACGTGGAAAAAACCATGCTCCAGTCGCCGTCTCCGGTCGCAACGACCTGAGCAGCCGTACAGCCACCCGAGTCATAGCCGTGCTGCTTGTTACGAATGCGATAGCCAGGCTCCATGTCAAAATTGAGTCCATCCGTCGTAATCGCGCTGACGACGCCGCCCGTTTCCGGCTCTTCGGGCGTCGCCCCGCAGCAATACAACCGCCCGCGGCCATCGGGCAATTCCAAATATCGCGGCCCTCCGGTACTGCCTGTGGCCTGAAAACGAATGCCGTCCTCCAATTCCCACGCCAATTGATCGATAGAAAACGCACTGCAAATCACGAACGGCCGGTCAGCAGGCCCCCTCGACTCGAAGTACATGCGCCAGCCATTGCCCACACTGATAATCGACGGGACCAGCACCCGTCGCGACATGTGCGGAATATCCCGCTGCGGCGTCAGCCGAAAGCCCGGCTCCTTCTCGAAATTCACGCCATCGTCGGAGACCGCGCTCAGGATGTAGCCCTGGCAGTTCGGAAATGGCTTGCCGGGGCCTACCGCAGTGTAGAACAGGCGAAAGCCGCCGTCCGGCTTGCGCACGACGCACGGGCCCTGCAGCTTGCCACTGTCGAGGTCACGGGAAGGCACGAGCCGGATGCCGGGTTCTCTCTGCCAATTGTAGGTTATGCGCATGTGAGGTAGCGGATCAGTAACTATAAAACGAAGAGCCGCTAAATTAGCACTGGAAACTGTCAGGCAAAGCCCCACGCCAAAAGAGTGGATAATGGACTGTCAAGAATAAGCCGTCCGCGCCGTGTCTTTTATTTGATGGACAATATAATACCTGATCTTTGCGGTGGCGTTGTTGCCGCGTCGACAGTCTGCGGATACATCACAAACCGGAGCCATTCATGAAAATAAAAGACATCCGTCTACTACCGCTCTTCGGCGAAACCCCCGACGGCGGCTGGGACGATGCGTTCAGCGACCGCGAGCGCAACCTGATGACGCTGATCGAAATAATCACTGATGAAGGAATCACCGGCCTCGGCAGCGCCTACACCTCGGAAGCGCTGGTGGCAGGGGCTCTGACCGTCGTACGTCCATTCCTCTATGGTGCCTCAGCCCTGGATCCAGCCGCCGTCAGTGAAACGCTGCATCAGCAAACGTTCTGGCAGGGGCGCGGCGGTTCGGTCACGCATGCGATCTCCGGCATCGACATTGCGCTGTGGGATATCTTCGGCAAAGTCACGGGACAGCCAATCAGCCGCCTGCTCGGTGGCCGTTATCGTGAATGCATCAAGCCATACGGTTCGATGCTGATGACCGACACTCCGGAGATGATCGAACAACTCCAAGCCGCCATGGCACGCGGCTTCCGGGCCTTCAAGATTGGCTGGGGACCGTTCGGCCGCAAGGATCGGAGAACCGACGAGGCAATTGTCAAAGCCGCCCGAGATACCATAGGTCCGGATTGCGAACTCATGGTCGACGCCGGCGGTTCCGATGCCTTCTGGCCGCACGGCTACAAGTGGGCGCTCAACACCTCGAAGATGCTGGCCGACTACGACGTGACCTGGTTCGAAGAAGCGCTTCGCCCCGACGATATCGACGGCTATGTAAAACTGCGGGAACACTCGCCGGTGCCGATCAGCAGTTGCGAGGTGCTGACACGTCGACAATCCTTCATCGAATGGATCGAACGCGGTGCTGTCGATTATATTCAGCCCGACGTAACCAAGGTCGGCGGGCTGAGCGAGGAACATCGGATCGGCCAGTACGCCGATGACCACGCGATCGTGATGGTGCCACACGGCTGGAACACCGCCGTCGGCTTGGCGGCCGATCTGCAGCTCGTGGCGGCAGCAGCAAATGCGCCATGGGTCGAGTACATCACCCCGGCGCCGTATATCGAAGATATCTTCGCGGAACCGCTGACCATGGACGATAACGGTATGCTGCCAATTCCCGATCGTCCGGGGCTGGGATTCGAATGGAATCCCGATGGCATCGCACGGCATACGGGCGGCATGGCGTTGACACCCTCGACAAAGTAGACGGGGTCTTCCTGTGCCTTCGCCGGGGACAGCCGTTACGCGGAAGATATGCCGCTAATGATCACCGCTCGGCAAGCTTAGCACCGACAACGAACCATACACTGACACGGCAGCTATGATGAAAAACCTGCGGAAGTTAAGCGCATCACTGAGAACCGGCAAGATCACGCTGAGTCGTCTGATCAACGACGAATCGCTCTACATCGAAGTGGAAGACACGTTCAAAGATCTGCGCGGAGCCGTCAACGATTTCGGAGAGCAAATCCCGTTGCAAATCTTTGGCAGTTTAATTTTCCGTGGACCCTGATGGCAGCAACCGACTTCGATCAACTGGTCAAACGTGCGCTGAAACGCATCCCGGCGGAGTTCCGCGAGATCATGCAGCGCGAGAACATTGCCGTCGTCGTGCTCGACTGGCCGGATCCACAACTGGTCGAGGAAGTGCTCGGCGACAAAACAGATCTGTTGTACGGCCTGTTCACCGGCATCCCGCTGCCGGATCGCCAGACCCAGGACATGGAACTGCCGAACATAATCCATCTTTTCCGCGGACCGCTGGAGCAGGATTTCCCAGCCCCGGGCGAGCTCGAGCGTGAGGTGGCAATTACCCTGTTTCACGAGATCGGGCACTTCATGGGAATGGACGAGGAGACGCTCGAAAAACGAGGGTACGGGTGAATCCTGCGCCGTAATCTCACGCCTGATGATGACGTGAAAAATTACGAATGGGATGATCAGTCAGATTGCGACAGGAGCGTACGACGGGAACCGGCTCAAGCCCCGTGCGCATGACCATGCGCTGCGCATTGTTCGCAGTTGACCCAGTCGGAATCCCCGTCGGTGTAATACTCTTTCTTCCAGATCGGCAAACGAACTTTAACATTGTCTATGACGTAGCGGCAGGCATCGAAGGCTGGACCGCGATGTTCAGCGCTGACCCCGACCCACACAGCCATGTCGCCGATTTCCAGCATACCCGTGCGATGAACACATGCCGTCTGGATTATGTCGAAGTGTTCTTTGGCTTCAGTGATAATCCGCGACGCTTCCGCCAGGCACAACTGCTCGTAGGCCTCGTACTCCAGCCGCAGCACCTCGCGGCCTTCATTGTGATTGCGCACCCAGCCTTCGAAGGTGACATAACCGCCAGCACGCACATCGGCGAAGCTCGACTTGAGATCAATAGCCTCGAGCGGGGTCGCGGAAAGTTCAAACATTGTCAGCCTCCGGCAACCGGCGGGATGAACACGATGGCGTCACCCGTCTGCAACGGTGTGCTCCAATCGCAGAACGCATCGTTGATGGCGACTTTCAGTGATTCCGTGCCCAGCTCGAACCCATGCTCTGCCTGCAGCTCGGCATACAAATCGGCCGCTGTCACCGCCGCACTCTCGAGCATCTCCACCGAGCACCCGCGCTGCTCTCGGAGAATCGCGAAATACTGGATGTTAAATGATTTTTTTTGCATGCGCTAAACTGTGGTAGCCAACGAGCCACTGCATTTCATCTGGGCCTCTACGCCACTTACTGTCGATTCCGCGAGCATCGCCGCGACCTCGGCCTCCGCCTGCGCAACGGTAAGCTCCGAGATCGCCCGCTGGACAGACGGCAGATACCGCGGTGCCAGACTGAGCGTGCGGATACCGATGCCCACGAAAAACGGGAGATAGCGAATCTCATGCGCCATTTCACCACACACACTGACATCGGTGTTGTGCCGCCGGGCAGCGTCGGCAATGCGTTTCAGCGCCCGCAACACAGACGGATGATGCGGCAAAAAGTAGCGCGCCACTTTCTCATTACTGCGATCCACGGCGAGCATGAACTGAATGAAATCGTTGGTGCCGATGCACATGAAATCCGCTTCCGTGGCGAGCTCTTCAATAATCTCGATTACCGAGGGTATCTCCAACATGATACCGATCTGCGGATCCTGGTAGTGCGGCACCCCCTCGTGCTCCAGGGCGGCAGCGCATTCGCGCACCACATCCCGCGCCGCCTGAAAGTCGTCGACCGC
>CAJWLW010000117.1 GCA_913042885.1 uncultured Lentisphaeria bacterium | reverse complement strand
CCTGATCATTGAGGATGTCGTTACTGCGGGTACATCGGTACGCGAGTCGCTGACGTTGCTCAAGGCGATCGCCGACGTCGAGATTGTCGGTGTGATTGTCTCGGTGGATCGCCAGGAGCGTGGGCAGGGCGAGCGCTCGGCACTGGACGAGCTGCAGGACGAACTGGGTATCCAGACCTGTGCGATCGTTACGCTGGATGAAATCATTGAGTTTCTGGACGGCCGCGAAATTGCCGGCCGCGTCCTGATCGACGACGAGATGCGCGGCAAAATCGCTGCCTACCGCGCCCAATACGGCGCCCAATAGAGCGGGCTGATGGCAATCAGCTCAGTACGGCCTTTATTCGGCGTACACCGCGGCTCGAGCTCTCTTCCTTCTTGACCTTGAAACTGCCGAGCTTGTTCGTGTTTTCCACGTGCGGGCCGCCGCAGATTTCTTTGCTGTAGTCGCCAATCGTGTAGACACTGATGCGTTCGCCATAACGTTCCTCGAACAGCCCGATGGCGCCGCCTGTTTTTGCTTCGTCCACAGTCATCTCGTCGCGGCTCACTGGGTGGCCCGCCTCGATATGCTTGTTGACGATCGCTTCAACTTCCGTTAGCTGCTCCTTCGTCACCTTTTCCGGATGCGAAAAATCAAAGCGCAACCGGTCTGCCGTGATGTTCGAGCCTTTCTGCGCCACATGATCTCCGAGCACGTCGCGCAACGCCTGGTGCAGCAGGTGGGTGGCTGTATGCAGGCGGGTGGTGTGCTCGGAATGATCCTGCAGGCCGCCTTTGAATTTGTCTTCGGCATCCAGGCGTGAAGCGTCCTGATGTTTTTCGAAGGCCTTGTTATAGCCCGTTTCGTCGACCGTGAAATCGCGCTCACCGGCCATCTCGACGGTCAGTTCCAGGGGGAAGCCATAGGTCTGGTAGAGGTCGAAGGCTTTGCGACCGCTGATGATTTTCTTTTCGACGTGTGGTGGAAATTTATCGATCATTTTGTTGAATTCGCGCTCACCGCGTTCGAGTGCGGCGGCGAACTGTTCCTCTTCAAGCTCGAGTTCCTTGAGGATGACATCGTTGCGTTGTGCGAGTTCCGGATAGATATCGCAGTACTCTTTGATTACGACCTCACCGATCTGGGTGCAGAACGGGCTGCCCGTAGCGATACCGAGCCGGCGACCTTCACGCACTGCCCGCCGGATGAGGCGCCGCAGGATATAACCCTGGCCGAGGTTGGACGGCGTGATGTCTGTTGCCAGAATAAAGGTCGCCGACCGCAGGTGCTCGGCAACGACGCGGCCGCTGCGGTCCTGGCGCGGATCGGCATGGCCGGATAACTCCTTGAGTCTATCGAACAGCGGCGTGAACAGCTCGGTGTCGTAGCAACTGGCGCAGCCTTGCAGGATGGCAGTAACCCGCTCGACGCCCATGCCGGTGTCGACATTCATCTGCGTGAGCGGTTCGAAGGTACCGTCGGCTGTCTTGTTGTACTGCATGAAGACGTCATTCCAGATCTCGACCCACTGCTTGTTTTCGGAATCGAAGGTTTCGGGCGCCGCCCCGTCGCCGGTCCAGTAAAACATCTCGGTGTCTGGTCCGCACGGTCCGGTATGGCCGGCCGGGCCCCACCAGTTGTCCTTCTTTGGCAGTTTGGCGATACGGGTTTTGGCGACGCCGAGCGACTGCCATTTGTCGAGGGACTCCTGATCGAGTGGCGCATCGTCGTCACCGGCGAACACGCTGAAAGCGAGACGGTCGACAGGGAAGTTAAGGTAGTCGCTGGAGGTCAGGTACTCGAAGCTGAACTCGATCGCTTCCTGTTTGAAATAGTCGCCGAGCGACCAGTTGCCGAGCATTTCGAAGAAGGTCAGATGCACGTCGTCGCCGACTTCCTCGATGTCGCCGGTGCGGATGCACTTCTGGTAGTTCACCAGGCGGATTCCGGAAGGATGCGGCTGTCCCATCAGGTACGGCACCAGCGGATGCATGCCGGCTGTCGTGAAGAGAACCGTCGGGTCGTTCTCCGGCACCAGCGAAGCACTCTTGATTTCGCTATGGCCTTTGCTTTTGAAAAATTCGATGTAACTGCGTCTGAGTTCCTTGGCAGTCATGGAAAAACCTCAATAGTCACGGGGGGGGGAGGGGCACAGGTAAATCAGGGGAAAATTTAGTATAATCGCACATCGCTTGTGATGCAAAGGATTGTGGGACTGGGTTGCCGGACTCAAGTTCGCCATAGGTAATTGATAACCTTTTTTATTGCCAAGCGTGTTTTGGTCGTGGGCACAAAAAAGGCTTTCAGGAATTCCTGAAAGCCTTTTTGCGAAGTCTTTTAACTGCCGATCTTACGGGGTAAGTACGGTGGAGATATGATCGTTGATAACCTGCTGGATGTAGGCACCGCACGCTGCCGAATCGGCAACGCTGGGGACGGCGCTGTCATCGCAGACGTCGACGGGGCTGACGCTGCTATCGATCAGGCTTCCAATCAGCACCTGAGCGGCAGTCAGGTTTGACGCGCTGGCGAGTTGTGAGCACAGGTCGGTGAAGACGCTGTCAACCAGCACGTTGCAGGGCTGGCAGATGCAACCATAGAGCGTTTGCGGGATGAACGTGGATTCGATCGTATTGCCGTCGGCAACAGTGCTGACACCGCCGGTGCTGGCGATGCTGCCGTAGATAGAATAACTGCCGTTGCTTGAGGCACCGCCGCCGCCGGTGATTGCCTCTGGGCAAATGGTTTCATTGTCACCCAATACACCGCCAGGTGTAAAAAGGTATGCTGCAATAACGAATCCAAGAAGCTTTTTCATTGTCCTATTCCTCACACAAGTTGATTAAAACGCGGGTTTTTCCGCGGAATAATACTAAAAGTATAAGAAACTCGGCGACCAATTGCAAGAAAAAAATAGCCTTTCGGGCAGTGCCCGCCGCCGGCCCATTTCACCTTCATTTCGAGACCCGAAAAGCAGGCCGGACGCGGCTTCGCCCGGGTGGCTGTACGGCGACACGTGCCGGCGTTCCCGGGGTTTGCGCTGCCGGGGTTCAGTCGCTGCCGGCGAAACTCGAGGATTCGCCCAGACCTTCCGGCCCCATGGCGCTGTAGCCGCCGTCCACAGGCAGGTCGGCGCCGGTGATGAACGAGGCGTCGTCACTGAGCAGGAACAGTGCCGGGCCAGTCATCTCGATCGGGTCGGCGCAGCGCCGCAACATAGCGAATTTACCCCACACCGGATCCCATTTCTCGATTCCACCACCGGCGGTCTCTGCGGCTTTTATCACCTCACGTGTCCAGGTCCAGCCCGGGCTGATGCTGTTCACACGGATATTGAACGGTGACAGGTCGAGCGCCTGGCAGCGGGTCAATTGCGACACGGCCCCTTTGGAAGCGTTGTAGGTCCAGCGGCCGCGCTGGGCGATATTGGCGGAGATGCTTGAGATGTTGAGAATTGCGCCACCACCGGCGGTTTTCATTGGTGTCGCGGCAAATTGGGCCATACGCGCATAGCCGACGGGGCCGACGAACAGGCTGCGCTCCCAGTCTTCGACAGTGGCGTCGAGGCCGGCGGCATTGAAGGAGAATGCGTTGTTGACCAGATAATTGACGGTACCGAACGTCTCGACGGCCGTGTCGACGACTGTGCGGCAAAAGTTTTCCTGCATATGATCGCCCAGGCAGAACCGGACGTTGTATCCAGCCGCCTTCATCTCGGTCTCTGTCTCGGCGCCTTCCGGCTCGATCCCGGAGAAGACCACGGCGGCACCTTCGCGACAGAGTTCTTCGGTTATCGCGCGACCGATCCCGAAGGACCCGCCAGTGACGATCGCGACTTTACCGTCGAACCTGTCAGTGACTGCCTGGCGTTCCATGTCTACAATTCTCCGTCTTTACAGATTAGTTCCAGATGTGCGGGTCGCCACCCTTGACTACCGGCATTTTCGGTTTGATGCGTGACGGCGCTTCGGCGGGTGCAGCCTTGACCGGTACGGTGGCGTCGGGGTTGAGCATGCTGTTGAGCGCATCGACTCCCGGCGCGTCGACTGCCAGCAGGGTTGCCGTTGTCGAGTTCCGATTGAACCCAACGTAGACGCGGCCATTGTCTTCGATTTCACCATGCATCTCGTCGACGTGCAGGACGCCATAGGTCAGCCGTTCAACCCGCTGGTAATTACGATTACCCTTGCCGAGACCCTGCCCGGTGGCTACGACGTAGGCTGGGCCGTCGGTGGAGAAAGAATTCTTCTGAGCTCCGGTGACATCGGCACGGCGCTTGAGGTTGGCGCCTTTGATCGGGTGTTTCTTGCCAAGCTGGGCCCAGACCCAGTTGCCCAGGGATTCGGCATTGGCGTTGCGGTGATTGGTGAAATCGGCCGCGGCCTGTGCAGCATCGGCCCGTGCAGCATCGGCTTTCGCAGCGGTGGCAATGCGTGCAGTTTCGTTCTGCGCCGCTCGGCGCTGTGCCTCATTGGCCGCGGCCAGCTGTGCACGCGAGTATTCGCGGCCGTCCGCGAAGACCATGTCGGTGCCTTCGGTGAGGCGGGTCAACGCAGTCTCCAGGGCGCCCTGGTAAGCGACGCGGATTTTTTCCTTGGCCGGTGCGCTGCCGGAACCGGCGCAGCGGCGGCACTTGCCGGGTTGTTTGCCGGAACCGCCGCATGCCTGGCAGCTGCCGCTACCTTGGCACTTGGAACAGTTGCGCGTTGTCGCCTCCAGTCCATCGGTCGTGGTCGCAACCTGGCCGTTCTTGCACGATTTTCTGATGCATTTGCCATCGGCGACGGGCCTGCCGTTCTTGTACGAGGTGCACTTTTCACAGCGGCGCGTGCTTTTGCCGGTGCCGGTGCATTTCGAACAGGTGTCGTGAATGTTCATCTGGTTGATGAGCGTTTCGTAGCCGACCTCGGGCAACAGCTTGTCGAGGAATTTACCGACCTTTTCCGCCGCCTTGTCCTCGCCGTGCAGCGTACAGCCGAGCGCCAGCGCGATGAGGACGTCGGTGTTCACTTTGCCGTCCTTGCGCTTGAGCATAGTACGATACAGAGAGTTCACAGCGTTTTTGTCGTCCGGGTTCAGGTAGGCAGCCTTGGCGACCGGCACGATGACGGCCCTGGCGTCGCTTTCCCGCTCGGCGGCTGCCGGCAGAGCGGCTACGGATACGATGAAAAGGACAGAAAAACAGGTGGTTCCAATGTTCATGAATGTGTCTCCGTGCACTTGCCGAATTTACGCAATATCGGAAAAGGAAAATAGAGAGTTTTGCTTCGAAATGCAAGGTCTGCCCGGTCAGACCGGGGCCAGTTGCTAATGATCGTCATTGGCAACCGGCAGTTCCATGACATGCACGTACATTCCGGAAAACAGATACAACCTCGCACCGATACGCCACGGGGAGATACAGCCGTCGGCAGGTGACCAGCGTGAATAACCGCGCGGGTCTCGGGTGACGGTTTTGAAGTCGGATGTCCTGCCAAAAATGAGCCGGTTGTCGCCGTCAAACCCGACGCTTTCCTGCCAAGCCAGCAGATATTCGGGATGCCCCGCGACGGTCGTGCCGAGATAGCCGACAAATGCCGGCCGATAGACCCCTTCGCGGCCATCACCGCCGTCGTTCTGGTGGATGACGGGATTCTCGGTGAAGTATTCCCAGGTGCGGCCGTCGGCTGAGGTGCCGAATCCGAGGGACGGTGGTGTGCCGTCGGTCGAGGTGCCGCGCAGGAAAGCCAGCCAGCGGCCGTCCGGCAGGCATTGAACGGCATGATATGACGACGCCTCGTTCATCCATGCGGCGTCGGTCACTGGCAGCACCGGCCGCCACGGCGGCATCGTGCCGTCGGCGTGCTCGACTGTCCACTGGTGGGAGGCGAGATCCGCAGTCGTTGCCAGGGCCGTGGTCTGGTAGTTGGTTTTGGTGTGGGCGTGATTGAAGTAATGGAAGTACATGAACCAGAGCTGCGCGGCCTCGTTCCACACCACCCATGGACTGGAGTTATGTGAGGGGTCGTCCGGGTTAGGGTTGTCGGCGTGGAAGCTGGGGACCACTTGATTGTCGCTGCGGCCGGGCACCGTCACATCTTTCGAATACGGTCCGGTTATCTGGTCAGCGACCGCCACGCCGATACCGGAACGCGGGTCGTGGTGGGCATAGTAGAGATAATATTTGCCGTCCGGCTGTGGCCCATGGTCGTTGCGCACGACGGTCGTATATCCGAGGCTGGCGCCGCCGCCGGCCGGCCAGTTCGGATTTTTCCAGGTCGAATGTTCCCAGTCCTCGGACTGTCGCAAAATCCGGTGTGTCTCGACCAGTTCGAGTGGCAGGTCACCATCGAGGTCCGACAGGTCGACGCATTTGAGGTTGTTATCCAGCACCACGCGCGGCGGCGTATCGCCGGCACTGGAACTTGTGACCATGAGGGCTGCGAGCAGGATGAACAAGCGATTATAATGCATCGAAATAAGTCAGGTCCGCCCCGAAGTTTTCCATCGTTACAACGCTGTCACCGCGCAGGTCGACGCGGATCGGCTGGATGTGCAGCTCACCCGAGAGGGTGAGCTCGCTGCCCTTCAACGGCATCCGCAGACGGACCGTCTCGCCGGCGGCGACGTCGCTGAAAAACAGATAGTCCCTCGTCCGCAGTGGCGGCGGTTTGCTGTCGACGATCGTGATGTCGTCCGGCCGCAGCCATGGCGGCATCCGCACCGACAGTGGTCCGGAGCGTTTCGGTGTGATCGCCAGGCAGTCATTGGTGTATGGCGATTCAAGACGGGCAGCGTCGTTGTCGACGTCGAACAGCAGATTCACAGAAATGCCGGCAGGTCCGCGCCGGGCGGCTTCGCGCCACACCTCACACAGCGAACCGACAACGCCGCCGACGATGTCCATGTTAAACGAAATACGGCCGTTGTCCTTGCCCGCGCCAACGGAGGAATGGCCGTACGGCGCCGGGAAGCCGAAAGCACCGAGGTGGCGGTCGGCGACGTCGCGCAGGCCGTCGACTCCCTCCGGGTTCGGTGGGTCGACGATCCACGACGTATCGCGCACCTGGCACGGCAGCAGGTGACAGCGCAGGATACGCTCGGCGTCGTGATAGCACTTGGCATAGCCCCAGCGGCCCAGAATGAGCGCGGTCTCGAGGATGTCACCGCTGTTATTGGCTTCGCCGTGATCCGAATCTTCCTGGCCGACAATTTCCGGGGACCAGCCGATCTCGTCGCGCATCTGTAACAGGCCGTTGTCATAGAACGCCTTGACGATCGACATCAGAGGGGCGTCTCCGAGCAGGTCCGCCAGTTGTGCCAGCGACGAAAGCACGCAGGTGATCGAGTGGATGTGATTCGTAACGAAACGGTCGGGATCGAAGCTGCCGTCCGCAGTGAAGAATCGGGTGACGGCTATTTCCTTCATGACCAGCGCCAGTTCGAGTGCCGGGCCGTAACCGGTGGCTCGGTAATACTTGACCAGTGGCCCGATCATGCGTCCCTCACCGGAGATAAAGTCCCGGGTTCCCTGAATTTCGAGTCCGAGCTTTTCCAGCCGCGGCACATCCCAGCCGTCCTCTGCGGTCCAGTAGTCGTTGACCGTGTCGATGCAGCGTTCGGCGAGTGCGCGGGCATCGTTGTCGTCGCGGAAAGTCACCAGCGCGCCGAGGGCGTGCATGCCTTCGCGCAGGTTGTGCGGGGCGAAACTGAGCGGTTCCGCATTGAGCGTCTGGCGGTTGAGCGGCAGCGGCAGCTCGCCATTGAATGACAGGAACGCAGCGCGCCGGTGGTTATCGATGGCGCTCTCGTCGATGTCGATGCCCAGGGCATCCTCGGCGTTCAGCAAGGCATTGAGGTGGCGCCCTGGCACATGCGCCTCGCTGTGACAGGAGGATGTGTCCAAAACCGTTTGCGGCCGCACTTGCGAGCCGAAAAACGGAACGTTATCGTCATCGGCGTTGAAGACGCTCTGCATCGTCCGGCAGCCGAGCTCGATAGCGGCGGAGATGCTGGTCGTGTTGACGTTTTGAACTCGGGGCATATCCAGCGCTGCGGATCGGGGTGATTGGTTGGAGAAGAAACTGTATCTGTTGACGGGTCCCGTTCAATTCGCCGAATGAACGGATTTCCGCGATCGTTATGCTTTCGGAATCGGCTGCGGCTGTTCCGTGTTCGCTGTTCAGACTGCGTCGGGGCGTGGTGTGGATTTCTCGTAGACCGTCAGTCCCTTCAACTGCTCTTCAGCCGGTGCTGCGAATAACAGGCTGGCGATGTAGCCGGTGACGCAGCCTGCGACCGTACAGAGCCCCTCCAGCCAGATCCAATTGATGGAATAGTTGACCAACGGATCCATGAGCTCCGGGATCCCCTGGAAACACATGACCAGCAAGAACGATGTCAGCGCGCCAACCAGCGCCCCACCGGCATTGCATCTCCTGGTGAACACGCCAAGGATGAAAAAAATCGCGATCATGGGCAGCAGCAGGAGGTTAAACTGCCCGACTCGCTTCAGTACGGTGGTGTCGGTATGCCCGCTTTGCCATACCGCAAACACCAGCACGAGGAGCCCCCAGCCAAGGGTGGCGTAGCGGGAACATTTCACGTAATGCGTATCGGATGCATTGGGCACGAAATACCGCTTGTAAAAGTCACTGATCGCCGAGCTGCTCATCGAATTCAGCGCCGAGTCGAACGTCGACATCATTGCTGCCAGCAAACCCGCGATAATCAGCCCCCGCACGAGAATCGGCAGATGTCCGACGACATAGCGGGCCATGACCTCATCGGGCTGCATGATCAACTTCGCGGCTTCCGGGTTGACCTTGTAATACGCGACAAATCCCCAGGCAACAAAAATAGCCAGCATCCAAAATATGAACTGCACACCGGCGAGTCCGACTACCGCTTTGAACATATGCCGCCTGGTGCCGGTAGACATCAGCCGTTGCATCGTTCTCTGGTCGGAACCGAAGGTGAAAATTTCAACGATCTTTGCCAGCAGCAAGGCCCATATCGTTGCTTCCACACTCAAGCTGAATTCAGCGGAAAACAACTGTGTCTTTGCATAGCCGGCGGCGGATTTCTCAGAGGACGCAATGGCATGTATTTCCCCCGGGCTCCAGTTGAAGTATTTCAACAGGAGCAGCCCGATCGTGATAAAGGCGAAAAGAAAAATTACCGACTGCACGACGTCGGTCCAAATGACGGCACGTGACCCGCCGAGAATCGTGTATGCGGTGCCTAACAGGACAATTCCCAGCAGGCAACACAGCATCGGTATGCCGCTCACCGAGCTGAAAGCCATCGCTGCCGCCACCAGGCCATTGCCGACCCAGAAGATCATCTGGATTGGGAACAGGATAGCACCAAAGGTGCGCAACCCCGGGTGGAACCGCCGCTCCAGATACTCATAGATGGTCACCGTCCGCAAGCGGTCCCATATAGGCACCCAGACATATGCTGCGAGCGGAAAGGTAATCAGGGCGAGCACAGCGGTACTGAAAAAATACCGGCTGTCCTCCTGGTAGATCCAGCCGGCCGCACCCAGGAAAGTGATCGGGCTCAGCAACGTGGCGTACATCGACAACGAAACAGCCCACCACGGCATATTGCCGCTGGCGAGGAAGTATTCCTTCATCGATTTCTGTCGACCGGCGAACAGAATGCCGAGCAGGAGGACACCGATCACGTACACCCCGATTACGATGTAGTCTCCAACAACAAGCCTGTTCATTTCCGAATTTCTCCCTGACAGTTGGCCGAGTTATCCCCACTCCCTTGAACCTTCGATCTCCGACTGGCAAACGTCAACTGTTTCGGGGGAAAATACTGCTGACGTATGTCGCCGGTGTGGGGCAGATCAGAAGGGCTGGTCGTTTCCCGTCCGCTCGGAATTTTGACTGGGATTCCTGACACCGCGCATAAATAGGAGACAGTGAAACTCGAATTGCTATTTCGAACCATTATGATTACAATAATGACATCGAGTTAGTGTGTATTCACCCCCGAAAACCAATGGCAAAATCAACGCAAGAACCGTGACGAGTAACAGATATCGCAGTCATCGGGGATTTACCTTGATCGAGTTGCTGGTGGTCATCGTTATCATCGCCATCCTCGCGTCGATGCTGTTGCCGGCGTTGGGGAAGGCGAAGCAAAAAGCGATACGGATACTATGCATGAACAATCTGCATCAGGCATCGGTCGCGCTCACCAACTACGCCAACGATAACGATACCTATTTCATCTATGAACCTCAGCAGGGGACTCCGCAGTTCGTGGAAAAATTGGTGCCCCATATGCTCAACTACGGCGAAACGCCTTTGATCTGGAACTGTCCGGACAACGGCATGGACCACCATTGGGACGTGCAGCCCTCTGAAACAAGTTTTCCCTCCGTAAACGGGACAACACACGGGACCTACCTCATACTCGCTGGCCGACCAGTCCATTCGGACCCGCTCCTGTTGCCCGATAACGACTTTTACCGGGTGCCCCTGTGGATAGACTCGGGGGCACCGCCGTATCCGATTCCGCTGCGGTTTGGCGAGAAGAACGGCTATGGTCCGACCGGTGACATGCTGATTGCAGATTGGAATCATGCGTATCCCGGTGCCGGAACCTGGTACGGAGCAATCAATCTTTCCTTTTTCCACCAGCATAGCGGGGGGGCGTCGACCGGCATGCCCGGCGACAACGGCAAATATCCGCGGGGCAGCAACTCCGCTTACATGGATGGTCATGCGAAATGGCGGCGGCAAGCTGACATGAAGGACCGAGTCAACCGCCCCGGCTATACCCGCGCACAGCAGTGGTGACTTCCGCTTGACATCCCCGATCGTTCAACAATTGTAACGCAAACCAAAGGAGAACGTCTTATGACCACCAACACTGTTGTCCCAACTGCAAGCCTCCTGGCTTTCATGATCCTGGTACCCGCGATTCATGGCCAGGACGACGACGCGCTGCCCATCGTCAAAGGCTACGGCGAGTCGGCCTGGGGGCAGTCCCTGGCCGAGGTTCAGAAGATCTGGCCCGACGGTAAGGCGAAGATTCAAGGTGGGTTCCATGTCGCCTATGAAATCGCCGCCGCGGCCTCCGGGGACGGACCGATAACGAAGAGGATCCTGAACCTGATTGATGATCAACTCCATGGCGTTGTTGCCGTGTACGAGCTGCCCGGAAGACCGGAGAGGGGAGAGGATGAAGAGGGCTTCGCACTGATCGAAGCACTCATCAAAAAGAAATACCCGGCAGAGCCGCTGGCGGCGGCGGGGATCATGATTCGGGCAGTGCCCAGGCCGGACGGCAGTATTCAGGTCTCGTACTTGAACGTGAAAATCCTCCGGGCCGCCGAACAGGCGATCAAAGAGCGCCAGGAACAGGAAGCCGCCGAGCGGCGCGGGGCAAGTGGACGCGCCAAGATCCTCGAAGCGCTGGAGCTGGAGGGAACCCTCTGATATCGGTACAAAACGTAGCAAGCCCGCCCTGCCGAGGCAGGACGGGCTTGCGAGATTAGCTGGTTAATGTCGGGACGCCGTATTGACTAATTGGCAGCCTTCAGGCCCTCGACTTCGGTGCGCAGCGCATCGATTTGTGACTGGTATTCCTGGCGCTGCTCCTTGATTGCTTCGACGAGCAGCCCGGTCAGGCTCTGGTAGTTCACGCCCTTGTAGCCGCCGACGCTGGTATATACCACCTCCGGCACGACTTCCTCCACTTCCTGGGCGATCAAACCGAGCTGCAGCTCGTCGGGATTCATGTCTTCGAATTCCGCCGCCACATTTTCGCGCCAGTTGAAGTTGACGCCGCGCAGCTGCGTGACCTTCTCCAGCGCCGACGACACGGTCTGGATGTTCTCCTTGCAACGCTCATCACTGGTTGTTATGAAACCGGTGGCTGAGACGCTACCGCCAACTGTCACCGCGGTCACCAATGCCGTGCCGACGTGGAGACTGCCGTCCTGGAAGCCACTGTTGGGAGTCCCGAATTCGACGTGGCCGTTGTTTCTGACCACTATACCGCCACCCACGGCGCCGCCGGTGATGCTACCGCCGAGCAAGAGATCGCCGTCGGACTTCATGAGGAGTTTTGTACCAGTCATAAGGTCCGTTGTGCCGAGCCAGAAATGTTCACCACCGGCAGCCCTGTAGCCCATGGAATATTTGATGGCCCCCGAGTCAACGTACTCAGTGTACCCCCAACTGCCTTCTGTCTCGATCCGAATGGCCGTCGTCTCGTCCTTGACATGCAGCCGCGCGCCTGGTGAGTCCGTCCCGATACCGACCTTGCCGCCGGTTCGCCAGACGTTCGTGCCATTGTCCTCCCAGGCGCCGCCGCCGCCGCCGCCGGCCGCGTCTTGCCAAGAAGCTAAACCATTGGCATCCGAGGTCAGCACCTTGCCATCCCCGGGGCCGCCGCCGGTAATTTTCACCTGGCCTGCAACTTCAAGCTTGGCGGTGGGATCGTCGGTGCCGATACCGACATTTGACCCTTGGCCGCCAC
>CAJWLW010000116.1 GCA_913042885.1 uncultured Lentisphaeria bacterium | reverse complement strand
ATCTGCTGGCGCTGAAACTGCTGCGACCGGGCGGCCTGCTGCTGACATACTCCTGTTCCGGCCATGTCGCCCCGGATCTCTTCCAGAAAATCGTGTCGGACGCAGCGCTCGATGCTGATCGGGTCGTCCAGATTATCGATCGACACGCCCAGCCGGGCGATCACCCTATTGCCCTGACGTTTCCCGAAGGACAGTACTTGAAAGGGCTCGTCTGCCGCGCGCAGTAGGCGCAGAACAGATGCCGAACGCTGAACACCGAACGCTAAAACCAAGGAGTAACCCGATGGCACTCGAACCTGGGACCCCGGCTCCGAAATTTACCGGCCAGACACAGACCGGGGAGACCATTTCACTGGACGATTTTGCCGGCAAGAACGTCGTGCTCTACTTCTACCCGAGAGACGACACGCCGGGCTGCACCACCGAATCCTGCGCCTTCCGCGACAACCATTCCGCATTCACCGACAAGAATACCGTGATCATCGGCTGCAGTGCCGATTCGGTGGCATCGCACGAGAAGTTCGCCAACAAGTATTCGCTGCCCTTTGAATTGCTGGCCGACGTCGATCGCCAGACAATCGAGGCCTACGGTGTCTGGGTAGAGAAAAACATGTACGGCAAGAAGCGGATGGGAATTCAGCGCGCCACCTTCGTCATCGGTCCGGACGGCAACCTCAAGGCCGTCTTCCCCAAGGTGAAGCCGGCCGAGCACGCCGAGGAAGTTCTGGCCGTGCTGGAGTAATGTGAGCCGAAAAGTCCATGTGTTGCGCTGCAGACACGCGTGAATGATGGTGAGAAAATCAGACGATACCGCGCTATACGGTTGAAAATTGCCGTTGCCACATTACCCTGCCCGCTGCGAATCAACGCAGCAAGAAACGAAATGTCATGAATGTTTTCGATCTCTTTCGACTCGACGGTCGCGTCGCCATTGTTACCGGCGCTTACGCCTGGCTGGGCTACGACATGGCCTGTGCCCTCGCCGAGGCCGGCTGTCATATCATCGTCACCTCGCGCGACGAAACCCGCGCCAACGAGACCGCCGAGAAACTCGGTAACGCCTATGCCGTTGAGACCCTCGGTCTGACCCTGGATCAGCGCAGTCACGAGCAGACCGTTGCGATGGCCAAAGCGGCCTTTGAATGGAAGGGCCGCATCGACATCCTTATCAACAACGCGGGCGGCGGCTCCGGGAACAGTCCTGGAAACATCCATGAACGCGATTCCGAGGACGAGGCGAATTTGATCGCGACGAACCTCACGGGCTGCCTTAACTGCTGCAAAGAAGTCAGCCGCTATATGGTCGAGGCCGGCTATGGCAAGATCATCAACATCGCCTCGGCCGCTGCCCTGGTCGGCCGCGACCGCCGGATGTACGATCGCAGCGGCATGGCCGGCCAACCCGTCGACTACGCTGCGGCCAAGGCCGGAGTCATCGGTCTCACCCAGGACTTGGCCGGAATGCTGTCGCCCAAGGGCGTGTACGTCAACGCAATCTCGCCCGGCGGTTTCGAAAAACCGGGCAACCTGCCGGAAACCTTTGTTGCGGACTTCGCGGATGGCGCCATGCTGGGGCGCTGGGGCCGCATGGGCATCGACCTGAAGGGCGCTGCGCTGTTCCTGGCATCGGCGGCGTCCGATTACGTAACGGCTCACAATCTTGTCGTCGACGGCGGCTTCTCAGTCTGGAAGTGATGGCGGTCAACGAACGCCGAACTTTGAATATCGAACGAATTCTGAACACCGAAACACCAAAAGCTGAATAATGACCTCTGCTACTGATTCAAAAAAATGGATCTGCACGGTTTGCGGCTGGATCTACGACCCGGAAATCGGCGACCCCCATTCGGGAATTGCCCCGGGCACACAATTCGAAGACATCCCGGACGACTGGTACTGCCCTGACTGTGGTGTCGGCAAGGAAGACTTCGAACTGCTCGACTGAGTCCGCTCACTGCACCGCCGTCGACGCCTGGATGAATGCGTCGATATCCGAGCACACCGTTTGCCAGCCGTAGTCCACGGGTATCACGTGCCCGGACGCATCCAGACGAACCAGCTGCTTGCGCGCGCTGCCGAGCTGTTCGAAAAAGCGCACCGAGGCCTCTGTGTCGACAATTTTGTCCGCCGCCGATACCGCTGTGTAAACCGGCACTGTGATCTCGGGGGCGCGGTCGCGGACTTCTGACGCGATCGCGAATGTCTCTTCGATGGTCGTCAGCGGCACGAATTGCTCCCGAATAATCACCGTCCGGCCCTCAGGCGAATTGATGTCCAGTTCGAAGCAGGTTTCGATGCGATCGGTGAACATCAGCAGCGCACCGATCGCCTTGAACCAGGCATGCGGTGAGAGCACCGGGCTGCGTTTGCCCGAAACCTCGACCAGCGGCGCCAGCAACGCCAAACCCGCCGCCGTGTCCGGATGGTCCAGCACGTGTCGGGTCACCAGTGACGCACCCGTCGAATGGCCGACGATCCAGACCTCGTCGTGCGTCTGGCGCAAGCTCGTCACCTCCTCGGCAATCGCCTGCAGCCAGTCTTGCCGGTCATGCTTTGCAAACGCCTCATACGGCTCGGCAAAGCCAGGCAGGCGCATGGCGCGGCAGGTGTAGCCTTTCTCTGCCAGTTCGTCAGCCATCAGCTTGTAGACCGCCGGCGAGTCACTGAACCCGTGAACCATAAGCAGGGCAGTGTCGCCGCTGCCGACCGTGAACGCCTCGCAGCCGCGCCGCACGCCGTCACTGTTACGATCGACGTTTGCTTCCCACTTAGCCTGCCGTTTCCTGACGATGCCGGTGTAGATCAGGTCTACCACGACGAATGTCACTACCAGCCCGACAACCGCGATGGCCAGGATCTTCACAATCCGCCTCTTCTTTTTTGATTGTTTCGGTGTCATTGACAGTCAGTTTTGTAATCGCTGTGCCAGCCGTACCCTGTATTTTGTAACAGCCTTGAATGACACAAGTTACTTTAGCATTCCAACTGCCGAGTTGGATTCATCCATACATTCGATGTCAATGTGTGCGCAAATCGTGTAAGTTCTCAGCGCATGTCCCTATTACGGCAAATCTGGCAGCTGCCAAAGACCGGCGATATCAGCCGGCTGCAGTTGGCCGGCGATGATCTGAGTGAGCCTGACGCAGGCTGTGTCACTGTCCGTGTTGCGGCAGTCGGCCTCAACTTTGCGGATGTCTTTGCCTGCCTCGGGCTCTACTCCGCCACGCCGTCCGGAGCGTTCGTGCCGGGGCTGGAGTTCGCCGGCGTTGTTGACGCGGTCGGCCCGTCCGTCGACGGCTTGGCAGTCGGCCAACCGGTCATGGGACTGACCCGATTCGGTGCCTATGCGACACACCTCAATGTCGATGCCCGATACCTTTGGCCGCTGCCGGATGGTTGGTCGATGGCCGAGGGCGCCGGCCAGCTTGTGACGTCCTTGACCGCCTGGTATGCACTGCGTGAGCTTGGCGGCCTGCGGCCTGGCCAATTTGTGCTGGTGCAATCGGCCGCCGGCGGTGTAGGGCTCGCGGCATTGGGGTTGATCGATCGGCTGCGCGGCGAAGCGGCAGGTACTGTCGGGCAGGCAGCAAAGGCGGAGGTCACCGGGTTGCCGCCCGAGCGAGTCATCGTCCGTGACGGCATTGCCTTCGAGCAGCGGCTCGACAAGGCCCTCGCTTCGGCTGGCCGCGACGGATTCGATCTGGTCCTCGATGCAGTTGCGGGCCCGACGTTCCAGCCGCTGTACCGCAGGCTGCTTCCGGGCGGACGCCTGGTGATATTTGGCGCGGCCGATCTGATGCCGTCGGGGCAACGGCCGAACTATGCGAAACTCGGCTGGCAATACTGGCGTCGGCCGAAATTGGATCCGGTCAGCATGATTTCGGAGAACAAGAGTGTCATGGCATTCAATCTGATCTGGCTCTGGGATCGCGCCGATGAGATGCGCCGGCTGTACGACGAACTATCGGCACTGGAGGTGCCACCGCCGCATATCGGCCGGGTAATGCCCTTCAACGATGCAACGGCAGCTTTGCGGTATTTACAAAGCGGCGACTCGGTCGGCAAGGTGATTATGGAGCTCTGAGCAGTCCTCTGCCCGGATCAGTCGATTCGTTCCGCTGTGCCACCGCAGCAGGTCTGGATCAGGCCGATTGCTTCGCCGGCAACCTGCTGTTGCCGTTCTGCGGACATCGCATCGGTACTCTCGACGATCAGCAGCACCTCCTTGCTGGCGGCGGTGACTTTGCTGAACTCGCCCTGCACGACGTCCAGTCGGCAAATGACGCGATTGTCCGCATCGACGTATCCGAATTCGCCTGCCGTCACCGGCCGCGGTTCATGGCTGCCCAGCGGGATAAACGTCTCACTGCCGTCAAACAACTGCATGGTTACCGGCAGCGACAGGGCTGCGAGATCGTGAGCCCCCAAGCTGAACAGAGTTCGCAGGGAAATCAGGTTGTAGGCATCAACGAAGTTGTTGATGCTCGGCAGGCACCCGCGTTTCAAAGCGTAGCGATACAGATTAGGTATCGACGGCAGGTGCTTCTTCGGATTGACGCCGATGCTGCGAAACACTTCGTAGAGCCGCGTCAGTTCCGGGGTGGCAATCAACGCCTTGAGATCGGCGTAACGACTGCGTGCTTGCGCTGCCTCGGATTCGATGTCCGCCTGCAGCCCGGCATTGGCCGGGCCGATCGTGACGTCGCGAAAGACGACGGCGATGGCGCGCAGACCGAGGCGCAGGCAGTCATCGGAAACCTCGAAGACACTCACTTCGAGCGGTGGATCAACGCGTCACGGGCCGGGCCGACGGAAATCATCGTGATCGGCGCGGCGATCAGCGACTCGACCTTCTCCACGTAGTCGCGAGCGGCAGATGGCAGTTCGTCGTATTCACGAATCTCTGAGACGTCCGACTTCCAACCGGGCATCGTCTCGTACACCGGCTTGGCAACGTCCAAGGCACGGCCGACCGGAAAATCCGTGACCGTCTCGCCGTTGACATCGTAGGCCGTGCAGATCGGGATTTCATCAAGGTACCCGAGCACATCGACCAACGACAGGACAACATCAGTGGCGCCTTGCAACCGCACGCCGTACTTCGTAGCAACGGCATCGAACCAGCCGACCCGCCGCGGGCGTCCCGTGGTGGCGCCGTATTCGCCGGCGTCACCGCCGCGCTCGCGCAGCTCGTCGCCGTCTGCTCCCGGCAACTCGGTGACAAACGGGCCAGCCCCGACACAGCTTGAATATGCCTTGGTGACGGCGATGACCTTCTCGATGGCATAAGGCGGTATGCCGGCCCCGACGCAGGCATACCCCGCCAGTGTCGATGACGACGTGGTGAACGGATGGATGCCGTGTTCCGGATCGCGCAACGCGCCAAGCTGGCCTTCGAGCAGGATGTTCTTGTCGGCCTTGATCGCGTCGTGCAGCAGCACCGTGGTGTCGCAGATGTAGGATGTCAACCGCGTGCTCAGCGTCGTCAGGGAATCAATGATCGCATCGATCGACATGCGGTCCTTGCCGTAGAGCCCGGTCATCAGTATGTCCTTGGCGGGCAGGGCGCGTTCGAGCTGGTTCCGCATGCGGTCAGGATCGGTGAGGTCGGAGACGCGGATACCGACCTTCAGCGCCTTGTCGGCATAGAATGGCGCGATACCGCGTTTGGTGGAGCCGAAACTGGCGCCGGCGAGGCGTTCTTCCTCATAGCCGTCGAGCAGTCGGTGGTACGGCAACACGACCTGGGCGCGGTCTGAAACCTTCAGTTTCGGCTCGGGCGCGTTGCGCTGCTGCAACTCGTCGAGCTCATCCCAGAAAACATCCAGGTCCAGCGCTACGCCGGGGGCGATGACGTTGGTGACATTGGGATAAAAAACACCGGAAGGCAGCAGGTGCAAGGCAAATTTTCCGTGCGGATTGATCACCGTGTGTCCGGCATTCGCCCCGCCTTGAAAGCGCACGACGAAGTCGGCATCCACGGCGAGCGAATCGGTGATTTTGCCTTTGCCCTCGTCCCCCCAGTTAGCGCCGGTGATGGCTGTGATCATCACTGTCTCCTAATTAAGTCTGAACGGTGACGATGCACCGCTGCCTGTAGCGAGTCGAATACGTCCGTGGCGGAAATCGCCGGATTACGGCGATTGTGCCGCGCACAATATAGTGACGTCATGCAGCAAACCAATATCGCCTGAAAACAACAATCGAAGTCACCGTCAGCGTCAGCACGGAACAAGCGGCAAAAATCCACGGCTTCACACGGAATTCTGCAGGTATCCGCAGCCGGCCACGGGTGCCGCAGTACAGGCAGAACAGGGCACTCATCGCCAGCGGAATGAAGTAGCGTCCCTGGACGATCCGCATGCTGTTACTGACGGTGACGAACAACGCGTGCAGGACAAATACCGACACCAGAAAAACGAGCCCCGCGACAAGTCCGGGGCGACCCAACGCCCTGGCTGTGGCGGCAGGCGCCGGTTCGGCAGCGACCGCCACCAGCAGCATGCCCAGGAAAGCGATCACAAAAAACATCGGCACGGGCGTATCCAGCCAGCCGAGACGACCGACAAACTGTTCGTACACCAGCGGCAGCGTCATGTTGTTGTAGATATTCTGCAGGTAAAAGAGCAGCGCACTCCACGGGCTGTCGATGATCGCGCCGATGGTGTCCGGGCCGGCGGCCTGCAAATGCGGCAATCCCGACTGGCGCACGAACAGCAGCCAGCCCGCCAGCAGGACCGCGGCGATGCCGGGTACGGCAATCATTGTCACCGTCCACACCCGGCGGTTTTCGAACTTCGCAGCTGGCAGCATGAGGCAGAGCAGACAGAGCGGCAGGTAGGCGATCTTGGCGACGGCAATAATGGCGGCCAGTACGGTCAGTCCAACAATTGTCCGCCCGCCGATAGTCTCGCGGCTGTCGTCAAGCGTCAGTCGCAGGATTATGGCGAGGAAAAGAAAGGCGGCAACGTTGATGATGCTGTCTGCCCCCGGCGCCATCGCCTGCTGCAGCGACATCGGCATCAGCGCCAGCAGGAACAGCGCCGGTTTGAGGACCGGCATCTGTTTGAGCGCCCACCAGACGATGGCCAGGTAGACGATGAGATTGGCGCAGCGGATCAGGTACAGCACGATGAGCACCGGCAGGTTCAGCGAATACCCGATAAAGCTGATGATCGTCTGTGGCACATACCCGATGACCGGGTAATTGCAGGTATTGGCAAAGTCGTAGTATCGCGTATCACCCTGACGCATCCGCACGTCGAAAGCAGCAATAAGCCGGGCGAGGTCCTGAGGGTTTGACTGCTTCGATGGGCTGGTGATGACACTGATGTCACGCGCGGCGAGTTTCTCTTCGGTCTGGATCAGGGCGCCTGGCAGGACGGCACCCGTGCCGGATTCACCGATGACCGGGTGGCAGCACAGGCGCCCCTGGGCGAAACTGATGGCGCGGTAAAAGTGATTGTACTCGTCCGGCGTCTGGAACGGCGGGATCAGAAGGATCCAGGCAACGCCGAACACCAGGCCGATACGCAGAAACAACCGGTGCCATTGCGTCTCGTCAGGCGGTGCCGTTTCCAACTCTTCTTCCGGGCTTGCGGATTCGGGATTCTCGTTCAAGTTGTAGGGCATGTGGTGACGAATAATGGCAACGCGGTGAAGGTATTATATTGTCGGACCCGTTAAAGGCAAAGGAGAATGCACATGGAGATTCAGGGACGCCTGCTGGAGGTCGGAGAAACCGTCGATGTTTCCGATCGCTTCCGCAAACGCGAGTTTGTCATCGAGTACGCCGATAACCCGCAATACCCGGAGTGCCTGAAGTTCGAGCTGGTCCAGGACAAGTGTGCCCTGCTCGACGGCTATAATCCGGGCAGCGATGTTGTCGTGCATTTCGATCTGAAGGGTCGCAAATGGACCGATCCCCAGGGACAGGTGAAATATTTCAATTCGCTGCAGGCCTGGCGCCTGGCGCCTGTCGGCGACACCGGCCCGCCGCCGCCAATGCCCCCACCGCCCGTAGATATGAACGTTGAGGAATTCGAGAATATCGACGACCTGCAGTTCTGAGCCCGTAGCGCGAAGCTTTTCGCACCAGTGCCGCGTCGTCACCGCACTTCCAGCATGAAACTCTCCGAATGGCTGTTGAACTCCGGCGCGTACATGCACTGGATGTTGGCGATGCCGCTCTGATACTTGCCCCGGTGCGCCACCCGTGTCGAATACTCGAAGACATACGTGCCCTTCGGCAGATAGTCGATAAAGAAGTGACTCGCCGTATCGCGCGTGCTCTCGTAATACGCCAGCCCGTCCTGGTACCTGTACTTCGACAGCACGTTCACCGGTTCCGTACCGGCCCCGCGCTGGTCCTTTAAGTGCACGTACTCCATGTCGCGATCGACGCGCAGCACCAACCGCACCACCAGCTCGTCACCAACGCCGATGACACCGTCGACCTTGTTCAGCACCGGACCCTTCTTCGTGTTCTCCTTGATGTACAGCGCCTTCTCCAGCGTCAGCGGCGTCGCCGTGTGCGGCGTGATCTTGCTCATGTCCTCCATGTACTGCCAGTGGATGCTTCCCCAGCTCACACCCTCGTCGATTTTGGTCAGCGTGACTTCGCCCATTGCCGGTTTGACCTCAGCCCCGCTAAAACGCTCTTCGTAGAATCCGGTGCCCGCTTCGACGTTTTTCGGCTCGATCGTGACGTCTGCCAATGCCACCGCCACCAGCTCGTCCGAGGCCAGCAGGTCGGTGCCTCGCAGCAGCATGGCGTACACCGCATCGGCCGTGGCGCGTGTTGTCTTCCAGTCGCGCGTTTGTTTCTGCTTGAGCAGCCAGACCTTGCAGTCCTCGACCGCCTTGTCGTCTTTGGCGACTTCGTCGAATGCCTCGATCATCATCGCTTGTGTCTCGATCGGCGCCCGGTACCACCACCAGGAATGCTCGGTGTCGCGCCAGTACATGCCCATCTCTTCTTCGTTCAGAGAATGCTCGTGGATCGATCGCATGATCTTCGCAGGTGTCTCTTTGCCCGCCCCGAACCGCTGCAGGCCAACCGCCAGGTGTCCTTGCGACAGGCGCGACACGGTCAGCCAATGTTTGTGTGCCTGCCCGAGAAAGTAATCAACGGCCTCCTTCGCATTCGCCGCAATGACCCGGTCCTCGAGGAAGAAGCTGCGACCGTAGATGTACAACGCGATCGCCGGGCTCAGATTGTTGTTGTCAAGACGCTTGTCCCGCTTCAACTTCTGATATCTCTCGTTGATCGAGCCATCCAGAAAGTTGAGTGCCTTCAGCGCCGGCTTGACGTCGGTGTGTTTGACGCCGAGATGGCGCAGCCGACCGTAGCCCGTAGTGATGTACAACGTGATGTAATGATTCGACGAACCGCCGGGGAACCAGCCCCACGAACCGTCGCCGCGCTGCATTTCCTCGAGCCGGCGCTGCTGCCCGCTGCATTCGCGGTTGAGCCGATTCTTGTCGAACAGTATGCCGAGGTTGCGGCGCGCCTCGCTCTCGCTCCCGGCTTGACGGACCCATGGGGTTTCCTCGAGCATCACGGCCTTGAGTTCCGCGTTTTTCTCCAGCGGGCTGTCGAGTGCCTCGGTCCCTTTCCACTGGTCGAAAATCCGCCGGATCTTCGGGTCGGAATTGGCAATGTGCGAAGCCAGGGCATTGGCGTACAGACGGTTGAACACCTGCTCGGCGCAGCCGTGCGGGTACTCCATCAGGTAGGGCAGAGCCATCACTGCGTACCACGCCGGCTGTGACACCATCTGCACCGTCAGGCTCTCGTGCCGGATCGTGTCGGAATCGCCGGAGGCCAGGAGTTTTTCGAACTTGAACGTCTTCTTGCCGGCGTCGCGGATCGGCAGCGGCAGCGATTCGGTGACCATGATGCGACGCGGCAATACCGGCAGGTAGCCTTCCTCGCCGTCCGAAAGCTTGTTGGTCGCGGCCACGGCGGTGTAGCTGAGGAACCCCTGGCCATCGGGCACCGCGAGCGTCCAGGAATACGTCCGCGACTCCTTGGCGGGAATGTCGAACACCTTGTCGGTCCGCTCATTGCCCAGCGCTTGATCTGCGGACTGCGCAGTTCGTGCGTCGGCCAGGGACAGGCGGACGGTGCCCTGCTGGCGGGTCGGTGACTGGTTGATCACCTTGACCGTGAACTCGAGCCTGTCACCCTCGCGCAGGAAGCGCGGCGGATTCGGCTGCACCATCAGGTCCTTGGCGGTGACCACGCTGTCCTGGAGGAAACCGCTACGCAGCTCGGCATCGTGCACCAACGCCATGAACTTCCACTTGGTCAGAGCCTCCGGCATCTCGAACTCCAGTTTGACGCGACCCGCGTCGTCACTGATCAGGTGGGGGAAGAAGAAAGCAGTTTCCTGCAGGTTCTTGCGGGCCGTTACCTTGCTCAGGTCCGGTCCCTTCGGCTCGGTGCCACCCGCCGGCGGCGCCGCCGGGTCCATGGCAACTGCTTTGTCCTCTCGAGCTGCCTTCCCCAAAGCGGGCGCCGCGAAGTTGGCCATTTCCATCCCATCGGCATCTGCCGACATCTCCATCGCCGCCACCGGTGCTGGAGCTCTACTTAAGCTGCTCATGCGCAAGCCGTCCCGGCGTCCAACATAGCCGTGATAGAAGTTCCTGGTGACATCCGGGTGAAAGCCGCGATATCTGAGGTTGCCGTTTTTCCGGGGACTCGGCCAGCGGCCCTGCAGACGGTGCCAGGAAACAAGAAGGTTCTGGAACTGCGACTGCAGGCGTGACCGGTCATGCCGGAATACGCCGATGCTTTGCGCCCAATGATGCGGCAGATAGGCGTCGAGCGATTCGTCATAGAGCCCGGCGACCATCTCGGCAACCACCTTTTCGGCGTCCGTCCCGGTGATTATCGCGGTCCAGGTTTCCTTTTCGGCCGGCCCGAGCTTCGAAGTGAAATGCTCCCACTTCACCTGAAGCTTCTTGTTGCTCCACGGCACAGTGACCGGGCGCACTGTTATGTAGCCTCGATTCTCCCGGACCATCGTAACGCGCACCGTGACGCCGCCGCGCATCTCCTCGGTCACTGCCAATTCGATGATCTCCTGGGTGCGTTCCGGATCGGTCCAGAAACTCCGCAGAATCTTGTTGCGATGCTCGATCTCGATGTATGCCCGGGCCCGGTCGTAGCCACTGCCCCACAGCGCGGTGAGGCTGTCGCCCGGCTCAACCTGCCAGGTCGGTGCCGTGAACAGGAACGGAATTTTTAGGTTGCACTTGGGCGCCTGCGGATCCAGTACCTGCAACGGCTGCAGGGCACTGACCGGCTTGCCGAAACGATCGCTCGACTCCAGTTTGGCGCGGTACAGTCCAGGCTCGAGCGCCACCGAAAGCTCCGCCCCGCCCTCGGCGTCCGTGGTGAATGGCCGTTCCGCGGCAACATCGCCGAGCGGCCAGGTGTTGGGATCGGAAAGGTCCGGCTCACCCGCCTGCCCGGCCTTCGGCAGCATGCGGTGATGCCGCTGCCAGCCTTGGGCCTGAGGCCGTTGGACGGTTGCCGGCGCCTGCAGCCGGAAAATCTTGACGGTGCCCTCAGCACTCTGGCCGACGCCATCAAGCGTGTGCGTACCGATCGTCAGCACCACGGGCTTGCCCTTCTCCTGCCACTGGTCGGTGCTGAGCGTCGCCTGCAGAGTCGTGTAGCCGACGTTGACAGTGCGATTGCCGGAGCGTGTTTCGCCGGCCGTATCGGTGACATCGGCGTAGACCGAGAAACTGAAGGTCGGTTCGTCGGCCGCCGGCACCGTCCGGTCCGGCATGGCGTTGAAGGTGATCTTGAACGACCCGTCGGTCTCGGTCCGCACGACCCCGTGCAGGATCTCCTGGCCGCCGGCCTGCCGCGGCATCCACCAGCGATACCAGCCCCACCACGGCGGATACCGAACCTCACGCACGACGCGGTACTGCACTTTGGCGCCATTGACCGCAGCCCCGGTGTAGCTGATGGCATGTCCCGTGATGGTGATGCCGGCATCCAGCTTCGGTGCGGTTTCCGGCGGATCGAGGGTGACCTCGAACTTCGGGCGCTTATACTCCTCGACAGTGACGTTGGTACTGCCATTGGGCTGACCCTCGACAACGATCGACATGCGGCCCATCAGCCGATCGCGCGGCGCCGTGAAGCTGCCGGAAAACGAACCGTAATCGTTGGTGCGAAACTCGCGGCGCTCGATTTCCTTGTGATTGACGTCGCGGAAAGTGACCATGAGCTTGCGGTTGTTGATGGTGCGGTACGCGTCTTTCTCTCGGTCCGAATATATGCAGATGCCCTTGAAACGGATCGTCTGTCCCGGGCGGTAGAGCGAGCGATCGGTGAAAAACATGGTGTGTTCCTGCGGCCGGACCGTCATCTCATGGGCGCGTGCCGAAAGGTTGTTTGTCGAAACACGATCGCCCTGGTATTTCGCCACAATGACATGCGGCTGAGAGTTGATGGCTGCTTTGAAATAGCCGTTTTTGTCGGTACGCTCATCGAACGCCGTCCGCTGCCAATTCCGGCGAACCCTGCGCCAGAACTGGATCTGTACACCCTC
>CAJWLW010000115.1 GCA_913042885.1 uncultured Lentisphaeria bacterium | reverse complement strand
GACATTCCAGGTTCAACCACAATAGCGCTAACAACGCGTTGCACAGCGACGCGGTAAACCGCCGCTCACCGGCGGCGTTAGCGCGGCAGCGACATCCCGGCGTCATCTGACGAAATCCTTGCAATGTCCGGGCTTGGCAGACGACGCTAACCAAGTTAGGTCAAGCTTTTAGCTTCTCAGATCTCGTAATCGAATGCAACGAGGTCCGCATGGATCGGGCCGAGCAAGTCGGTGACCAGTGCCTGATGGACCGGGTGGGGTATGTACGCTTCAAGCGCTGCCCAGTCAGTAAAGCGCACGACTAACCCAAGCGTATAACCCTTGCTGTGGCTGCTTTTATTTTCGCTGACGACCAGGCTGTGGATGCCGGGGATCGCCGTTGCCATTTCGTGTAAACCTTTAGTCAACGCTTCGATCTGAGCGGTCGTGGCGTTGTCATTGAATTTGAACAGGACGATGTGCTCGATCATGGGGGGCTTGTTTTTGTGTCGCCGGTTCTCGGTAGAAGTAGGTCGATAGCATCGTTTTTGACGTGTCGTGCTTCACCTTACACCTCCGCGCCCTTCGCGACCTTCTGTTAATAGTGCGCTTGATCGGTTGCAGTATAATCCGAAACGCGTGAAACGACATGCGGAAGGTGGATGGTCGTCGATGATGTCGATTGCTGCTGGGCCTTTTCCTTTAACTTATCGTCTACGAAGGAAAGTTATGAAAGTTCGGGTTTGCCCGGCAGATTCAAAAGGGAAGAGTGATATTACGGACCTTAATATTCCTGTGGAATTTCCGCCGGAAATCTCAGGCGACCGAGCGGTCAGTCAATCTGTCCGCACATCTTTAGTTCAACGAATTCCGCAGTTGCTGGAGCTCCGCTTTCAGCGCTTCTAGCTCCGCTTCATGCTGCGCTTGCTACGCTTGCTGCGCTTCAATCAAAGCCTGCTGCTCCTTGATGGCTTCGACCAACAGCGCGGACATGTTGCTATAGGCAACAGCCTTGTAACCATCGCTGCCTGTATGCACGAGCTCGGGAACGACCGCTTCAACTTCCTGAGCAATCAGCCCAGCTGAAGGCCTTCATTGAAGTCTTTGTCAGTGTCCATGCGCCACTCAAAGTTCACACCCCGGAGGCGGGTGACCTTATCAAGTGCCGACGACAACGTCTCGATGTTGTCCTTGAACCGTACGTCGCTGAGTTCGAGGAAGGCGCCTTCGGTGATGATGTCGCCTTCGGCGAGGAGGCTGCCTTCGGTGATGGTGTCGCCGACGACGTGGAGTTTCGCCGCCGGAGTCTCTGTCCCGATGCCGACGCGGCCTGTGGTTCCGTGAACAAAGAGCGCGTGGGTGGAGCGGCCCGGTGCACCGTTATGGGCGCCGACGCGGAAATTCTTGTCAGCCAGATCCGGATTGATAGAGAGTTCGCTGTAGGGGCTGATGGAACGCATAGCCTCGGCAAATGGTGCTTCGTCGTCCTGCAAGGCGAACGACCCCCTCACATACAACGTGGTATATGCTGTATACGTTGACCCAATGGTGACATTGCCGGGGCTGGTGTTGGAGATGCCCGTGGCGTCCGCAACCCAGAAGCTGTCGCCCTGCGGCCCAGTCGCACCGTCAGCACCAGCTGCTCCGTCTGCACCAGCCGCTCCGCCTGCACCAGCCGGCCCCTGCGCGCCGGCGCCCGGGAGTTGCCAGCTCCCGATGCCGTTACCGAGTGCATCCGTCAGTACCGCACCGGCTCCTGGTGTGGCAACACTGGCGTCGATCGTAACTTGTGCCGAGGCGACGCTCGCCACGAACAGTCCGAGAATTGCTATCATATTGAAGTTCAAGTACTTCATTGTTCATCTTCTCCAGGTTGATTGCTGATTTATCGTTATAGACGCTGGCGTCAGACCGACTGCCATGGTCATGTAGGAAATATTGATCCCAATTGCAAGAATAATTTCAGTGTCACCCCATAAGATGGCGGAGCGATGGAGTACTGAAATGGCGTTCACAAGCAGTGCGGAATTTACCACATCTCCGGCCGGCAAAAAAGTAGAAGATCGACCTTGTCTTACAGTTCGCGGCAGCCAAACTGTTCATCCTCAGCACGCGCTTTGCGGGCAAGAGCAACGACCACGTCCAGGTTGTAGTCGTTCAGTACCGCCAGAGCGCCCAGATCACAACGGTCACGTACGCCCTGAGCGAACACTTCACAAGCCCGCCGCATCAACGCTTCTGCGTCGGCCAACATTGCTGCGCGGGTCGTGCTCAATTTGTCGTACTCGTCAAAGTAGGACGAGCGATACAACCCCTCGATATCGGTGCGCTGACGCTCCTGCAACGCCTGGATCGCCTGATCCGCGTCCTTCGCTGCGATCAGCGATGCCAGCGATCGCAGGTAGTATGCGCCGTGCCGCACGTGCCGCTCAAAGGCAAGCAGCATATCGCGACCGGCCACATCGCTGACCGCAATCGCCTTGGCAAGCTCATCAGCGACGCCGGCGAAGCTGCCGCCAAGCTGCGTCAGCCGTTTCGGCGTGTGCGTGTCCGCCCCATAATGCCACAGGTTGGTGATCCAACTGGGGATCGGGAAAGAGACGCAAAAGCACGCCTGGTGCAGCTGTTTGGTGATTCGCTCGAGCTGCTTGAATGCGCGCAGCACATGCGACACGGCCTGGCTACCGCAGATCGGCGTATAGAGGTGACTGTAGGCCTTCTCCGGCGTCCACCCTTTTTCCCAGGCCGCATGACTCAGGTAATGAAAGGTCGGCAACAGATTTGAGTGCTGCCACTGCCGTGTCTGGAAGCCCGCACCGACCTGGCGCAACACGTTGACGATCTTGTGCACCGACGGTCCGGGCAACTGCGGCAGCAGCCCGATGTTGTCGTCCTCCGCACTGATGGTGAGGTTGTAGCGGATGGCGCCAGGATCATCATGGACCAGGCAATCTGTTCGCGTGGCGACATAGGACGGCATGTAGCCGAAAGCGGCCCAGAATTGTGATCCGCGCGGGAAGATTGCCGGCAGAAACCGGTGCAACTCTGGTGCCAGCGCGCCGGGGATCAGCGCCACGTTCCGGCGCGAGCGGCTCAGGTCAAAGCCATGTTCATCCAGCAATTTATCGAGCGCAAACAACAACACCAGGTCGCTGCGCATCGCCATTTCTGCGCGGTCGGGATCTGACTCAGCCTTTTCCCGCGCTTCCTGGCAAACCGCCGCGAGCGATGCCACCGACGATAGATCGTACTTCTTGTCGAGTGCCTTCCATGCCCGCTCAGCATCCGCATCGTTGCTGCCAAACTCCGCCGACGCAAGGTAGATCACATCAGCATCCGGAAACGCATCAATGTGGGCCTGGATGTTGGCTGCGAGCAGTTCCATGAAAACGGGATTGCGCACACTCATGCAACGCCCCGTTTCAACGTCCCCGCCCTCCCGCCAAATCCCGTAGCGGATACGATGCACAGGTGCGGGCTTCGCCTTGTGCCGGGCCGCGGTCAACTCCAGCAGCCGCTTGCGAACCGCCGGGTCAAACTCCGCCACCATGACTGTCAGCGTACACTGCATGTCCCGACGATGCGCCATGCGGAATACCTTTCGGGCGTACGCCTGACCAGCCTTGATGGTCGCCTCGTAATTGGCCTTTCCGTACAACTCCGGATTGACGAACACCCCCCGTGCCGCATCGCCGCTGGCGACAAACAGCTCGTAGCCTGGGTGGTCGGAACGGATTTTCGGTTCCCAGCCAAAGTTCGGGGCAGCCAACGATTTCCGAACGCCGCGGAAATGGAGATCTGCGATCGGATCGTATGGACGCTGGTAGAACGAGATCCCGTTGAAGCGCATCTTGCTCAGCTGATTGATCAGCAGCTCGTAATCCGCCGCAGCCCAGCAGCACTCATTGTTGCTGAAGGCGTTATAGGTGCGAAAGGAGCGCAACGGCAGATCCGGTTCGCAGACGATATCCGCCGCCGGCAGGCGCAGCGATCCCGGGACCTCGGGCATGATGTCGCCGTGCAGTTCGTAGCGGACGCCCCACCGTTCGGCCAGATCGTAAACGGCCCACAGCACCGCGATGGGGGATCCACCCTCGATCAGAAAACAGTCGCTGTCGAGCGGGCGCAACGCGTACCCCTGGTCCGACAACTCACGCCGGTTGACCGACAGTTTCACGGTCATGCTCTGCTGCCCCCGAGTTGCCCCGGCAGGCCGGATCGGCGGGCGCCGGCCAAACAGCGCCTTGGCATAGGCAGACAGCTCTTCAGCCGCCACGCGGACCAGGCGGTGTGGCCGGGTGCCGGTAACAATCTGTTTAAGCTGCTGAATCTCGATCCACGGAACTGGCAAAGCTATTCTCCGGCTAACGAAAGCAGTGTCTCGATGTGATCACCCATCTGTCCGCGCCGGCTGGGGGTCCGTTCGTGCGAGCTGTTCCTGCTGCTTTGCCACAGCGCGGGCCTGGGCGATGGTTGTTTAAGGAGTACGCTATTGGGATGAACAAGGACACTCCGTTGTCAGTAAGTGATGACGTCGGTGTACCAGCTTTCCAGCCGTGCCCAAGCGGACGTGATCGCTGCGACGTTGCCAAATGTCATCACCTGGCTGTTCGCATTGGCGTCGGGGTACTGTCGCACAGAACCATCACAATAGACGACGTTGTAGTAGTTGCCGTGGTAGCGTTCCGGCGGATTGCCGATTGAATACCAGTCATCGGTTGTCAGGGCCACACCCAGCCAATCCCAGCCCGGATCGGCACCGGTACCATCCACTAAGTATTCAATCCGGCCGGGAAAGCAATAGTCGCTGCGCTGGGAGGTGCCCCAATCCCAGTCACGCGGATGCCTGGGACAATTGAAGCTCTGCTCATCCGAAATGTACTTCTCTTTCCACATCAGCCAGTGGCCCGTGTCCAGGCCGAGTGGATAGGGAATCGGGTCACTCAAATGATTGCCTGAATAGCCCACCGTCGGGTCGTCACCTAACAGAAAGAACGGCGTCTTGTTCTCGGAATCCATGGCATAGGCGATTATTCCCACACCGATCTGGTGCAGGTTATTGACGCACATTATGTCGTGCGCCTTGGTCTTTGCCTTGTTCAGGGCCGGCAACAGCATGCTGGCGAGGATCGCGATGATGGCAATAACCACCAGCAATTCGATCAGTGTAAAACGCTGGAGAATTGCTCTCCCTGGCCTGCGTCGTAATTCAGATGTCTGCCGGTGGTCCGGCATGTGAGCCTCCATTTGACGGCTTTTGCGATATGAAAACATGTGTTCTCTCCGCAACTCAGTCAAGCCCGGCAGCCCGACGCCGCGCTGCCAGTGGGTCATGCATTTGCAACGATCCAATCCTTTGTCCATTCAACAGCATCCAGTCCGATGTCGCAAATGCAGCTTGCCAGAAACACCATGCCGTCGATCCGGCCCTGCTCAAGCCATTCACGGCCAAGGCGGCACTGCTTCTCCATCAGGTGCAGCGGCATGGGCCGTTTCTCGCCATAGTCAAACATATAGCATCCGAGCACGACCGAGCAGTTGCAGGCATCGGCCACTCGCCGGACTTCTTCGAAATTTTCTTCGAGATACTCGAGATCCGCGGCGTTCCATGTCCAGTAGCTGATGACATCGCAGTGTTTCAGGTACGGCAGCAACTCGGCTTCCGGCGGCGTCTTACCGCTGGGCCGGTCGTAATAGACCACCCAGAGATCGAGCTTACGGTCGGGCAGCTGCAACTTCGTCTGCATCGCCTCGAGCTCTGCCACGCTCAGCGCCGCCACTTGCCCGTCGCGTCCGAAGAAATCGTCGAGCACCACGCCGGACACGTTCTCGTTGGCGTGCGCCATATCCAGCACCGCATCCAGGCAATCCGCTTCCGGGTCGGGCTTCGGCAGATTGGCCCAGGGGACATGTATAGCGGGTAGCAGCGACCAGACGACGCGGATCAGCGGCTGGAACGCCGCCGCCTCGTCGTCGAACGGCGGCTGCGGCTGATCACCGTAATGCACCATCAGCAGATTCGGCACGCCGAGATACTCGGCCGCGGCCGCAGGTGTGATATGGGATTCCTTTATCGCGGGGCAGAAGTTGCTGTAACCATGATGCGAATTGACCGGGTGCCCCCAGATCCAGAGACGGTCGTTTATTGAAGTCATTGAGGTTTCAGCCCCAGCAATTTCTCCGTGCGCGCGATCATCTGCCGGCGCCAGGTGTCGAGGTCGACATCCGTCGGGACCGTCTCAAGCCACTTTTCCGTTTCGGCTGCCAGTTCCGGGTGCTCTCCTGCCGCGCGGCACGCCGCAATCGCGTGCTGCAGGGTCGCCAGGTACCTGGCATCGTCATAGCCTTCGCGATAGGCTTCCCAGCTGAGGGTGTCGAACGGCGCCTCGGCGCCGCGCAGGACGAAACTGTGGAAGTTCGACCAATGCAACGGACCGGCTTCCAGGTGCGGGGGCACCATGAAATGATGATACGACCAGGTCATGGTCCCGTCGAGTTTTGCCTTCCACAGCCCGAGCCCACGCAGCCGCCGCTGGACCTCCGGGATGCCGTAACCGCCGGCAAGCGAATCCATATAGGTGAAGACCTTGGCGCCGCGTTCGTGCATCTTGCCGATCACGGTCGGGTAATCCGGAGGGTTGAACGTGTTGTGTGTCGCCGGCTCGAGGATCCAGTCGACGCAGTCGGTCACGCCGGACAGCGTCGCGACTTCGGCCAGAAAAGCGTCCGGCGACGTCGACTTGGTGTTTGCCGTGTCGATCGGGTTGCCCGACGGATGCGTGATGATTGCGAGGTCGACAACGTCTCCGACATGCGGCATGAAACCGCCGTAGTTCGAGATGAAGACCTTGCCGCCGCCCTTGTGTATAGCCGCCCACGTCGGCCGCTGCGCGGTGAGCTTCTCACCGGTCGCCTCGTCCGAGCCCATGAAATAGACGTCCCCATACCCTTTGCCGTGGACCCATGCGACGGTCTGCGTAACCCAATCGGACAGCTGCGCCAGTTCTGCCTCAGACAACCCGACGGTGCCGGCGTTGATCGGGCCGCTGCTCACCAGATACAGCGGACCGCGGGGTTTCATCCCCACCTTTTCGCGCAACGACAGTTCTCGTTCCAGTTCCGAGAAGTCCAGGGTCACACCGTCGTCTGCCAGCGTCACGCTGCCGTAGAAACTGGGGTTGATGCAGCCGTGAGCCACCATGTTCCGGTACTCGTTGATGCGCATCAGGTCGCTGTGATACGCCGTCGCATAGAACACGCTGTACTCGAAGCCAGGGTCGCGCAGGTCAAAGGCAGGCACCTCGAGCCGTAGCGTCAGCGTCTGCGTCGGCGCGTTTGCCGCGGTCACCGTGATCGTCCCGGTGTAAGTCCCGGCGCGGGCATCGTCAGGTACCCGCACGGTCAGCCAGAACTGCTGGCGCGCCGCCACATCCGCGGGCTGGAGCGCCTGCGTGTCGACCGGCCGGCGCGTGAACGACATGCCGGCCGAGTACGGTTGCGTATCGGTTTCCTTGATGATCTGCAGCAGATCCGGGTCGTGGAGCAGGACCCAGTTCATACGCCCCGGAAAATCACTTACCCGCAGCCAACAGGACTGGACGACCCGAACGTCAACTGTGCCGGGATCGATGGTCCCGGCATCGCCGCGCAATTGCCCGACTTCCACGAACACATCTTTCAGCGGACGTGTTGTCTCGAGAACGAATGAGGTCGGTTCATACTCACCGCGGCAGGCCACCATACTCAGCTTCGTGCCCGGGTGGCATGTGGCGCTCGGCAGTGCCTTATGCGCCTGGATCGCATGGTTGCTGATCGCCGGTTTGACGACATAGAACGAGATCACAGGCAGTTCGGCTTCTGCGTCCGTCTGCGCGGCGGCCATTGCCGGCAGCAACGCAGCAATGACAAGAAAACGAAATAGAGAGTTCATAAATCCTCCTTTGAGAGAGGAACTAAATTTCAGTCACTACCGCCGCACATTCAAGTCCGCGGTGCGGCGCGGGAATTGACACGTTCGACCCCGCGATCATCGACGGCAAACTTTACGATCTCGGCTCGGCCAATATCAATGAGTGGTTTCGCCGCGATGATCTACGCTGCCGCTGCCGAGGTTAAAAACGAGCTGGCCGGCGAACTCCATGTGACCATTATCCATCATGCCGACCATGCATGGTGGTTGACTTTGAAAGGCGCGGATCAGCTCCAGGCGGAGTAAGGGCCGATCTCCGCCCGGCCAAGACAGGGGCCGGAAGGGAGCTTGATTCCCCGGCCCGGCCGGGTTGTTGTCGTCTCCTTTGATTTTGCGAGGCAAACCACTTGTGACGGCGGTTCCGCGAATTACCTTAGCCCAATGAGTTCTCTTACCGCAAAAATCCAGGCGCTTGGTGCAGCCGTCATTTCCTGGATGCAAAACTTGGGGAAGGCGGTAATCTTCACGGCCACGGCCACCCTGCTGATTTTTACACCGCCGTTCAGGGGCCGGCGAATCATTGAACACCTGTACTTCATTGGTGTACTGTCGATTCTGGTCGTGTCGCTGACGGCGTTTTTTACCGGCATGGTTCTAGGGCTGCAAGGGTACTATACGCTGTCCAAATTCGGTTCGGAGGGTCTGCTTGGCAGTGCTGTTGCCTTGAGCCTTATTCGCGAACTGGGACCTGTCCTGGCCGCGCTCATGGTTACTGGACGGGCTGGATCCGCGGTCGCCGCGAATCTCGGCGCCATGCGCATCTCCGAGCAGATCGACGCACTCGACACGATGGACATCGACCCGGTAAAATTCCTGGTGGCGCCGCGCATTGCAGCTGCCGTCATTGCGGTGCCGCTGCTGACCGCTATTTTCGACATTGTCGGCATAATCGGAGGATATATTTCCGGAGTCGTGATGCTGGGAGTCAGTCCGGGCATATATATCAGTGGCATGATATCGAGCACGAGAATGAATGACATTGCCAGCGGCCTCATTAAGCCGGTGTTTTTCGGATTCGTCATCGCCGCGGTCAGTTGCTATCGCGGTTACTACTGCGACCGGCTGAAAGCAGGGGTCAAAGGCTCCGCCGGGGTCAGCCTGGCTACCACCAGCAGCGTCGTCATTGCCAGTGTCATCATTCTGATTCTCGACTATGTTTTGACTGCTTTTTTGCTTTAGCTTACTGGGAAAAGGCTACAACTTGGTCCGCATGCGCGGGAGGCACTGCGGTTATCTGCCTTGGCAGCCTGACATAGTGGTTCTTGGATTTCGCATCCAGCATGGAGAAGCAAGTTTTGGCCGCCGGCGGATTGGAGCATTTACAATCAAAGCAGTGATACCGTTCGCATCCATCGCTGCACAAACGGACACAGAGCATGCCAGATACAATTGAAAAACAGACGACGGCAACGTCCACGAACGAAGGGGAGACCATCATCGAGTTCCGCAATGTCACCAAAAGCTTCGGTGACCTGACGATTCTCGATGACATATCCTTCAAGATCAATCGCGGCGAGGTGACAACGATTTTTGGCAAAAGCGGCATGGGTAAATCCGTCATCCTCAAGCACATCATTGGCCTGATGCAGCCCGACTCCGGCAGCATCATCTTCGACGGCATGCCTTTGGCAGAGCTCGGCCGTTCCGAGCGGCGCGACGTGAAATCACGCATCGGCTACATGTTCCAGAACGTTGCCCTCTTCGATTCCATGACCGTTTACGACAATGTCGCCCTGCCGCTTCGTGAAAAAACACAAACCAGCGAGAAGGAAATCCGCACAAAGGTACTGGATAGCCTGGAGAAACTCGAGATCTCCGGCACCGCCCGTAAATTTCCGGCCGAGATCTCCGGCGGCATGCAGAAGCGCGTCGGCCTTGCCCGCGCCTTGATCATGGCCCCTGAGATCATTCTTTTCGACGAACCCACCACCGGCCTCGATCCCGTACGTAAGAATGCCGTGCACAGTATGATCGAGCATATGAAGCGAAAATTCGGGTTTACCGCCGTGATCGTCAGCCACGAGATCCCGGACGTGTTCCTCATCTCACAGAAGATCATGATGCTCGACCTCGGCAAGATGCTGATCGCATGTTCTCCGGATGAGATAGACAATATCAAGAACCCGATCGTCCAGGACTTCATTCGGGGGCAGGAGACCACCAAGGACGATGTCACCGGACTGGACAACAAGCTCACCATCGTCCATAAGTTCGACCAGGAAGTAAAACGTCCTGGCGGGGCGCAGTCCCAGGGCTCCATGATCGTGTTCAGGGCCAACGAGTTCGACGTTATCAACGAACGCCACGGTTTCGCTGCCGGACAGCGCGTCATGCAGCACCTCGGCGGATTTATTGAGGAGTTCCTGCGGATATCCGGCGACAACTTCCGTTTCAGCGACGATCTGATCGTCACCATGCTGCCCAACACGCAGGCCGGCATGGCCCGCGTCCTCGCAAAGAAAGTTGGCAATGCCCTCAACGAGGAGAAGGCCGTGGTATGCGAAGACGGTGACGTGCTGCCCTACGTCCTCAGCGCCGGTGTCGCTGTCACCACCGGGCGCACAAAAATAGATGATGTGATCGCCTCCGCGATCGATGAGATGTCCACAATCGGGAAATTTGAACCGGAACTCACAGGGGAAACCGTATGAATCAGAAAGTCGCCGAGATATTAGTAGGCATCTTTGTGCTGATCGGCTGTGTCTGCGTCGGCTACATGACCGTGAAGCTAGGCAAGATGGAAGTTTTCGAGTCCGACCATTATACGCTCTATGCCAAGTTCGACTCGATCACCGGACTGAAGACCGCGACCAATGTGGATATCGCCGGCATCAAGGTGGGCCGTGTGTCGAAGTTGGTACTGGATCAGGACGATCAGGTCGCCGTCGTTACCATGAAGATCCGCAACGACATAAAGCTCGGGGATGACGTCATCGCCTCCGTAAAAACAAGCGGACTCATTGGCGACAAATACATAAAATTGACGCTGGGCGGTTCGGAGGATTACCTCGAAGACGGCGACTACATCACCGAAACCGAATCATCGATCGATCTCGAGGAGTTGATTAGCAAATACGTTTTCGGCGGCGTAGATTGACCTTGATGCCGGTGCGTTCTCCGTACGCCCATTAACTGTCCTATCTATCCCGTGCACCCCCCAAAAAACACCCCTCCCATGAAGGGCACATTTAGATTCATCCTGGCGGTGACCTGTATTTTCGCTGCTTCCATGCAATCCCTGGCGGGCGAGGCCACCATTGCCCTGGCGGTATCCGTGGACAAGGTCTTCGCGATTCTCGGCGACCCCGAAATGAAGGGTGACGAGAAGAAGGCGGAACGCCACTCGAAGATCAGGGCGGTGCTCGGCGAGGGGTTCGACTACGAGGAAATCAGCAAACGCGCCCTCGGCAAGCAATGGAAAAAGCTGAACGATGAACAGCGCACCGAGTTTGTCGGTGTCTTCGGGCAATTGCTGGAGAACACCTACATGTCCGCATTCGAGAAGTACTCCACTGAGGAAGTCAAATACAAATCAGAACGAGAACTTGGGAAGGGAAAATTCGTCGTCGAAACCAAGGTCGCGAGCACGTCGAAGGTGATTCCGATCCATTACAACCTGATGAATCGCAATGGCCGTTGGTCGATCTACGATGTCAAGATAGAGGGCGTAGGCCTCGTCAAGAATTACCGTACCCAGTTTCGTAAGGTGATTTCGAAAAAATCCTACGCAGCCCTGGTAAAGCAGCTCAAAGAAAAGGTTGCCAAAGACTCGCAAGAGGATTGAGACCGAGAGAAGCTCCGGCACCTGTCGAGCAGCAGGTGATTCACTGTCCACTGGTCACAAATGCTAACCTCCTCGAAAGGACGATCCCCATGACTCCATTCACGCCGCTGTTCGCAATTTTTACTGCGCTCGCCGTAATCCTTGGCCTCCCCTTCGGAATCCCCTGCTCTCTGGCCGGGGAGACGTTTGATCCACCGCCAGCGATAATGATTGCTCAGGCGGATACCGACGGGGACACGGACGACGGGGAATACGAAGATGAATACGGAGACGCCGACGAGGGGTTGTCCGACCCGCTGTATCATTGGAACTATACTTGGTATCTATTCAACGACCGCGTCTATCTCTGGTTGCTCGAACCGACTGCCGAAGGATACAGCGCCGTGATGCCGGAGCAGGCTCGGGGGGGTGTCCGCAATTTCTTCGACAATCTCATGATGCCGGTACGCTTCGCCAACTGCCTGCTGCAGGGCAAGGGCCGCGCCGCAGTTGACGAACTGACCGCATTCGCAGTCAACAGCACCGTCGGCATTGTCGGTTTTCGCAATGCGGCCGGGGACATGCTGCTCTATGAACCGCAGAATGAAGACCTGGGCCAGACTTTTGGGACTTGGGGGGCGGGGCACGGAATTTATCTGGTCTGGCCTTTTGTCGGACCATCGTCACTCCGCGATACGTTTGGGAGTGTCGGCGACAGTTTCGTTACCCCGATCAATCGTCTTTCCACCGATTGGAATATCGGGCTACGCGCCTACGACGTGGTTAATGACACGACCTTTCGTATCGGAGAATACGAGAGTGTGAAGCAGGCAGCCATCGACCCCTATTCATCCCTCCGCGATATCTATGTTCAATACCGTGACCGGCAGGTTGCGGAGTAGCAGGCAGCGTCATGGACGACCA
>CAJWLW010000114.1 GCA_913042885.1 uncultured Lentisphaeria bacterium | reverse complement strand
TGACGATGCGGACCGAAGCTGAATTCGATGATTATGCGATCGCCCTCTGGGGACTGCCGGCCGTCTTCAACCCGGACCGGCACACAATCGAAACCAACGCCAACGACTTCATTTCAGCTAAAAACACAGATGGTGAATGCCACTTGATTTTGATGTTCGACCTGAAACCGGACACCGAGATACAGGTGACCTTGTGCGCGCCATGATCTCGTGATCCCGCCAACAGGATCGGCGGTTCAATCAAGCTTCGCCCGCTTGGTGACCGCAGATGCTTTCAGCTCTTTGACGACGGTGCGCTGCGTTTTTTGCTTTTCCTCACGGTCCACGGTACAATAGACCAACCGATCACCGAGACAGCTGACGGATATCCATCGGCAATGGCCGGGGTATCACGTCCAGTTTAACCTCTACACTTGTTCCATGGCCAAACCCAATATTGTCTTTGTTCTCCTGGACGACCTTGGCTGGATGGATCTCGGTTGCTACGGCAGCGAATTTTACGAGACACCGAATATCGATCGTCTCGCCGCCCAGGGCATGCGATTCACCGATGCTTACGCTGCCTCTCCGGTGTGTTCACCGACGCGAGCGAGTATCCTCACCGGGAAATATCCCGCTACGGTAGGTGTCACCGATTGGATTGATTGGACCGGTGGCTGCCACCCGTGCCGCGGCAAACTCGTCGATGTGCCCTACCTCAAGCATCTGCCGCTCGGGGAAAAGTCGATTGCTGCCGCACTTCGCGCCGGCGGCTACAGCACCTGGCATGTCGGCAAGTGGCACCTCGGCGGTGCGGATGCGTATCCGGAACGCCACGGCTTTGAGGTGAATATCGGCGGCTGCGAGTGGGGATGTCCGCTAAACGGGTACTTCAGCCCGTGGGAGATTCCCGTGTTGCCCGGTCACGACGTGCCGGAGGGGACGTACCTGACCGACTACCTCGGTGATCGCGCCGCTGCATTGATCCGCGATAGTGTCGGCAAACCGTTCTTCATGAATCTGTCGCTTTATCAGGTCCACATGCCTCTCGAGGGCAAGCCGGAAAAGGTGGCAAAGTACGAGGACAAAGCGAAAGCGATGGGGCTTGATAAATTGGACGCCATCATCGACGGAGAACCGTTCCCATGCGAGAACAAAACGCACATGCACATTCAGCGGCGCGTTGTTCAGTCGAACCCGGTCTATGCTGCCATGATCGAAAGCATGGACGAGAACGTCGGCAAGGTGCTCACCGCCATCGATGAAACGGGGCAGGCAGACAACACGATCGTCATCTTCACGTCCGACAACGGCGGCCTGGCTACCTCCGAGGGGTCACCGACAAGCAATGCCCCGCTCAGCGAAGGCAAGGGCTGGATGTACGAGGGCGGCACCCGTGAACCGCTGATCGTGAAGTGGCCGGGCGCCACCGTCCCGGGTTCGGTTTGCTCGGTGCCGATTACCAGTCCCGACTTTTATCCGACGATGCTCGAAATGGCGGGGCTGCCGCTCATGCCGTTGCAGCATACGGATGGCGTCAGTATTGCACCGCTGTTGCGCGGTGCTGGGGCGCTGGCGCGTGAGGCCATATTCTGGCATTATCCGCACTATGGGAATCAGGGCGGTACGCCGGGATGCTCGGTGCGGGCGGGCGACTACAAACTCATCGAGTTCTTCGAGGACGGTCGGCTCGAGCTGTACAATCTGCGTGACGACATCGAGGAGGACTGCAATCTTGCCGTTGCCGAGCCCGACATCGTTGCGAGTCTGCATGCGTCGCTTGTCGAGTGGCGCACGAGCGTCGAAGCCAAAATCCCGGAATCGAACCCCGACTTCGATCCTGACGCATAGCCGGAGTAAGAGGTAGTCAGCGTTTCGCTTTCTTGCGGCTTTTGCCCACGAGTTTGCGCGCTGCGGCAGGGGAGAGCTGGCGGGCCGACGAGATTTTCTGCAGGCCGGTCGCACGCGGTCTGGTCTTGCCGCTTTCCCAATTCATGATCGTGTTTATACTGACGCCGAGGATCTTGGCGAGATTAGCCATGGACAGGCCCAGACGCTTGCGGAGTTTTTTGAGCAGGCCCGGTGAGAAGCGAACGTCCTTGGCTGATGGTACAGCGGCTGCTTTGGCAGTGGGCGTTGCCTTGCCCAATCGTTTCAATTGAGCCTCCAGGTTCTGGCTTTGCCGTTTCAGCGCAGCGTTGTCCCGGCGCAACCTGGTGACGGCCTTCTGGAGAGGCGCTGTTGCAGCTTTGATTTCCTTGCGTGCCAACCGGGAAATTTCGCTCTTCAGCGCATTCGTCAGGGCGGTGGACATGTTTTTCTCCTTCTTGATCGTCAGTTTACAGGACATTTTCAAAAACCTGGTGACAATGATAATCGCCTACCGTATCCAAATCAAGTTGCCTGGCAAATGAGGCAGGAGCGATGCAAGAACGCGAAGTTGATAACCCTGTCAACTTCGGATCATTGGGGTGGCTTGACCTGATCTCCGCATGATGATCCGGTGAATAGGGTCGGAATACACCCGTGCCCGTGATCGCGTGCTGCCGTGTCACCGCCGATCACGAACTTCTGTATCGTTGACAAATGGCTTGCTGGGCAAGATAGACCATGCCACAGTATAGTATCCGGCCAACAAAACAGCATTAAGCACTTCCTTCCGATCTGACCCACGACAGAGTTATTTTATGCAAGACGACCCAGCATCCGGGTTCCCCCTTCCGGGCGGCCGGCGGCGCATGTCCATCGATCCGCCGTTGCAGCGGGTACTGTTCATTGCCGGCCTGGTACTGACGGTGGTGGCGGTCCTGATGGGCCTGTACAGCGCCATCATCTGTTGCCTTGCGGTCGGCCTGATCGCGATTGCTACACCGTGCGTGGCGAGGGGGTTGCAGAACCTGCAAGCTCCGCCACTGGCCGCCCACGCCTGCGTGTTGCTGGTGGCAGTCGCCGTAGCCCTGACCCTCCTGCTGGCTTATCCTGCCTGGCAGCGGCAGGCCGTGATGTTCGTCGTGCATGCCGGTGAGCTTGGTGAACGCGTGCTGGGTGCCACGGAAAGTGTCGATGCCGACTTGTCCGGCTCCGATCACAGTGCGGAGTTCGACCAGGCGGCGGAGACCCTGACCACCCATGTCTCCGGCATTCGCGAACGCGTCGACACCTTTACTCGCATTGGCTTCGGTGCAAGGTTCGTGTTTTTTCTGCAGTTCGTGGCGATGTTGGCCGGCGTTCTGTTCATGCAACTCGCGATCGTCTCGCGACTGCCGCCGCGGGCGCTGCCGGTGGGGGAGAGGCCCCCGACGGTTGCCGAACGGCCGCAGTCCCTGGGGCGTCGGCTCAGCATCGCGTCCCTCACCCGGTTGATCAAGGCTCTGATCATTGCCCTGCTGGCCGGTGTCGGCTTTGCGATTGCGGCTTTGGACACGTGGTTTTTTATCTTCGGCTGTGTGCTCGTCGTGGCGTTGTTCACCCGGCTGGGACCGTATGTGGCGCTGATTCTGGCGCTGCTCATCGTGCCGACGGCCGCATCCTGGCCATGGTCCGGTGCTGTTGCCCTGGTTACGGTCATTGCGATGTTCGCGGCCGAGAAACGGCTCCATTGGTATCTGGTCCTGGTACCGGCGATACGCGCCGGCGGGCTGCCGCGCGAGATGTACGTCGGCAGTCGCGAAAAGCGCCGGCGCGGTATAGGATTCGGCTGGGTCTTCATGTTCCTGAAACTGCTGATCACAGTGGTGGTCATCTCGGCATTGATATATGGTGGACTGTTCATTGTCAACCAGCTCATGTCGGAGACCGAACGGGACCAACTCCTGAACCACGCGGAAACCATCTGGCGCGAGAATCCCGGCGCGGCGGTCGAGGACTACGAGAAACTCCTGGCGCTGGATCCCGGCAACCGCGGGGCGCTCATGGGGTTGGTGCGGTGCCATGTCGGACAGGAAGATTTTGTCGCCGCTGACGCGCGAGCAGAGGATGTTGGCCAATGGCCGCCCACGCCATCCACACCGGGGTCCTTGCGCAAGGCGCTCGATGCGAAGATTCGGTTGCTTTACAACAAGGTCACGCCGCCGCCTGTACATGATCCGGCCGAAGGCTACCGGTACTTCCTCGAAGCGCTGGACGGCCGCCCGGAGGCCGGTGAGTTCGTCGCTGCGGCCGAGAAGCTGGCAGCACTGGAACCGGAAAGCCCGCAGGCGCACCGGTTCGCAGCGCAGGGCAATTTCATGGCCGAGAACCATGATGCTGCCGTGACCTGGGCGACGAAAGGACTGACGATCGACGACCAGTACCCCGGATTGCACGCGGTCCTGGCCAAAGTTCATTCGCAGCGCGGCGAAACCGCCGCGGCAAGCACCGCGTGCGAAGCCGAGCTGGCAATCGACCCGGGCAACGCCGAGATGACGGCGCTGCTGGAAGAACTGTCGGAGCCATCGGAGCCACTGGAACCATCGGAGCCATCGGAGCCAACGGAGCCAACGGAGCCATGAAGTACCACCCATGGGAGGATTAGGAATGGGTCGACTCAAAGGTAAACGCTGTTTCATCACCGGGGCAGGACAGGGGATCGGCGAAGCCACGACCCGCCGGTGGGTGGTGGAGGGGGCGACCGTCACGGCCAGCGATCTGGATGCCGGGCACCTCCATAAGCTCGAGGAGATTACCGGCCAAAAGACGTATCAGCTCGACGTCGCGGATCCCGCAGCGGTTGCTGCCGTCGCCGCCGAGGTCGGTGCGATCGATGTGCTCTTCAACTGTGCCGGCTACGTGCATCAGGGAACGGCGTTGTCGACGCCGTTGGAGGAATGGGACAAGACGTTCGCGATCAACAGCCGGGGCGTTTTTCTGGTGTGCGAGGCGTTTCTGCCGGGGATGATCGAAGCGGGCGGCGGCAGCATCATCAACATGTCATCGATCGCCAGTTCCGAGATGGGCGTGGCCAACCGTTTCGCGTACGGCGCTTCCAAAGCGGCAGTCATCGGTCTGACCAAGTGCCTGGCAGCGGACTTCATCAAGGAGGGTATCCGCTGCAACGCGATCTGCCCGGCCACTGTCGATTCGCCGTCGCTGCAGGGACGCATCAACGACACGCCGGATCCTGTGGCGGCGCGCGCGGCGTTCATTGCACGGCAGCCGATGGGACGCATCGGCAAGCCCGAGGAGATCGCCGAGGTGGCTACCTACCTGGCCTGTGACTTGTCGGAGTACATGACCGGCCAGGCCATCGTCCTCGACGGTGGCATGCACCTGTAGGGGGTGCTCTTCAGCAGCGCACATCGAGATGACCGATCAGGTCGTTCTCGACGGCGTGATGGAGAAACCGCGGCAGCCCGCGCCAGGTCATTGTCACTAACTTGCATTCGCGTGGCGGCGTGTGCCAGGAGGTTGAATCCATCAGCTCCTGCAAGGTGACGATGCCGGTCTCCAGAAAGCTGCGGTCGCCCGTCAACTCGTAGCCGATCGCCATGCCCAGCGTCTGCATCTGCGTGAAGGGCATCGACTCGCCTCTGTTGTGTACCTGCTTCAACGCGTCGCGCAGCTCGCTGATGAAGGTTACCAGCCAGGCCCGTACCTTTTCGTCGCCCGTGCGCCGAATGTAATGGTCGATACCCTCGACCATGCTGGCATACCCGAAGAAGGCGCCGAGCAACTGGCGGGTGAATGGATGATACGGGTCGACGCCGGAAAGGTTCACGCTGCCCGGCGGATTGCCGCGGTCGAAAGCGACCAGGTACGAGAGGAGATCGTCGAGCTGCGCACGAAACCGGTCTTCGCCGCTGTATGTGTCGAGATAACTGAGGGCCAGCACCGGCCAGCCGATCTCGCGGTTGAAGCCGATGACGCTCGAACGCATTTCCTCGTTCTGGAAGGTCTCGATAATCTTGTCGCCGAGTCCGCAGGCCACTTCGAGCGCATCGATGTCACCGCTCATGCAGTAATACGCCAGCAGCCCCTGCGTCCAGAAATGGCTGGGGTAGGACCCGGTCGTGGTGTGATCGGCCGAATGCGCCGGGGTCGAACGGTGCAGTCGCTCCTCGTCGTGGAGATGCAGGAAGTCGACTTCGATATTGTGCCGGGCCAGGCGTGCGACTGTCTGCCACAGATCGTAACGGCCACGGCGCATGATCTCGCTGGTGAACGCGAAGATGACGTCGTACTCGTTGTTCTCCCATACCAGTTCGAAAAACTCGGGGTGCGCCCAATCCGGCACAAACGCCTGCCGAGTTTCCACCACGAGATTGGTTGAGTAGTAGGTTTTCAGGTGCGGTGCCTCGGCCCGACGCTTCACCTGTCCCGCGCCGATGTAGGTGCTCTGGTAACCGGCACCCGGCGTGTCGCCCAGGTCGAACATGGTCTCCGGCATGTCGAGCTGCATGAGCCGGTGCAGGTACTTCTCGAACCGCGAATGCGCTCCCGGCTGCATCATCCGGTCCTGATCGAACTCGCCACAGGCGCGCACCCACTCCGGTGCCACATAGCTGCGCCCGATAGTGACCGGTGCTCCAAGCGTTTCCTTGATCCAGTCGATCTGGCAATCTGCGGAGTCTGCAAAACTGAGGGTGATCACCTGACGACGGGTACGGCCCTGGGGCAGGGCGAGGATGCCGGCGGTCGGCGGCCAGGCATCCAGGCTCATACCGGCGCCGTCACTGGCCAGGCGCGACGGCCGCATCGGCCCGAGATCCTCCTGGCGCGCATAGATGCTGCGGCTGCCGTCGGTGATGCCGAGCCAGTCGTCCGTCTCCACCAGCGGCGCGCGCAGATAGTCGGGATAGTCGAACGTATCGAGCAGCATCTCCGGCGACTCGATGTGGACGGCGCTGCGCGAGTCGTCGGACACCAGTGCGACGCGTTGCGGATTGCGCACTTCGCGCGGCACGAAAAAAAATCCCCAAACCCATTGCTTGAAGTGTCGCTCGGTCGTGTCGCCCAGCTGCCAGTCCCAGTCGACGCCGATACGTTCGACATCGACGCTCTTGCGGCCGGCCTCGAGGTTCATGAACTGATAGTCGAGCCGCAGGGTTGGCCAGCCGGCCCACAGTTCGACATCGAGACGATAGTTGAGGCAGCGGCTGCCGTCCGTTTTGTAATGTGCGCCCTCGATACGAACACGCGTGCGCAGTGGCGAGGCGGTGAGCACTTTTATCGAGCGCTCGGATTCGTTGAGGGTCGATGCGTCGTCGACGGCGAGGCGGAACTGTTCGGGCGCCGTCAGGTAATCGTGATGGGCTGCCGTGAGCTTGCGGATCGGGCCGGGGCCGGTATTCGCCAGCTCGACGCGGACCAGGCCGTTGTCGAGCACGACGCTGTCATCGGCAACGGTCGTTGCAACTGCGTTTGCCGGTGCGTCGGCATCTGCCGATTCGACCACGTGACAGCCGACTTCGGTGGCGTTGAATACGATCAACCCCCAGCGCACCGAACCGTCCGGCCAGCTGACTAGGGGGTGCATCGATGCGGGCCGCAGGTTGCCGGCCGGTGTACGTACCGCGACAGCCCCATCGGGTTGCAGATCTCCTTGCGGCCACGGTACGCCGTGGAGGGTGGGCAGTCCGGGGTGCGCAGCGGCAGTGGCGGCGTAGATCGCCGGTTTCAAGGCAGCATCTGTGTCAGCCATAGAGCAGGACTCCTTCAGAATCTTGGGTTGTGGGGTTGTGTTCGATACAACACGGTGCCTGTACGATAACACACGGCGTCGAGATTTTCGATGACGTTTGTGATTCATGCTGCGGCGCGGTCGCTTGTGCTGCGTCAACATCCATCTGCGGCACTTGCATTCAACCTGTTAAACGTCTATGCGTATTGGGCAATCGCCTCAGTAACAGTATTCGATCACCTAAGTCGGGAAGGGTGCATCATGCAATTCAAGATCATTGTGCTCATCGTTGCGGGGGGCGTGCTGCTGTTCATGGGGTTTCGGGAATTTCGGATGATGCAGGCGGCGGCGGCCGAACCACAGACGATCAGCTGCTCTGAACTGGAGAAGAACGGTCCGGGCGACAACTCCCATGTGATCATGGAGGATTTTATTCTGCTGGAACAGGCGTTCGTTTACGCGGCCGCGACCGACAGCAATACCTGGACGAAGCTGTATATCCCGGCGTTGCCGATTGGTGGCGCGTACCACATGCAGCTCCTCTCGATGCGCGATGAGAACGGCCAGCTCCCGGAGAATACTCCGATGCCGGAGAACATCGGGATCATCGTGAAGACTGAACACATATCGGGCGAGGACGAGCTCACCACGCTCGCCGAGGCCGATACGCTGCAAGGCCTGGTGATCAACACGATCAAATCACTCGGCAGTGAGGAGAAACGGCTGCTGGAGCAGAGTTATCCCGGCGTCGACTTCGAGGCGTGCTGGATCATCGAACACAAACGCCAGCCGCCGAGCATGGGAAAAGTGGCGGCACTCGGCGGCGGCGGTATTGCTTTACTGTTTGCCGGGCTCGGCGCGTTGTTTCTGGGAAGAAAGAACAGCTGATGCGAGATGCGGCACGATACCGGATGACAAATGCGATGAAATCTGGCCAATTGACTGACACCCGACACCTGACACCTGACACCTGACCCGGTCATGCCGTATCTTGCCCTGACAACCAACATCGCGGTTGACGAGGCGACCATCATCGAGCCGTTATCGGCGCTGGTCGCCGAGCAACTCGGCAAATCGGAAGCGTATGTGATGGTCGTGCTGGAACCGCAGCGGCCGATGGTGTTCGCCGGTACCGATGCGCCGACAGCGCATGTCGTTCTCAAAAGCCTCGGTCTCCAGCCGGACCAGACGCCCGCATTGTCGCAGGCTATCTGCGATTTTCTGCAGGCGCGCCTGGGTATTGCGTGCGACCGCGTTTATATCGACTTTCAGAGCCCGGCCCGGAACATGTTCGGCTGGAACTCGAAGACGTTCGGCTGATGCCGCGGATTGTGCATTCGCCGGCGTACTGCGCCGATATCGGTACCCACGTGTTTCAGGTGCACAAGTTCCGGCGCACTTTCGAACGGCTTCTGGCCGATGAGCTCCTGGCCGCGGGCGATGTTGCAGTACCCGAACCTGTGACCCGCGCCGAGGCTGCTCTCGTTCATACCGAGGCGTATCTGTCGGACCTCGAGGGCGTTGCGCATACCAGCCGCACGCAGGCGTCGGAGCTGCCGTTCAGCCGGGAGATCATCCGGCTGTTCTATCTGGCCGCTGGCGGTACGCGCACTGCCTGTCGCGAAGCGCTTGCCGGCGGCGCTGCGATCAATCTGAGCGGGGGCTTTCATCACGCATTTGCTGAGTGCGCAGAGGGGTTCTGTTATCTGAACGACGTGGCCATCGGCATTCGCTGCATGCAGGCGGAGAGACGTATCTGCAGCGCTGCGGTGGTTGACCTCGATGTGCACCAGGGCAACGGCACGGCGAAGATTTTTGCGGACGACCCCGCGGTGTTCACCTTCTCCATGCATCAGGAGCAGCTGTATCCGGTGAAGCAACGCAGCTCGCTCGACGTCGGGCTCGAGGCGGCGGTTGGTGACGCGGAGTATCTCGAGACGCTGGCCCGGCATTTGCCGGATATCCTCGAGAACCACCGTCCGCAGCTGGTGCTGTATGTTGCCGGCGTCGATCCCTACAAGCACGACCAGCTCGGCGGTCTGGGCTTGTCGATAGAGGGCATGCGGCAACGCGACGAGTACGTTATTTGCGAAGTCCGTAAACGCGGTATCGCACTGGCCGGTGTGCTGGCCGGCGGGTACGCCGTCTCCGAGGACGATACGGTGGAGATGCATGTGAATACATGCCGGGCGTTTTTGGATTCGAGCAGCGAGTAGGGGCAATCACAGGGTTCTGCTGCTTCCGGTGGCATTCCAAAGGTCGGGCTATAGATTATTGCCTTCATCAATCCAACACCTGACGCAGGACCTGAACTATGAAGCTTGGATCTTTCATGATGCCACTGCATCCGCCGGAAAAATGCCGGACGGAGTGTTTCGAAGAAGACATTGAATTCACGGTGATGGCGGATGACCTGGGATTCGAGGAAGCGTGGATCGGTCAGCATCACACGCTGGCGTGGGAACCGATTCCGGCGAATGACCTTTTCATCGCCAATGTGCTGCCGCGCACGAAGAACATCCGGCTCGGCACTGGTGTGTCAATCATTCCACAGCATCATCCGGCCAATGTCGCGGTGCGTCTGGCGATGCTCGACCACCTGTCGCGCGGCCGTATCAATTGCGGTTTCGGCCAGGGCGGCGTGCCCACGGACTGGGAGCTTTTCGATCTGCCCGATCCGAAGACGCAGGGGCTGATGACGGTGGAAGGGATCGACATGATCCTCAAGCTGTGGGAAGCGGAAGCGCCGTTCGATTTCCAGGGTGATTACTGGCGCATTCGCGTCGAGACACCGAATCCAAAGCTTGGCATAGGGACGCTGCTGCGCCCGTACCAGAAGCCGCATCCGCCGATTGCCATGAGTGTGATCAAGGGGAAATCGATGGCGGCGCACATGGCCGGCCAGCGCGGCTTCATTCCGCTGAGCACGAACCTCGTGCCGGCGACGACGGTGGTACAGCATTGGGGAACGTATTGCGGCGGCGCTGCCGATGCCGGCAAGCCGGAGCCGAGCCGTGAGATCTGGCGCATTTCCCGCAGCATCTACGTAGGTGAGAGCACCGACGAGGCCTGGGACCACGTGTTGGGCGGGACATTTTCCGAGGCCTTCGAGTATCTGATAGCGCTGCTGACGTCCGCCAACATGCTTAACCTGCTGAAGCCGGATCCGGAAACGCCCGATTCCCAGGTAACCCCGGAGTTTGTGGCGCGGAATCTTTGCATTATCGGTTCGGTCGATGACTGTCTCGAGCAGCTCGAAGGCCTGTGGGATCTGACCGGCGGATTCGGCAAGCTGCTGATGGTGGCGCACGATTGGGACGACAAAGTGAAGTGGCAGAACTGCATGAAGCGTCTGGCACAGGAAATCGTGCCGAAGCTGCCGAGCCTGTAGATTTGGGTTGAAGAACCCTCTTCAACCTTTGGCCTGTCCTGTTCCTGCCAACTTTGCGGCTCAATTGCCGATTTCTTCGAACGGGAAGAGCGGCTGCCGACGATACTGGTAGTCGAAGCTGTGCATGTCGGCCGATGTCGGTCCGGGAGTGTTGACTCGGATCAGTGACGCACACACCGGTTCGTAAGCAGCGGCCGGCGCCTGCACACCCTTGGCGACGAGGATCTGAAAGTCCTGCGGCTCGAGTCCGCACGAGGTGATCTGCTTGATGCTGAACGGTACGATGCGCAGCGACGTCAAACAGATCGTGATACCCGTGCCGGTCTCAACGATGGCACTGTCACCCATGCGGTAAACTGTCTGCCCGCCATGGCGCACTTCGCTGTCGTGAAAGTCGCCGTCGTGCAGGCTGCGAACGGTGACCTCTGCCTCCAGGGGCGTGCCGAGGCTGGCATCCATTTTGCCGCCCATTTGCAGCGGGATGCGGGCGCCGACACCGGCGGCCCGTGCCGCCGCTGCAGACTCCGGGTCGTAAATGCAGACGTACGCAGTGGTGTCGGCGCGGCGGTGCAGTTCATGGGCGATGTGGGTGCCGTCTGCGGTCGCGCCGCCGCCGACATTGTCCCCCATGTCCATGAGGCACACCGGGCCTTCGCCAGCAACTGCCTGGTCGATCGCTGTCGGGATATCGATGAACTCGCCGGCGAATTCCTGGCGGTGGCTGATCAGATAACCGGCCAGCTCGTCAGCCAGGGCCTGGGCCTGTGCCGGGTCATTGTCCGTGACGACGATCAAGGCACTGCCCATTTCCTCGACATCGGCATAGGGGAAGCCGAGGACGACGCTGTTCGACAGGACACCCGGCTGATCGCGCATACGCTCGAGGGTTTCATACATCGGCCGGCAGGGCGGGGCGCTGGTACGTTGGCGCTCGATGTTGATTGCTACCGGCGGGTAGGCGGCTGCCGTGACCGGTTTGATCTCGCCGGCAAGTGTCCGGCGCATGAGCTCGGCAGCTTCCAGGCCGCGCGCTTTCTGGTCGATATGCGGATTCGTGGCGTAGGCGATCACGACGTCGGAAGCGGCGACCATGCGTTCACTGAGATTGGCATGCGGATCGATCGTGGTGATCATCGGCAGATCGTCGCCGATGACCTGGCGCACGCGAGTGAGCCACCAGCCGTCGAAATCCCTGAGGTCATCACCGACCCCGGCGCCGGCGCCGTGCGGCGCGGCCAGGATACCGTCGAGCGGACCGGCCTCGGCCAATTCGTCCAGTACGTTCTGCAAAAGGGTTTCGGCGGTCTCTGCCGTGATCGCGCCGGAGGGCATGGTCAGGGCGAAGTAGATCGGGACTGCTTCGATCCCCGCGGCCGCGAGGCCTTCGAAGAATCCGGCGGTTTCGTGGTTGGTGTCTTTGAGGTTCTCACGTATCGCTTCTCCCGCCCAGGTGCGGCCAGCCTCAAAGTCCGCGAAAGTCGTCGGTTCCCGGATGAACGTGTTTGACTCGTGCTGAATGCCGATGATGCCAACTCTCATTTTATCTCTCATGGGTGGGTGACCGGAAGGGCCCGGCCTTTGGTGGCACTATTGCAGGCGAGGTCGAGGATGTGAATCACGCGCGTTGCCCATTCCGCGGTGATTATCAGGGGTTCGTCATTTACCAGATGGTTGGTGACGTTCTTGTAGAA
>CAJWLW010000113.1 GCA_913042885.1 uncultured Lentisphaeria bacterium | reverse complement strand
GGCGCCGAGTGACGGGATGATCGTAATGGACTGCATGGAAAACGACGGCGGCACGCAATTCTGGACGCTGCCATTCTACCACTACGCGATCAACTATGACTTAAACTGTTCCTGGGCCTGTGCGGAATACGCCTTCCGCCATTCGGGAGGCAAGGCCAACGGTATGTACCTGGACGGCCACATTGCGGGGGTCCTGCCGTACTGGGTCAGTGGCGAGGATAACTATCATAAACTGTGGGAAGGGCGGGTTTCGAAACCCTGCGTGGTCGGAGCGGGACCGTGATGCCGAGGTCGATTACTTGCGATCTACCCGGACCAGCTTGTCGACGCCGTCGACCTTGACGCTCTGAGTCGCCTTGTCCGGCCAGAAGATATCCAGCGTCAGCGGGCCGCTGTAGCTGCCCAGGCCGAAATGCATCGTCAGGTCGTTCTGGTTGCCCTGGCCGGTAGCCGTTTCGACGTGGCGCGTCAAAGTGCCGAGCTCGGGTACGGCGATGCGCACCTGGGCCCCCACGGCGGAGGCGTTGATCTTGCCGTCGGAAGCAGTCAGCTTGACCTTCAGCCAGTGGTTCTCGCCGCCGGGGTTCTTGTACAGCTGGCCGTGCGCGGAGAGGTCGAGGTAACCGTCGTTGTTGTAATCCCCCCAAGCCGCTGCGTAACTTGGGCCGATGCCCGTGAGGCCATACTCGCCGCTGACATCGGTGAAGCTGAAATTGCCGTTGTTTCGCATCAGCCGGCCGCGCGGCGTGTAGAGAGCCGTGAGGAACATGTCGAGATCGCCGTCGTTGTCGTAGTCGCCGGCGGCCGCGCAACCCTGCGACTCCACCCAGCCAATGCCGCCGGTGCCCTTGTTCTCGAAGTTCTTGCCTTCGTTGTTGCGGGCAAAGGCCGGCGGTGGATTGCCGGGATGCGAAAAGTTCGAGACGTACAGGTCGATCCAGCCGTCGTTGTCGAAGTCGCCCCAGCAGGAACCGACGCCGTGACCGGTGCGCTGCGGGACGCCGAGGGCGCCGCCGGCGTCGTCGAACTTGCCGGTGCCGTCGTTGCGCCACAGGTAATCGACCGTCATCCAGTAGCCGCTGGTGATGACATCGATGTCGCCGTCGCGGTCGAAGTCACACGGCGATGCGCCGCGGGTGTTGGCGGCGCCGGGAGAGGTCCAGCCGATGTTGAACGTGACTGTTCCGTCTTCGGCTTTTTCAGCGAAATAGATGTAGTCGTGGGTGCCGCCGTCCGGCCAGGCGTTGGAGTTGGTCATGCCGGTGATGTAGTAGTCGAGCAACCCGTCGCCGTTGAAGTCGGCCCAGAAGCTCGAGTACGGACGGTAGGTGGGCACCTTCGCGAACTTTTGGGAATGGTCGTCAAAGGTGCCGGTCTCGCCGTTGTAGCTCGCCAGGGTTACCGTTGGTATCGCCTCTCCGACCCCGGCAGCATCGAGGAAGCCGTCGCCGTTGTAGTCCGCCACCGAAGTGTGCGGTGGGCCGCCCTGTACTTTCCTGAAGCTCTCGCCGCCTTCGTTGCGGAAAATGCCAGCGGCAAACAGGTCAACAAAACCGTCGTTGTCGAAGTCGCCCCATGCCACAGCGCCGTTGTTGATATTCTCCAGCCCCATGGGGCCGGTAACATTCTCGAAGGGGGCTGCGGTAACGGTGCCAAGAGCGCCGCAAAACAAGAGGAGCATTGCAGACTTCATCATTGTTGATTTCCGTTAGGTGTGGGTTTGTGTTGAGACGAGCGACAAAGGTACCTCCGGCTTGGCCGAGTGCAATCGTACCGGGGCGAATACTGTAGTATGCGAAAACGCCGGAATCAGCAACGCCGGCAGGGGTCAGCTTTCGATCAGTACGGCAGCTTCTCCCGGCCCCAGCCCGATCTCATCCGGTGCGGATTCGGGCTCCGGTGCCTCCGGCCGAACCAGCAGCAGCGGCTGCGTACTGTCGTCCAAGGTCACGGCTACTTTGACTGCCTGTGCGGTGTCGAAGTTCCCGACCACGACTGCCCGTTTTCCATTGTCCGTGTCGCGGAAGACTGTGTAGTGCGGGTGCGGCGTACCTGCTGCTGTGGTCACTTGGGCGCCCTGCGTGTCACGGTACTCGCCATCCCAGAGGAATGTCCGGTAGCGCCGGCGCAGGGCGTCGATCGTTTTGCCGTACTCGAGCGTGCGCGGGAACTCGCCGAGACGCCCTTTGTAATTGCCGGGTTCGTAACTGATGATGTAGCGGTGCATGAGGCACTGGTTGAGCGTGTTGCGGTCGTTGAATGCCGTCACCGCCACCATCAACCCGGCGAACGGATCGATATAACGTTCCACTGCGACGTGGTCCGGGTTGGTGATACGTAAGTAGGCGATGCTGTAGTGCAGGAACTGCACATCGCGGCACACCTCGCCGACCAACAGGTACTCGGGATCTTCGCTCGCCGCGATCTCTCGAAACGCCTCGCCCAATGGCGTGTCGCCCGCGAAGATGTGCGCCGGCACCGGATGGTCGTGTGCCGGGTCGAAGCAGTAGGTGGCGCCGCCATGATGCTGGCATTCGTCATAGAGCGCGCCGGCGGCACCCAGGGCCAGGCTTTTTCGGAACTCGTCGCAGGCAATCTTGCGCCACGCCGGACTGAGCGGACAAGTCGGCGCGAAGGGCCGCGAGTTGATCCCGATCAGTTGTGTCGGCGTGTGGTATTGATACCCCGGATGGAAGTGCGGTTCACCGTACGGGTTCTTGGTTGTGTGGCGGATGCCTTCCTCGCGGTACCAGTCGGTCGTGCGATCCACCCATGTGTATTTGTTGAACAACACGACTTTCACACCAAGCTCATGGATGCGGGTGATCGCGTCGCGCAGCTCGGCTGCCGCACCCAGTCGCGGATCGGTGTCGTGCGACGGGTTGCCGCGGTCCTGGCCGCCCACCGTCCAGCCTGTCAACTGCAACGCCTGGACGCCGTGTGCGGCGCATTCTTTGCCGATGTCCGCCAGCTCGCTGTACCGCCAGCGCAGTTCGTCTTCAGGTGAGTTCAGGTGGAGCTGCTGCCAGGAATGAACGTCCTGTGCCCAAGCCGGTGTCGGCGGTCGCTTGAACCACGTTTCCCGCCATGCCTTGTACACATCCACACCCTTGTGCCAGGTGCCGGTGAAGGGTGCCAGGACGATGGGCGACAAGTCTGTTGATGTCCCCGGCAGTACATACGGGAAATGCCAGGTTGCAACCTCAAGATGGTTTGCCTGCCCGTCTAACTCCGGCTCGGCCGATGCCATCCCGTCATCCTCGCCGAAGCCGATTTCGAATCCCGGTTTGAGCTCGCAGACGAAGCGGATCGCTTCCTTGGCGCTGGTGTCGTGGCAGCCCGTGTACAGGCCTTGCCGGTCACTGGCGATGAGCAGGAACGGTGTAATCGGGTCCTCGGGTGTCTGCAGTGGTTGCTCGAGGCCCCAGTACCCGAAGCGCCCGGTGAACCGCGGCAGCAGCGACGCCGTAGCCATGCCCGAGGAGGTGCGCATCATGGTGCGCAGATGTTCGTCGGCAGATGGCATCGGCAGGTCGCCGATACACGGATAACTGACGTGCTCGACGGTGTGCGGCGAGCGATTGTCGAGATGGGCCTCGAAGCGCAGCGTCGCCCCTTCGAGCGTGACCGTGGCAACAAAGGTAATGTCCAGCGCCTCGCCATGCTGCGGCTGCAGGTGGTTCCAGGTCAACGTCAGCCTGTTGCCGTCCGGCGATTGCTCGATGCCGGCGAGTTTCTGCGGGCCGGTGACCTGGTTGTTGCGCCGGTCGGGCAAGGGCACCAGCATGCGGAAGCCGAGCCCGAGCTCCGGGCGGTCCTGGAGGCGCCAGCCGGTCGCGCGGCTCTCCAGCGTCGACAACGCTCCCGTGGCGTCATCGAAGGTTGCGTGCAAATGCTGATTGGACAGGATCACCGGTGTTTCGTTCTTTTTTCGCGTGGTTTCAACTCAATCAGAGATTTTTTCATAGAGGAACGGACGACGGAAAAGGCCGCCGAAATGGTGCGTATTGATACAGCGCACGGCGATCGTGTTTTTTCCTATCTGCAGTCCGCCCGCGGTATCGACGTCCCACTCGAAGCGGTAGTCGTTGAGAAACCACAGCGTGTTGTAGTTGCTGCGCTGGGCGATTTCCTGACCGTTGATGTAGACGTACGACACGTTGAAGATACCCGGGAACCGGATGTGCAGCTCACCCGCCGTCTCTTCAGCCGTCAACTCGATCTCTGTGCGGTACCAGATAGTGCCGCTATAACACTGGCGGTCCGGGGCGCGAATACCCTGGGCTTGGACGAAGACATCGGTGCGGATCATCTCCCATTGGTCGGGGTACATGCGGCGGTTGTCGGGGGTCAGATTGTCCTTGTGGCTGTTCCACCAGGTCAGGTCGACCGCCTGCGTCGCGAAGCCGTTGTCGACTCCGCAGTCGCCGGTGTCCCGGCGGAAGGCCCACTCGAGCGGCAGTTTGCCGACCAGTTTGCCCTTGGTACCGTCGACGAACGCTCCGAGCTCGTGGTACTGCTTTATCTCGCCCAGCCACCAGTGATAACCGTCTTCGTACTTCTCTCCATATTCGGCGTCCATGTTGCGGTAGGTGGTGAAGATGCCATTGAAGTCGGTCATTTCCTCGCGCAGCGCCACGGTCTTGCTGCCGATCTCCGCGGCCTTGGCGTAGTCACATTCCGTTGCCGCGGCATGGATCATGTCCGTGTAGCCCTTGGTGATCAGATAGCTGTATCGCGTGAACCGCATCCGTTCGACGTACAGTTTCTCGTTGCGCGTCAAGTCGCGACCTTCTTTCTGCAGGCTGTTGATGATCTGTTCCGCCTTCTCGAAGTTCTCGGTCAGGACCTGCATCACCTCGGGCGTGTAGATGCCGGGCACGGCAAAGTACTCGTGCTCGGTAACCAGCGTGTTCTCGAAGGCGTCGTAGATCGTTGACCAGTAGACTCGCATCGGCTCGGCGGCCGGGCCGTAGAAGATCGGATAGAACTCGTCGAGCAGCGCGTCCACGTCCTCGTCCGGATCCCACATCAGGCGCCCGCGGATGTACAGGTTCAGGAAGACCGTGGCGATGGCGTTGCGGCTCTCCGTGGTGAAGCCCATGATGCCGGCTTTGCGGTAGTGCTTGATGTCCTGTCGGAACGACTGGTGCGACGGGTTCGGGAGGTCGCGCCAGATCAGCATGCCCTGGTCGTAGTCGTAGACAGCCAGCCGGCCGTCGAAGATCTCTGCCCACTTGTACATCATGTCGCGGTACTCCTGCCGCGGCGGTGACTGTGCATCGTCCATGCCGTGGTTCGGATCGATATCGATCGGTGCCAGCACACCGTAGAGCGAGCGTTCCGCCTTCATCTCGCGCACCGGCGGGATCGTCATCATCGAGTACAACAGGAAACCGATCTTGCTGGTGCTGTCCGGATACTTTTCCTGCAGGATTCTGGCGATGTTGTTGTACAACTCGATAAACGGATCGCTCATGCTCCAGCGCAGCATGTACTTGTCCCATTGCAACTCCATCAGCTCCTTGTCGCCGGGATAATCGGAGTCATAGACACCGTCGTCCATGCCCAGCGTGATTTTTTTGCCCGCCGAGTACTTGTCCTCCAGCTGCTTTGCGATGTGTGTCGCCGTGTTCGGATCGGTGAGCGGGACCTTCATGACGTCGTCGGAGAGTTCTTTCACGTACTGGCCCAGCGTGTGGCTGCATCCCGGAAAACCTTCTCTGCCACCCATCATGTTCCGTCGCATGAACTCGTCTTGGCCGGTCTTGTCTCCGGCCCACGAAATCCAGTATATTCGGACTTCGAACGGCGAGGAAAAAACGATATCCAGATCATCGACAGAGATCGTTTCTTTCTGGGGAATGCACTCGCCGATCTCCGTAGGTATATACCAGCGGCAGCCCAATTTTCGAAGCAGCTCAGCCGCTGCGTAGTAGTGGCTGTAATCGTTGTTGCCGGCGATGTAGATCCGGTTGCCTTCCCGTTTCACCGCGATGCCGTCGCTGCGCAGGTACGGTTTCTTCTTCAGCACGGCCGCGATCTCCGCCTCCAGTGCGGGCTTTGCTTTGAGTGCTTCCTGCCCCAGCACGATCACCGGCGCCGTGTCGGCGAGTGCCGCGGCGATGGCGTCGTCCGTGCTGGCGACCTTCGGCTTCTGTCCGCACATCAGCTCGATCGCCCGCACCAGCTCATCGATCGCCAATTGTTCCTGTACTCCGGGGTTCGGCGAGACCGCCAGCACAGCCAGTGCCTTGCCGTCTTTGGCGATGAACAGGGGCTCGGCATCAGCGGTGCGGCTATTGCCAGTGACGGGTGTGTCTGTGTGGAGCAAATATTTCATGAGGCGTTTTTTCCTTGTCAGTTGCCGGGACTTTCCGTTGACAAGACTATTCGGCAGTGGCGAATTTGATACGGCGGGACATTACTCTCTAATCACCCCTTCATCACCCCATGGAACGGCTTTGAGACAGAGATCAGAAATATCCCCGGAGCAGGCGCAGCAGCCAGTCGATGCCGAGCAGACCGAAGAGCAGCAAGGGCAGCGCGAAGTTGTACCATAGATCGTGAATCACGACACGCCGCACGGTCCGCTCGGCGGTCTCCGGCTCGGTCGGCCAGGTCTCTTGATCGACTGCATCGATGACCGTACCGCCGGTTGCTTGGGCAAGTGCCGCCATCAATCCAGCGTTGACCGCGATATTGTCCGACTCCCCAAGCGCCGCCTGGACGTCGACAGTTGTCACGCTCTCGGCAATGAGCTCGCCGTTGCGGGTAGCGGTGGTGGTGATCCGACAGCGGCCCGGCGCGAACACACGAAACTCCGCGATCCGTTTGCTGGGTGTGCGCGGATCGGGTGTGACCGGCACGACCAGCCGCTGGCCGTCCGGCATGACAACAGTCGCAGCGATCTTGACCGCTGCAGAGGCCTCGAGCGGATACAGCTCGGCGGTGAGCGCCACCCGCTCACCGGCAGTATAGCGGGAGCGATCGGTCCGCACCGACAGATTGCCGCCATCGGATCCCGCCAGCGGCGGCGCCAGTGCGCGCAGCGTTTGCTGCCAGAACCGCCTGTGCAAGGTCCCTCTGGCCTTGTCCCGCGCACCGTACATGTGCCACTTCCACAGGGTGTCCGTACCGATATAAAGGACCCGTCCGCGCCCTACGGTGTGCTCGGCCATGACGATAAGATTCCCATAGGCGTTGGCGTGCTGCTGTGCTTCGAGGAGTACAGTCGCAGCTGGACGTTTGCGAATAGGTGCATAGATGCGATCGACGGGAGGCAATGCCTGCGCCGGCAGCATCTGGTGTGTCTCGGGCCTGACAGAGAAGTACGGCATCGCGCCGGCCTCGGCGTTGATTTGCAGAGAGACCGGCCCCTCAATCGGGACACCGGTGCGGGCGCCGATCTCAACCGGGAAAAGCGGTCCCAGCTCCGGGACCCGGGCCAGCCGCCCGATGTCGGGTCCGGCAATGATGATCAGCGACTTGCCCCGCTCCACAACGCTGTCGGCAATTGCCGAGGCCAGCCGCCGCGACCAGCGGTCCGGATCGACATTGCCCAGAACAATGATATCGAACCAGTCAATCTCAGCGGGGCCTTCGGGGAATCCGGCAAGCGAGACCCCGCGTTCGGGTTCACTGAATTGTACGTACGAAGCTCTGCCACGCGCCAGGAACGCCGTCAGGTTGAAGCTGGGATCATCCTCCAATACACGACGGAGATACTTGAACTCCCAGCGCCAGGTATCTTCCAGAATAAGAACCTCGAATTTCGCATCGACGACGTGGACATTGACTTCATAAGCCGGCATCGTTTCTTCGGCAGCGGGTGTCACGGAGAAGGCGTATCGGGAAATGCCGGGGGTCTTCGGTCGATGCGTAACGATGACACGCGTCTCGACATCTCCGGCTGCGGCAGTGATTGAATGTTCAAAGAACGGCTTGCCGTTGTACGTGGCTGTCAGCGCTTGCTCACCATCTGCGCGACCGGCAAGCGTGACGCGGAATCGCGTCTCTGAATTAACCAGTACACGATTGCTGCTCTGCACATCTGCAATATGCAGCGCCGGAAGATCCGCCTCGTCATGTCCTGGTGCGGGTGTCAATGTGTCCACTCTCAGACCCAGACGCTGCGCCGCGCCCAAGGCATCGTCACCGGCCAGGTTGGCACCGTCGCTGATCAGCAGCACCCGCGCAGCTTCCTTGGACGCTGTGGCGCCACTGCTCGATCGATACTGGTTCCATGCCGACTCCAGGCTTTGACCGATACGGGTCGACTCGCTCTTCGGTTCTATGGATGCAAGCGTGTCGGGTGCGATCGGCCGTGTACTGTCATCAAATGCATAGCAGTGCAGGTCATACGCCTGCTCGAGACGGGCAATGCCCTGCGGGGCAAGCAGCACGCCGACCGTCTCGTCGAAGCGCGTGCCCTTGCCGGATCCTCCCGCCTCGCTCATGCTGCGCGAGACATCGGCCAGGACGAGCAGCGTCGGTTGCAGTTTTTCCTCCCGCCACTTCGATAATGCCGGACGCAACAGGCACAGAACGAAGACAATGATGATAAGCACGCGCAAGCTGAACAGAATCATCATCCAACGCTGCGGCACGTTGCGCTCGATCAGCTGACGGGATCCGTAAACAAGCAATATCAGCAGTGCCGTTGCAACGACCGCAATGAACCAGATCGATACGATCGGCAGCAAGTTCATGGTGGATATCGGCAACATGCGAATTCAGGTGTCAGGTGTGAGGTGCTGGTCAGGGAAAACTCGTGATCTCACTATTCATCAATTATCCAATGTCACTGTGGCTCGATCAAGAGGAGTGATTAACGGTGCGATGAAGCGTTTCAGAAGACTGGTTGGACTCGTGGCTTACCAGCATCGTGGTTACGGCTGGATTGAGACGCGGACACAATCGATGCACCAGATACATCTCCGCTAGAAACAACAGGCAAGCCAGGCATATCAACCATGGCGACAGCGCCAGGTGTGTCGTTTTCGACAACTGCTCGAGCTCTCTGTCGGCATTGACGACAGAGAAATCAGCAGGTGCCCACCAACTGCCAAGCAGCTCCGTGTCGATCGGTGTCGGTATACTGTCGCTAAGCCCGGGACGTATGATGAGCGGTACCGCCCTGCTCGTGTCGCCACCGGGGATTATGTGGAAAACACCGGCTTGCGAGATGTTGTCCAATCGCACAAATGTCCGACCGTTGACGGTATTGATTGTCGACTGTACCGGCGTGCCGTCCGGCCCCTCGACGACGATTGCTTCACCCTCGTTTACACTTGGCAATACAACCACCACAGTCTCGTCGGCGGTGAACTGACGTGCTCTGGCACTGCCCAGGAAGGTCAGTATGCGGTCGATGAGCGGAATGAAACTGTTGCGCCGCGGCAGGTCCGACCAGGTGTCGTTGGCGGTCATGTTGAAGATCAGGATTCGGCCGGGGCCCAGCGCATGCTCGATTACCGCCGGCACGTCGTCCTCGATCCACGCCAGGACTTGCGAGGCGTTGATCGCATTGGCGTTGAACGTGTAAAACCGCTTCACTCGCGCCACTGAGATGTCGCCAAGCTTTGGATCCAGCAGCCCGGCAAACAACTCGTGCGTCCAATCGATGTTTTTCAACGACACGGGGCGACCCCCGGCGGGTTCGCCGACCGGCGCCAAAGGCAAAGGCAAGAGGCTGTCCTGAGGATGAAGGGGATCGTGCATCCCGGTGTTGTAGAATTCCCGGTTCACCGATGGTCCGAGGAAAACGGCCAGGCCGGCACCCGCCTTGACCCGTGCCTCGAGCGCCGACAGCGTTGCGTCCGTCAGGCTGGCGACATCGGCAAGGATGATCACCTCCGCATCGAGGATGTCCGCGGGAATCAGGTTGCCCGGAGATTTCATTGTGACACTGATATTGCCGGTGCGGCGGGACAGGGCTTCCATGGCAACATTCACGTGAAAACCCGGCCGCAGCGAAGGGACACGGGAAGTCGCCTGCTCTACCAGCAGCACACGCAAACCGCCGCCCGATGACAGATCAACATACATAACGTCGTCTTCCGGCAGGCTGTCGGGCGGTTCAAGCCGGATCTCAATGATCTCCTTCTTTGGATCGTCGATGGACGGAATCGAGAACGTCACGCGCCGGCTGCCGCCGGGTTTCAGATCGACCGGCTCTGACGAGTCGCCAATGTGGAGCTGCCGCCGCTGGTCGCCTTCACCGCTGCACGCAATGTCTACCACTACGGTGGTTTGTCCTTCTGCTCCGCCGGGTCTCACCTGCGCGTCGGCAATCCAGGCATTCCTCGGAGACATCACGCCCACTTGTATGATCTGGACCTGCACGGGGCGCTTGGCGTCTGTAACGAACGCCTGCACCTCGGCAGGCGACCACGACTGCTGATGGTTGTCGGTAACGAAGTACAACTTGATCCTGGCGTCCTCTCGGCACTGCGGCAGCATCGACTGCACGGTTGCCAATGCAGTGTTCAGATCCGTACCGGCAATGCCCGTTGTAGCCCGCTCGACGGCCGGCAACGCGGACTCCAGGTCATCGGTCAACGATGTGAGAATCTGCGTGCGCGAATTCGTCAGAAGTACAGCTGTCCGGTCACCGGCGCGGCTGCGCATGATCAGTTCGCTGACGAATTCCCGACCAGTCTCCAACGGCGTCTTTTGATCCGCGGTGCGGTATGCCATACTGCGACTGGTGTCCAGCACGATGAAGCGCTCGACGACTTCCGCTTTGCCGCCGCCGTAGTATTGCGGCCGGGCCAGCGCCAGCACGATCACCGTGACGAAAGCGGCGCGAATCAGCAACAACAGGATCTGGTGCCACTTGATCCGCCGTGCCAACCGCTGTTCGGTCTGGAAGAGCCAGCGCAGGGAGCTGAACGGCGTATGTCTCACCTTGCGTGGTTGAAAAAGGTGGATTGCCAGCGGAATGGCGAGCAATGCCAGACCGAACAGAGCAGAAGGCGCCAGGAAGTTGATCATCGCCGGTGCACCTTGCTCCGCCCGTCGAGATAGATCGACAACGCCTCATGATAAGGCTGGCGGGTATTGATCAGGTGGTGATCGATCTCCACCTCGGCCAGGCCGGTGCGGTAGAATTCGCTGACTTCCTGCATGCGCGCGAGGTAAGCGGTGCGCACCGTCGACGGATCGATCTCGAGTTCTTCGTCGGTTTCCAGGTCCCGAAACAGCGTCGCGCCCTGAAACGAAAACTCGAGCTCGGCGGGATCCTGAATCTGAAAGACAATCACATCATGGCGATTGCTGGCCAGGAGACGAAGCGCCTTGAGGGTCTCCTCAGGGTCATCGATCAGGTCACTGATGACCACGACCTGGCCGCGCCGTTTGAGCTTGTGAATGGCGGACTCGAGGCTGCGGGCAATGTTGGTGCCGCCGGTCGGGGCATGGTCCATCATGACTTTCATCAACTGCTGCAGATGTGTCCGCTGCGCCCGCGGGCGGACGAGCGCGCCGGCAGTATCGCCGAACAGTGACAGCCCGACGGCATCCTGCTGCTTCAGCATCAGATATGCCAGACAACTGGCGAGGAAGCAACTGTAATCCCACTTCGTCAGGGCGCCGGTGCCGAACGCCATCGACGCGGAGTTGTCGAGCAGAATCGTGCAGCGCAGGTTGGTCTCGTCTTCGAATCGCTTGATGTAGTAGTGGTCGGTGCGGGCGAACAGCGGCCAGTCGATGTTCTTGAGGTCGTCGCCGGGGACGTATTCGCGGTAATCGACAAACTCGACGGAGAAGCCGTGAAACGGACTCTTGTGCAGCCCGCTGATAAACCCTTCGACGACCAGCCGGGCAAGCAAGGGCGAGAATCCGACCCGGGCCAGGATGTCGGGATCGAAGTAGTGCTGCGGATCAGACCCGGTCATCACAGTTGGGCTGTCGGCGGCCTGGCGCTTTGCGGTCCAGGCGCGGTGCAGTTTTTGCAGCAGCCCGCTTGCCGACGGTCCGAGGCGATGCCACCAGAGGCTTGGGGGAGACGTCCTCATTGGGTGGCGCGTTCGGGAATTTCCTCGATCAACCGGCTGACGATGTCATCCGTGGTGATGCCTTCGGCTTCGGCGCGGAAGCTGCAAAGGATACGGTGCCGCATCACCGGCAGCGCCACACGCCGCACATCGTCGGTGGACACGTTCATGCGCCCATCCAGAGCGACCTGGCATTTGGCGCAGAGGATCAGGGCCTGACTGGCGCGCGGCCCGGCACCCCAGCTTACCTGCTCCTTGACAAATTCCAGCGCGTCCGATTCCGTTGGCCGGGTGGCGCGCACCAGGTCAACAGCGTAGCCGGTTACATGCTTCGAGACCGGGATGTCGCGGATCAGTCGCTGGAACCTGATCAGAGCGCGCCCGTCACAGATCGAGTCGATCTCGACTGACTCGTTGGTGGTTGTATGCTCGACAATACCCTCTTCCTCGTCGCGGTCAGGATAGCCGATCAGGATGTTCATCAGGAATCGGTCCTTCTGCGCCTCCGGCAGCGGGTAGGTGCCCTCCTGGTCGATTGGGTTCTGGGTCGCCAGCACGAAGAACGGTGCATCGAGTTTATACGTCTTACCGCCGGCGCTGACCTCATGTTCCTGCATCGCCTGCAGCAGTGCCGCCTGGGTTTTGGGCGGTGTGCGGTTGATTTCGTCAGCCAGCACGATGTTTGTAAAAACCGGGCCGG
>CAJWLW010000112.1 GCA_913042885.1 uncultured Lentisphaeria bacterium | reverse complement strand
CGGTGATTATCAGGGGTTCGTCATTTACCAGATGGTTGGTGACGTTCTTGTAGAAACGCCAGGCTTCACGTTCCGGTTCGTCGCCTTCACGGACAACCACTTCACCGTCTTCCTGCGTTGTGATTCGATACTTGCCATGCGGACTGAATTCGTAGCAGCCGAGTGTACCCGTCACCTTCATGTAATAGGGATGCGGGTTACTCTCGAGGTGGGAGACGCGCAGCATGTAAATGCCGCCGCGCTTGAACCGCACCATCGCCATGGCTTCGTCTTCGATGGTGTCGTCCTTCCAAGGAGTCTGCATGGCCCAGTGGCCATGGGTGGCATAGCCGGAGACCTCGACGATGTCATCGTCCATAAGCTGCAGGGCATACTCCGTGAAGTGCGCGCCCCAATCGTACAAGATGCCGCCGGAAATCGACTTGCTCGAACGCCACCAGTCGCCCGGGCATCCGTGGCCGCCTATCTGCGCTTCGATGCGGCACACTTTCCCGATGATACCGTCTTCCCGGATATTCTGCAGAGCCTTGAGGATGCAGCCGTCCCAATGGCGATTGTGATACGCTGTCAGCATGAGACCTCTTGCTTCGGCCGCAGCCATCATGCTTTCGCATTCTTCGGTTGTCAGAGCCAATGGTTTTTCACAGCAGACATGGCGACCGGCTTCGAGGCACTGCAGAGCGATGGGGGCATGGGTGTTGTGCGGCGTGATCACGGTGATAAAATTGACGTCGGACTCGGCCAGCATACTTTCGACTGTGCTGTAGGTCTCGATGCCGGGAAAATCTGTTTCGGCGACGGCCAGGCGCTCGGTGTCAAGCTCTGCCACGGCGGTCGGGATCATGCCATTCGACTGCATTTCCAGCAGATGGAGTTTGCCCATTTCGAAGGCGCCGCCGTAGCCGACAACGCCTGTTTTGATCTGCTCCGGCGATGCGTATCGCGCCATGTGTCGCTCCAGAATAACGTGGTAGTCGGTTGCAACCTGTACTTTAACTTGGATTGTGCCATTTGGCAGCAGGGCCACATCTGATATGTTGTCTCCCACACTCAAACGGAATCCGGGGGGGATAATGAACCTGTCGACTGCACCATTTCAATGGGAACACGACGCTTACAACACCAATTACCATAACTGTGGCCTGAGCGGGTACACCGGCCTGGAGTACGGCGCCGTCGCGCAACTCTCACGGGTTCCCGCCGTGCGGGCGCAGATTGGCAAGCGCGGATTATACAAGTCCGGCCTTGCCGTCATGACCGACGGGACATTGATTGCGTCGCCGGTCGACATGCTGGCGTCGCAGGTAAGCAGCCCGTTCCCTACCGGGTGTGTGGATACGTGCTGGCCTGTGAAGCTGCACAAGTCGAGCGACGGCGGCCATTCCTGGCAGTCGATTGAGCACACGCCGTTGTGCGGCAAGGAAGGCTCGCTGACCTGTCTTGACGACGGGGCACTGCTGTTTACATCCGAGTCGCTTGACGGCATCGGGTACAGTGACAACGGCGGCACGAGCTGGGAACTGATCGATTTCAAAACAACTCGCGAGGATGAATATCAGCTTGTCGGACCGGTGCGCGCGCCGATTTTTCCCGGCGATGGTTCGATCGCATTCATCCGTTGTATCGGCACCAGTGAAGGCCGGGTGCCTTTGGGATATGATTCGCCGAAGAGTAAGGCATGGTTGATGCAGTCGTCCGATGGTGGGCGAACATGGCAGCGCGGTGCGGACGTTGAGACGTGGGATGAGACTTTCCCGTTGTTTGTCGAGGCGGATTTCGAGCACCTGCCCGATGGTCGAATTCTGGCGGCCAGCCGCTTTGAGTGGCTGCACCCGCTAAAGGACAAGCCATTGCCGTATCCGCCCGGCACCATGCCCAACGACCATGCCGCCGGTCATATGGTTTTGATCGAAAGCACCGACAACGGCCTGACCTGGACCGCGCCGCGCGAATTCCTGCAATACAGCGAAGTCCAGGGTCAATTGACATTGCTGAAGGACCAGCGGTTGCTGTGCACCTACACGAGTTATCACTTGCCTTTCGGGGTCTCCGGGGTTCTCAGCTATGACTATGGCCGTACCTGGGATTTTGAACACCCGCTGCAGCTGGCGCTCTCGAACGCCACCAGCACCGGTTGGGCCACGACCCGGGAGCTGCCGGACGGTGCGCTGGTCACCATTTACGCGCTCGAGCCATACCATCTCGAGCCGTCTGAAAACGGCCGTACGGTATGCCATACAGTACGCTGGGAGTTACCGCCGCAAACTGCCTAGCAGATCGATGGGGACTTGGTGGTTCAGCATAACGGGCAGGCTTGAACAACGCCGGCGCCGGCCTGTCTTGGCCGCGTCAACCTTGTGGCGCCGGCAGTCCGAGCTGCTGCGAGCCCTGCAGGGCAATCGACTGCTGCTGCCACTCGAGGACCCCGGTGAGTCCATCCGGCAGCGTGACCTCGACGTCCCAAACGTTGTCGTGCTGTTTCATGCTGAAGCGAATCTCACCGTCCGGATGCGGCAGCACGCTGGACAGTTGTGTCAGTCCGCCGGGTTGCGGGGCGATACAGACGCTTGTGAAGCCCGGCGATGCCGGACGAATGCCACTCAGGCTGGCATGCATGTGAAAGAGCGGATGCGCCCCCCAGGCATGGCAGTCGCTGCGCGACGGTTCGGGCATCTCGACAGGGGTCTTGAAGCCTTGGGCGACAAGTGCCTTCCAGAACTCGAGCTTCTCGACGATGAGCTCGCCGCGGCCGTGCGCGTAAAAAGTCTCGAGCAGATAGAAGGAAAAATAGACTGTCGTTCTTGCCAGGTCATCGGCCGTGAGCAGTGCCTCGAAACAGGGTTCGGCGATACGGTCGTCGAATTGTCCGGAAAGCAGTGCCAGGCACTGCGCATGCTCACTGAAGTACCGGTGTGCCGGGTCATCGGCGAAGAGTTGTCGCCCGTCATTCCAGAAGGTTTCCCGGATCGATGTGGCCAGGCGGTCAGACCAGTCGCGGTAGCTGTTGGCAAAGTGCTGCTCGCCGAAAGCCGTTTCGATGTCGATCGCGCTTTGCAGGGCCAGCAGCATCAGCAGGTTGCAGACGCCGCTGCAGCCGAATGCCGCCCCCGGTGGATAGCCGTCGTCCCAGCCGTCATGCACGACCCAGTCGACAAAAGACCAGCCGGGTAATCCCGATAGAAGCATCCGCTCATCCGTCAGGCTTCGGAACAGCTCCAGCAGCGACCGCATGCCGGCGAGGCGTTCGACCACAAAATCGGCATCCCGCTGCCACCACGCCTGGTCGCGCAGCATCATGATCCAGATCATCGAGAATGTCGTACTCAGCTGCCGCGGATCGCTCGGGTGTCGTTCGAGGACGAAGCCGGTAATGTGCCGCGACCAGTCGAACAACTCGAGCGCCCGTTGATTGAGGCGACTGTCGCGTCGCATCACCGCGGATGTAAGAATCTGCAGACGCGTGTCGCCGACGTACATCATCTGTTCGTAGTAGGGGCAGTCCATATAGGTTTCGTGGGCGCACATCTGGATGCCGCGAACGGCGAGCGGGATGATTTTTTCTATCGCCGGGTCACTGCATGTGAAGGCGCCTTCATGCTCGAGCGGCAGGCGGGTCTCCTCGAGGCCCAGCGAGCGGATTGTCAGCGGTTCGTCGCTCACCTCGATGATCAGTTGCAGGTAGCGTCCGGCACGCCACCACGGTGCGGTGAAAAGTTCGTCCTCGCCACCGCCGGCGATGAAGGTGTCGCCGTAACCGAGGAAATACTTGCCGGCGATGTCGTGACGATTGCCTTTGGAACTATGTTGTTGATCGACGAAACAGGCCTCGGCCCAGTGGATGGCAATCGTTGCGCCGCGGCCGCCGCTGACTCGCAGTTTCGGGTAGCCGCAATGGTAGTTCTCCAGATCCCAGAGCACAGTTTGCGTCGCGCCCGCCGGGAGTTGTAGTGGGCTGCCGGCAGCAACGAGTTCGTTCCACGGCGTGGTCGCGTCTTCGGATGACTCGACCAGTTCAGTCAGCTTCCCCGGCTCGGCCATGCGGACACGGCCGGTCCCGGCGATCGGCTGGCGAATCTGCTCCGGCAGCCGACTGGGAAAGAGCCGCCAGTTATTGAGCAGGATACCACCTGTTTCATTTTGCGGCCGGGCGTTGCCGGTGATGACAGGCGTTTCTGCTTCGTCGCGATCAAAGCAGGCGGCGCCATCGATCGTGTAGTTTGGGCCGACAGCATGATAACACATATCGAACAGCACCGGCACCGAGCAACTGATACCCGCAATTTTTCGGACCGTCCAGGGTGCGCTGCCGGTGTCGAGCTCGACAGGTGCATCTTCGGTCGCCAGGATAAACGCCGGACAACAAGTCACCTGGGCGTGGGGGCGATGCGTTGCGACCGAGTGCACCGACGCTGCGAGGGCATGATCGCCGGCGTCCAGTGAGATTTCATAACTGTGGAAACTCCAGTGCTCCAGGTCACTGCGATCCGGGCCCATACCGACGTACTCGCTGTCACAAAACAACTCGAAACGCTGGTCGCCGCTCACGTGGATAACAAAAGTCGCGGCCGTGGCCAGCTTGAACGCCAGCTCGAACTCGAGGAAATGATCGGCGTCCGTCGCCGCACCGGGCGCACTGATCCATTGCGCTTCCTGGATACGGTACTGGCGACGAATGTTGAGATTGGCGTATGGCTTGACCGGTGCAATTGTGGTTCGTTCGGCGTGTACCATGTGGCCTCAATCGATATGGAAAACTTCGCGAAGGTTTTTGGCGACCGGGCTGTTGTCCGGGTTCGACGGCATGACGTCGCCCATGTGGGCCCACCATTTTTTGCAGATCTCCGTGTCGGCTATGGCGTCCCATCGTGATTCGTCCTCGATCTCGGCATAGGCGAACAGTTGCCGCGTGTCCGGCAGGAGGAAGATCGAGTAGTTGTGCACGCCGTGTGCTTTCAACGTTTCCTCCAACTCCGGCCAGATCGGACGGTGGCGGTGCTCGTACTCGGCTTCCTGGCCGGCATCCACGGACATGACAAAGGCTTTGCGGATCATTGGTGATTCCTCCAGTTGGTGTTTGAGTGGAACAGTTTTTTTACGACGCCAGTCAACTGCGGTGGCGGCTCATGGTTCGTAGCCGAATAGTTCCAGTTGGTCGGCGAAAAAATCGAAACAGCAGTTGTTGTCGCACGTCTTCCAGCGCCCGATGACTTCCGGTTTCACCGGAATGCGCGCCAGCGGCAGTTCCAGGTACGTCTCGATCCGCGCCAGTGTTGCCTCCTGCTCAAGCACGAAGTCCTCGAGTCGGACGGTGATCCAGTTTGTCGGCACCGGTGTGGACCGGACGATATCGACCTGGTACTTCCAGCTGGTGGCGCGGCTCAGCTGGAGATCGTCCGTTGTGTCCCAGGGCACGCCGAAGTTGCTCATGTCATCGGTGATGTGGTCGCCGGCAATGCAGTCACGCGGATCGCGAACCCAATAAATATACCTGATGTCGGGGAACATCCGCACAATCCATGGAAAGATCAGGGTGGTCTCCGGTAGTTTCCAGCCGCGGTGTTGCGCATCACCGGCGAACACCGAGCTCAGATACGATTCGACCAACCGCGTGAAAGCGGGGTCGATCGGCATCGTGTGCAGTGCTTCGAAATCCCAGCGCAAACCGCCCAGATGCCGCACGTGTACGGCCATGATCCGGCACGCTTCATACATTTCGCCCGCTGGTACCAGGTCGCCGGACACATTTACTTTGGCACCCATGTACACGCCGCTCTGGCTGAGGGTGTGCGACATGGCGCGGGTGCCCGAGTGGCCGCGGCCGATGATCGTGATCAGCGACATGCTACTTCTTCTTCTTTTTCGTTTTCGCGCGCGACTTGGCCTGCAGCTTCCTCGCTGCCGCCGCATCGCCGATGTGCAGCATGTCGTAGGCCTGCCGGCTGCTGGTGAATGGCCCGCACCCGTAGCCGTGCCAGTCGCCCTGGGTCAGCATCGGGTTGGTGATGCCCAGCGCCGTTTCGCGTGTGGCGATAAACGCCTCCATGCGTGCAGTCAGTGTAGCGACAATGTCCGGATGCCGGTGCACGAGATTGACGTTTTCGTCCGGGTCCTCGATCAGGTTATACAGTTCGACCGGCGGCTTGAAATGGAAATCGGGTTCGAGCGCGACGATCAGCTTCCACTGTGGCGTGCGCCAGCCGTGCTTGCGCATCCACGTGCACTCGGTGATGTAGAACTCCGACTCGAAACTGGTGGCCTTGCCCTTGACCAGCTTCATCAGCGAGGCACCGTCGAATTTGTCCTTCGTTTTTACTCCGGCGAGCTCGAGCAGGGTTGGCGCCAGGTCCTTGTGCTGGTTGTAGCCCGGTATCCGCCGGCCGGCCGGCAATTTCTTCGCGTAGCGGATGATCAGCGGCACGCGCAGGGTCACGTCGTAGATGCCGTGGTGATCAAACCAGCATTCATGGTCGTACAGCGTCTCGCCATGGTCCCCGTTGAGTACGACAATCGTATCATCGGCGACACCGAGCGTTTCGAGCTTCTCGAAGATCCCTTGAATGCACGCGTCCATGTAGGCTATAGCACCGTCGTACTGGGCGATCACATAGTCCTTGTCGGTGACCCCGGGGGGGATCCAGTACATGAAGTAGTCCTTGAACGGTTTGAACGCGTAGACCGGGTCCATCGACTTGTTTGCCGGATCGAATTCGTCGCCCTGATAGAAGATGCGATTGAACGGTTCCGGCGGAAGATATGGGGAATGCGGGTCCATGTGTCGCAGCATCACGAACCAGGGGCGGTCGGATTTGCTGAGGCGCTCGAGCTCCGGCAGTGCCACATTGTTCAGGTCCTGTGCTTTTGGCAGGCTCGCGGCCCCGGACTCCCAGGCCTCGTAATCGAGATAGTTGTCGAAACCGCGGGCCGACGGGTTGCCGGTAAAGCCGACGCAGGTGGAGGCATAGCCGTTGTCACGCAAAATCTCTGGGAGCGTCCGCACCTTGTCGGTAAGCGGGCCCTTGTGGCGCAGCGCCACGACCTCGGTGCCGAAGCAGTCGCGCCCGGTCAGCATCGAGGCGTACGCCGATGTCGTCGGCACATGCGGGCAAAAGGTATTCTCGAACAGTGTTGCGGACTTTGCAAACTTGTCGATGTGCGGCGAGGTGAGCTTCGAGTATCCGTAGCAGCTCATGTGCGTTGACAGCAGAGAGTCGACGGCGATAAGAAGGATATTCGGTTTTTTTCGGTTGGCAGCCATCCCTGGTCTCCTGGTGATTGCGTGCAGTTATCGGGCGCCGCAGGCTTGCAGGCAAGCCTGCATGTGTCCGCGTGTCTCTGCCGCGATGGCGGTACATTCGGTAATTCCGTATTCCTTTGCTCCGATGACTTCCAGATCCATCGGCCCGGTGTAGCCGTGCTGGTGCAGGACGCGAATGTAGCCGAGCAGATCGATGTCGCCACGTCCGTTGGCCTGCAATTCCGGCACGCCCGGTCCCGTCTGACGGCCCTTGCAGTCGCGGATGTGCACGTGGCGAATTCGATCGACCACCGCGGCAATCGCCTCGACGGGATTTTCGCCGGCGCGATGAACGTGGCTGGGATCCATGTCGAGGCCGAAAGAGGGCAGGTCGATGGCCGCGAGCGCGCGCAGCGATGTGGGCGTGTCGTGGATACAATGGCCGACGTGTGCCTTGACGCACAGCGTCACGCCGTATGTGCCGGCCTGCTCGGCGAGCGTGCCCAGCGAGTCGATGGCGGCCTGGAAACTCTCTTCATTACCGGTCTCGCCGCCCGGTCCGCAATTGACGATCGGACATTCGATTGCCGCCGCGGCCTGGAAGGCGGCGGTCATCTTCTCCGGCTCACGCGACGGCTGCTCCATGGCGAGGATCGGCAGCTCGTGGGCCCTGGCCAATTCCTTGATCTCCGGCACCAGCGCCTGCCAGCGGTCGAGCACGAGGTGCTCGCTCATGCCGTCGATCGCCGAAATCTCGATTCCGTCGTAGCCGCATCGGGCGATGTACGAAAAGGCGGTAGCCATGTCGTGGCCGCCGAAGAGAACGGAATTCACACCTAACTTCATATCAGTCGTTCCATTGTTGCGTCAATCGGGAAAGAGCTCATTGACTTTTATGATCGATTCTGTCTGGACCGACTCGATGGCGGCGGCCAGCACCTTTTGCGCTGCCAGGCCATCGGCGCCGGAACCATCGATCTCGGCCGGGGCGACACCGGCATTGAGTTGGTCGACGAACGCACCGAGTCGGTCACGGAAGGTATCGTCGAAATCGCGGAAACCGCCGAAGACAGGGTTGGTGTACACCAGCTTCTGCGGATCCCCGGCGGGAAACAGCGTAGCTTCACGGTATAAGTCATCGATAATGAACCGGCCGTTGACACCGGCCAGTTCGCAGCGCTCCATGGGGTGGCCGCGCTCGATGTCGTAGCTGCCCGTGAGATGCCCGAGGGCGCCGCTTGCGAAGCGCATGCTGAACTGGGCGGTCGACCAGATGCTGCGGCCAGGTGCCTTGGTCACGAAACATTGAACCGCCTCGATGTCGCCGCAGTAGTAGCGCATGATGTCGACGGTGTGCGGGTGCAGCGCTTTGATATGGAACCACGGCGAACTCTCGGTCGGGTTCCCGATCCACATGTTCATGTTGATGAACAGCTGGTGGCCGATGCGTCCGTCGTCGACCCACTGTTTGGCCAGCCGCGCTGCCGGCGTGAAGCGATGGTTGAGGTCGATGCCGAAAGACAGACCGCGGGTTTTTGCTTCGCGCACCATCTCGACAGCCGGTCCGATTTCGTTGCAGATCGGTTTTTCGCAGAGCACATGGCAGCCGTGAGCGAACGCCTGCATCGTCGGTTCGTAGTGATCGGAGCCGTACTCGACACCGCCGGTGGCGACACTGACCATGGTCGGCGACAGCTTGGGCAGCATCTCGTCGACACTGTAGAATGCCGGCACGCCGAAGGTTTCCGCAGCGGTATCCGCGCGCTGGCGATCGACATCGCAAAGGCCCACAAGCTCACACCCGGGGTGCTCCCGGTAAATGGCTGCGTGGCGGTTGCCGATAGGGCCGAGCCCGATGACACATACGCGCTGCATGGCTCAGTCCTGCGGATTGAGAGAGACGACAGTGTCGGTCTCCCAGCTTTCGATTGCCGCTTCGATGACCTGCTGCACCTTCAGTGCATCGGCGCCGGAGCCGTCGATTTCATCCGGTGCCGTACCGGCGCGCAACTGCTCGATCCATCGGTCGATGCGGCTTTGGAAGGTGTCGCCGAAACTTGCCATGCCGCCGAGGTGACGGTAGCTCTCGCCTTCGATACTGTGGCGCGGCTGGAACTCGAGCAGCTCGCAGGCGTCGTGCAGCACGAAGCGGGCCTGGTGCCCGATGACTTCACAAGTCTCCAGACCCCACGCGTGCCCGGGCCCGCCGCCGTCGTAGCTGCCCATGAGGTTGCCGACGACGCCGTTCTCGAAGAGCAGGTTGAGTTGCAGGTTCGACCAGATTTGGCGGCCGTTGCCCTTCTTGAAAAACGCCTGGACCTTCGCGACGTCGCCGCAGAAGTAGCGCATGACGTCGAGCGAATGCGGGTGCAACGCGCGGATATGAAAGTGCGGGCTCGATTCGTTCGGGTTGCTGATCCACATCATCATGCGGATCATCTGCAGCTCGCCGAGCCGTCCCTCGTCGATCCACTCGCGGGCCCGCGCGGCGGCCGGGGTGAAGCGGTGGTTCAGGTCGATGGCGTACGGCAGATTCCGCGCGCGCGCCAGGGCGACCATTTCGGCCGCCTTGTCGATTTCGTTGGATATCGGTTTTTCCCCGAGCACGGGAATATCGGCACCGAGCAGCTGCATCGTCGGTTCGTAATGGTCGCCGCCGTTTTCCTTGCCTGCCGTGGCTACGCTGGCGGCATCGATTGTTATGTCGCTGTCGAGCATTTCCTGAACGTTATAGAAGGCCTTGGCACCGTACGCCTCGGCGGCCGCGTCGGCGCGTTCGGCGATGCAATCGCAGACGGCGGCGACGTCGGTCTGCTCGTTCTCGACGTAGCAGCGGGCGTGGGTGTTGCCGATACCACCCATTCCGATAATGGCGATTTTCAACATGCCGTTCTCCTGGATTGCAAAGGATCAAAGTGTAACGCCGCAGGGGCATGGGGTCAATTCGCTTCCACAGCCGGTTCGTGCTAAACTATCCGGCAACAAACGGCAGGCACACGATGACGGAGATCGAGAAATACGAGTTTGACCGTGTCGGCTATCTGGTGATCCCGGGGATGCTGAGCGGCGAGGAAATCACCAAACTGGCTGAGGCGATCGATAAACTGATCGCACACGCTGAGGCGCATTTTGATGACGCCCCACGCGTGATGGCCCGCTGGGGAGTCGACTATCATCGGAACGATGAACTCGGGTACCATGTCGGCGGCCACTTCGGCAAAGGGATTGGGGATAGTGTTATTATCGAGGATTTCTTCAACGCCGACCCGGCTTTCGACTGCCTGGTCAACCATTCCCGGACAATGGCGTATGTGGATGGCCTGATTGCCGAGCGCCCGACGATAAACGACTCCGAGCTGCGCGTGCGTCACCCGGGCAACCTGTCAGCGACGCATATGGGCGGGCCTATAGGGACAAAGTACAGGTACCGTTTTTTCAACAATCGTATAGACTGCATGATGATTCGCATGGTCTACTTCGTCCAGGACGTATCGGTCGAGCAGGGGGCTTTCTGCGTTGTGCCGGGCACGCACAAGTCCAATTTTTTGTCGCCATTTGATTGTGAACCGCAGGATGAGCCCGGCATGACCCCGGTCGAGGTGAAGGCGGGCGATGCGATTCTTTTCACGGAGAACCTTCGCCACGGCGGCGTACCAAACCTATCCGGGCAGGTGCGCAAGACGCTGCATATCGGGTACGGCCCGTTCTGGTTGAAGTCTCAGAACATTGCCACGATAGACCAGGACCCTTATATCCTCCAGCGCACCCTGGATCGCTACGACGAGGCGCAGCGTGGCCTTTTCGACCCCTACGAGAAGCAGCGTGACGTTAGATTAGGGGCTGGCTGATCCCGGGAATCCAACCCGTCAAGTCGTGGCTCACAGAAACAGGCAGGATGCCTGCGCTCCCAGGGTTACGACTACATCGCCTGCAGTTGCGCTTTGCCGATCTCCCTGACCCGGGCGTCATCGAGTTTTTCCAGCAGCTGATAGCGCGCATGATGCGAGTCGCGATAGGGATCATTGCGTGCTGCGTTGTAACAGCAGATCAGTGTTCGCCGGGAATGGTCACTGAGATTCTTGTCGGAACGATGCAGCAGATTGGCGTGGAAGAAAACGGCTGAGCCCGGCTCGAGCTCCAGATGGACCAGTGGCAAACGTTCCTCGGCAGCTGCGACGCGTTCGGGATCGGCGGTGTTCTGGCTGTCGACGGCTACGTGGGTGATCAGGCCGATGTGGTGCGACCCTTTGAGCACCTGCAGGCAGCCGTTTTCCATGGTGGCGCGATTGACCGCAATCATACAACTCGCCATGAATGGGAAAAGGCAATACCCTTTCGGTTGCCAATAGCCGAAGTCCTGATGCCACAGGAAGGCACCACCGGTATGCGCATCCTTCAGCATCAGCTTGTGATGCCAGTGGTAGACCTCGCCATCCAGCATCTGCTCGAGCGGATCGACGATTCGCCGGCATTGTGAGATGGCGCTGTACATGTCATCGCTCAGCTCGTCGTCGACCCAGAATGTGGATTCGCCGCCGGCATTGTCACCAAGCGCGATCACCCGCGCTGACTGTTTTTGCGTGTTATCCAGCTCTTCCAGTGTCTTGGCGGCGGCGGCGATTGCCTGGTCGGCGATCGAGATTTCCAGCATCAACGCCGTCTCTTCCTCGTCGAACAGTTCTTCAACGATGACGTAACCGTCCTTGTGGTATTGCTCGAGTTGGTCTTTGGTCAGCATGGCTGTCTGTCCTTCAACTGATTTGAAAACATTGGCTTGTATCGAGTACGGGTATGACGACAATAGAACATGCGGCGTTGTTTTTCAACGCGGGCAAAGCGAAACAGCAATGTACACAGGGACGTGCTTGCACTGCCTCTGGCCGGCCAAAGCAGGGGTCGGACAAGAGTCGGACGAAATAGCCGGGGGCCTTCATTGGATTGATACCGGCACTCTTATCTCCGCGCCCGAGCAGCATCTCAAGCGTTGGTGATGTTCCGGAGGAACGGTGCGGCCGGCAACCCTGCACCGTTGTACAGGTTGCAGACCGGGTCGCCGGCCCAGGCGTAGCGGACGGTTTCGGGACTGGAGAGGTGTCCCGACGTGACCAGGACCGCGGCACCCTCGATGGTGGCGTCCGCAGGGGAAAACGATCCGTCGTCGCCGGCAACTTCGAAGCCCACGAGTTTGTCGCCCCCGGTTTCCAACCCTGATTCGGCATGAGAAAAGGTAATCCGGCAGCCGTTTTCTGCGGCTTCGGCAGCCTTGGCCACAGGCCCGCTGTATTCGATGTCCTCGCCGTGGATGTGATGACGGGCGATGAGGCTGAGGCGTTTGCCGACGTCCTGTTTGTTCTTCGGATGAATGTCGTTGGATTCGCCGATATCGATGATCACTGCCATGCCGGTGCCGGGCACTTGCAATGTATCGGCCTGGCACTGGCGCAGGATGGCCCACTCAGAGATGGCGGTTTCAGCGAAGTTCGCGAGTTGCACGAAATAAAAGGGAAAGTCATAGCCCCACTGTTCTCGCCAGTCGGCAATCATCGCGGA